>NZ_CP026105.1:2165311-2474641 GCF_002902965.1 Paraburkholderia hospita | reverse complement strand
GAAGATGCAGGCCATCCACGTCGACGGCGCCTTCCTCACCACGAAAGCCGCGCTCAAGCACATGTACAAGGACGATCGCGGTGGCATCGTGATCTACATGGGCTCGGTGCATTCGCACGAAGCATCGCCGCTGAAGTCGGCTTATGTGACGGCCAAGCATGCGCTGCTCGGTCTTTCGCGCGTGCTCGCGAAGGAAGGCGCGAAACATAACGTGCGCTCGCATGTCGTCTGTCCGGGCTTCGTGCGTACGCCGCTCGTCGACAAGCAGATTCCCGAGCAGTCCAAGGAACTGGGCATCAGCGAGGAAGAAGTGGTCAAGCGCGTGATGCTCGGCGGCACCGTGGACGGCATTTTCACAACGGTCGAAGATGTCGCGCAGACGGTGCTGTTCCTGTCGTCGTTCCCGACGGCCGCGCTCACGGGGCAATCGTTCATCGTAAGCCACGGCTGGTATATGCAATGAACGCGCAATAAACGCACAAAAAGCGAGGAGGGTGATGATGGCGCAACGCGATTCACAACGGAGTGTGAAGCGGGCACGCGCCGGCGGTGCCGGCGCGGGAGAAAGCGAGCAGGCGGGCACGGCGTCCGGCGTTCGCGCCAGTCATCACGCGGCGCTGCCTCAGTACGAGACCATCGCGCTGATGCTGCAAGGCGGCGGCGCGCTAGGCGCGTATCAGGCTGGCGTGTATCAGGGGCTCGACGAGGCGGGCATCCTGCCCAACTGGCTAGCGGGCATTTCAATTGGCGCGCTGAACACGGCGATCATTGCGGGTAATGCGCCCGAGCATCGCGTCGAGAAACTGCGCGAGTTCTGGGAGACCATCTGCCAGCCGGCCTATGGTCCGCCCATGCCGCCTGCCCTCGAACAGGCTTTCTTCAATTCAAACGACACGGTACGCAAGGCGTTCACTGCGATGCAGGCAGTCGGCGCGCTCGTCGACGGGCAGAAGGGCTTTTTCACGCCGCGTTTTCCGCCGCCGTTGCCCGCCGTTTCCGTTCCGCCGCAACTCGCGAGCTATTACGACACGACACCGCTCAAGGCGACGCTCGAGCGGCTATGCGATTTCGACCGGATCAACTCGAAGGAAGTGCATGTCTCGGTTGGCGCCGTGAATGTGCACACGGGCAACTTCGCCTATTTCGACAATGCCCATAAGACGCTGAAACCGGAGCATTTCATGGCGTCGGGCGCGTTGCCGCCGGGCTTCGGAGCCGTCGAGATCGACGGCGAGTACTACTGGGACGGCGGACTGATGTCGAACACTCCGCTGTACGAGGTCGCGCAAGCCAGTCCGCGCCGCGACACGCTCGCGTTTCAGGTCGACTTGTGGAGCGCGCTGGGTCCCGTGCCGGACAACATCACCGATGTGCAAGGCCGGATGAAGGACATTCAGTATTCGAGCCGCACGCGCCTCGTCACGGACACGATGCAGCGCACGCAGCGCTTTCGGCATGTGCTGCGCGAAGTGCTCGATCGCGTGTCGCCCGAGCATCGCGGTGATCCATGGTGCAAGCTTGCCGAAGAGCTATCGTGCTCGAAGCGTTACAACATTGTTCACCTGATCTACGGCAACAAGGAATACGAAGGGCACTACAAGGACTTTCAGTTCGGCTTGTCGACGATGCGCCAGCACTGGGAAAGCGGCCTCGAAGACATCCGCAATTCGCTTGCGCAGCCTGGCTGGCTCGATATGCCCGACAACGATGCGGCCTTCGTCACGCACGACATTCACCGCGACTTGCGTTGAGCGCGTTCTTTACGTCAACGGCATGAAAAAAGGCGCTCGAAACGAGCGCCTTTTCAATCGCAAGCAGTATGAGACGACGTTTCGCGCCGTCTCGCTCGCAATGCTTACTTCAGGACAGCGGCAACCGCGTTAGCCACAACGTCCAGGTTGCGCGTGTTCAGCGCGGCCACGCAGATACGGCCCGTGCTGACGGCGTAGATGCCGAACTCTTCGCGCAGACGGTCCACTTGCGCAGCTGTCAGACCCGAGTACGAGAACATGCCGCGTTGCGCGTTGACGAAGCTGAAGTCGCGGTCGATGCCCGCTGCCTTCAGGCGCTCGACGAGACCATTGCGCATCGCGCGAATGCGGTCGCGCATCTCGCCCAGTTCCGTTTCCCAGGTAGCGCGCAGTTCCGGCGAGCCGAGCACGGCCGCGACGACGGCGCCGCCGTGCGTCGGCGGGTTCGAGTAGTTCGTGCGGATCACGCGCTTGAGTTGCGACAGCACGCGCGCCGCTTCGTCCTTGCTGCCCGTGATGATCGACAGCGCGCCGACGCGCTCGCCATACAGCGAGAACGACTTCGAGAACGACGACGACACGAACACGTTCAGTTCCGATTGCGCGAACAGGCGCACCGCAGCTGCGTCGGCGTCGATGCCGTCGCCGAAGCCCTGGTAGGCGATGTCGAGGAACGGCACGAGTGCGCGCGCCTTCACGACTTCGACCACCTGCTTCCACTGGTCGACCGTCAGATCGACGCCCGTCGGGTTGTGGCAGCACGCGTGCAGCACGACGACCGTGCCCGCCTCGTAGCTGTTGAGCGCCGACAGCATGCCTTCGAAGTTCACGCCTTGCGACTTCGCGTCGTAGTATGGGTACGAGACGACTTCGAAGCCCGCGCTTTCGAACAGCGCGCGGTGGTTCTCCCAGCTCGGATCGCTGATCGCGACCTTCGATGCCGGATTGACGCGCTTCAGGAAGTCCGCGCCGATCTTCAGCGCGCCCGTGCCGCCCAGCGCCTGTGCCGTGACGACACGGCCAGCGGCGATCAGCGGCGAATCGTTGCCGAGCAGCAGTTTCTGCACGGCTGCGTCATAGACGCCGATACCTTCGATGGGCAAATAGCCGCGCGGCAGTGCCGCTTCGATGCGTGCCTTTTCTGCTTCACGCACAGCGCGCAGCAGAGGAATCTTGCCTTCTTCATTGGTATACACGCCAACGCCAAGATTGACCTTGGTGGTGCGCGTATCTGCGTTGAAAGCTTCGTTCAGGCCCAGAATCGGGTCGCGGGGAGCGAGTTCGACAGCGGAGAACAGAGACATGATGATTCGGCAGTAGTGAAAAGAGGGACGACTTCGGATGCTGCTAGGAACCGTATGCACCGTGTGGCGACCGGGTTCGGCAATTGCGGCGGAAAGTCCTGGTCCAGGTTCCGGCGACGCTTTCAACCGACGGCCGCGCTGGCGCGCAACGCGCCATTGTAACGAATCTCGCCGGGGTTTTTGATATCGGCGGGGCCTGTGAACGGATTAATTTGCAATGAAAACAGCGATCTGGCGATGTTTTCATGCCGCGTTCGCATCAATCCGGGCGCAACAGCGGACGTGCGCCGGCTGCGTCCTGGGCGTCCGGCGAGGCGTCAGCCCGCCTGTTCGCAAAACGCTAGAATAGTCGTTTGCTCCCGGCCGAGGTGCCGCTTCCATGTCCGAACATCATCTGAGTGAAGTCCACGACGCTCTCGACGAATCCAAATTCGTGACGTTCGAGGGCTCCCCGTTCCGGCTCTATCAACCGTATCTGCCCGCGGGCGACCAGCCGACGGCGATCGACACGCTTGTCGAAGGCGTCGAGGACGGTCTGTCGTTCCAGACGCTGCTCGGCGTGACGGGCTCCGGCAAGACCTTCACGATGGCGAACACGATCGCGCGGCTCGGCCGGCCGGCCATCGTCTTCGCGCCGAACAAGACGCTGGCCGCGCAGTTGTACTCTGAGTTTCGCGAGTTTTTTCCGCGCAACGCCGTCGAATACTTCGTCTCGTACTACGACTATTACCAGCCGGAAGCGTACGTTCCGCAGCGCGATCTGTTCATCGAAAAGGACTCGTCGATCAACGAACACATCGAGCAGATGCGTCTGTCCGCAACGAAGAGCCTGATGGAGCGGCGCGACGTCGTGATCGTCGCAACTGTATCGGCGATCTACGGTATCGGTAATCCGTCGGAATATCACCAGATGATTCTGACGCTGCGTACGGGCGACAAGATGGGGCAGCGCGACATCATCGCGCGTCTGATCGCAATGCAGTACAACCGCAATGAAGCTGACTTCGCGCGCGGTTCGTTCCGCGTGCGCGGCGACACGATCGATATTTTCCCCGCCGAGCATGCGGAAATGGCGGTGCGCGTCGAACTGTTCGACGACGAAATCGATACGCTTCAGCTGTTCGATCCGCTCACGGGCCGCGTACGTCAGAAGATTCCGCGTTTCACCGTCTATCCCTCGTCGCACTATGTGACGCCGCGTGAGACGGTCATGCGCGCCGTCGAGACGATCAAGTCCGAGCTACGCGACCGGCTCGAATTCTTCTACGGCGATGGCAAGCTGGTCGAAGCGCAACGGCTCGAGCAGCGCACCCGCTTCGATCTGGAAATGTTGCAGGAACTGGGTTTCTGCAAGGGCATCGAGAACTACTCGCGGCATTTCTCGGGTGCCGCGCCCGGCGAGCCGCCGCCGACGCTGGTCGACTACCTGCCCTCCGACGCGATGATGTTCCTCGACGAATCGCACGTGCTGATCGGCCAGTTGAACGGCATGTACAACGGCGATCGCGCGCGCAAGGAAAATCTCGTCGACTACGGCTTCCGGCTGCCGTCCGCGCTCGACAACCGGCCGCTCAAGTTCAACGAGTTCGAGCGCAAGATGCGCCAGGTCGTGTTCGTGTCGGCGACGCCCGCCGACTACGAGAAGAAGACGGCGGGGCAGGTGGCCGAGCAGGTCGTGCGCCCAACAGGCCTCGTCGATCCGGAAATCGAGGTGCGGCCGGCGCGCACGCAGGTCGACGACGTGCTGGCCGAGATCAACGAGCGCGTGAAGGCGGGCGACCGCGTGCTCGTCACGGTGCTGACCAAGCGCATGGCCGAGCAACTGACGGAGTTTCTCGCCGATCACGGCGTGAAGGTGCGCTATCTGCACAGCGACATCGACACCGTCGAGCGCGTCGAAATCATTCGCGACCTGCGGCTGGGTACCTTCGACGTGCTGGTCGGGATCAACCTGCTGCGCGAAGGGCTGGACATTCCCGAAGTGTCGCTCGTCGCGATTCTCGATGCCGATAAGGAAGGCTTCCTGCGCGCCGAGCGTTCGCTAATCCAGACGATTGGCCGGGCCGCGCGTAACGTGAACGGCAAGGCGATTCTCTACGCGGACAAGACTACGGATTCAATGAAGCGCGCGATCGACGAAACCGAGCGGCGGCGCGCGAAGCAGATCGCGTTCAACACGGAGCGGGGCATCGTGCCGCGCGGCGTGGTGAAGCGGATCAAGGACATTATCGACGGCGTCTACAACGTCGACGAAGCACGCGCCGAGCTGAAGGAGCAGCAGGTTCGTGCGAAGTTCGAAGACATGTCCGAAAAGCAGATCTCCAAGGAGATCAAGCGGCTTGAGAAGCAGATGATGGAGCACGCGAAAAATCTCGAATTCGAAAAAGCGGCTCAGATGCGCGACCAGCTTGCGTTGCTGCGCGAGCGGGTGTTCGGCGCGAATGTCGGTGATCATCTGACGGGCACGGACTAGCTTCCGTCCACGTTTCCGCCGTTGCGGGGAAGGCTACGAGGCGCGGCGCTTTGCCGCCGCGCATGTCGCTCCATGTCTCACCCATGTTCAGCCGCGACGCCATCGCGGCGCCTTGCCGCAAACGGCGCGAAAACTTCGCTTAAGCTTTGCGTAAGACCCTGTCGCAGCAAGGCTTTCGACGCTTTCGCATTTGTTTCTCCTCCCGAACAGTGATAAACTGGTTCAAGTATTGAGAATGGTTCGCATTACCGTTCGTTACTGCTTTCGCACTTGCGTTGGCGGCATCGGACAATTCGCGAAAGACGTGAAGACCACGCGCTTGCGAGACCTCTTCAACGCGCCTTTCCGAGTTCGGCTTTTCGTTACTTCAGTCTAAAAAAACCAAAGGAGTTTCAATGCGCGTTTCGTCAATCTTGAGCGGCGGAGTAGCTGCCCTCGCTGCCGTCGCCGCGATGTCGGCGTCGGCCGCTGAATATCCGATCGGCAAGCAGCAGATCCGCGGCGGGATGGAAATCGGCGCCGTCTATCTTCAACCGATCACGATGGACCCGGAAGGCATGATGCGCAAGGCGTCGGATTCTGACGTGCATCTGGAGGCCGACATCCATGCAGTCAAGAAGAATCCGACTGGGTTCGCAGAAGGTGACTGGATGCCTTATCTGCAAGTGCACTACGAACTGACGAAGCCGGGTTCGAGCTATGACCAGAAGGGCGACCTGATGGCGATGGTTGCCGACGACGGTCCGCACTACGGCGACAACGTCAAGCTCGCCGGCCCGGGCAAGTATCACCTGAAGCTGATCGTGGAACCGCCGATGCAGGAAGGCCACATGGCATTCGGCCGTCACGTCGACAAGGAAACGGGCGTGGGCCCGTGGTTCAAGCCGTTCACGCTCGAATACGACTTCACGTTCGCGGGAATCGGCAAGAAGGGCGGTTACTGATCGGTGTCGATCGCATCGCGATCCCTGATGCCGTGACGAGCGGCAGTGAGCGGCGCGTGAGAGCGCGCCGCATTTTTAGGAAGGGTGCATGAGAGTCAATCAGAAGCTTGCCGTTCTCGCGATGGCGGCATCGTTCTTCGGCGTGGCGCACGCCGCCGAGGAAGCCGTGACGTTCAAGCTGGAAATGACGGACGGCAAGCTGACGCCGGCGCGTATCGAAGTGCCTGCGGGCAAGCGCATCCGGATCGAAGTGAAGAACACGGGTAAGGGCGCGGCGGAATTCGAAAGCGTCGAGCTGCGCAAGGAAAAGGTTCTGGCGCCGGGCGCCGAATCGGTGGTCGTGATCGCTCCGCTCGATCCCGGCACCTACAAGTTCTTTGATGATTTTCATCAGCAGGCGCAGGGCGTGATCGTCGCCAAGTGACGTCGCGGCAGCACGAGCCGTAACACGGACGCGCGGCGTCCACTGAAGTGGTTGGAGGTTTCGATGGGTCAGGTAGTGTTCATCGTTTGGCGGGAAAGCGTCGAGGCGCTGCTCGTCGTCGGCATTCTGTACGCGTGGCTGAAGAATGGCGACGAACAGGCGCGTCACGGTCTGCCGTATCTGTGGGCGGGCGTGGCAGCAGGCATTCTGGCCGCGATCGGCCTGGGCGCCGCGCTGGTCGGGTTCACCGAAGTGCTGTCGGGCGATGCGCAGGATTATTTCCAGACCGCGATGGTGCTGGTCGCCTGCGTGCTGATCGTGCAGATGGTGATCTGGATGAAGTCGCACGGGCGCACGCTCAAGCGCGACATGGAAAAGTCACTGCGGCAGAGCACGCAGAGCGCGAACTGGTGGGGCGTCGCCGTGCTGGTCGCGCTGGCGATCGCACGCGAGGGTAGCGAGACGGTGATCTTTCTGTACGGCCTCGGTTTCGGCCAGTCGGGTCACGTGGGCATGAGCCAGATTCTTGCCGTGCTGCTGGGCCTCGGTCTCGCATTCATCACGTTTTACCTGCTGCAACTGGGCGGCAAGATCTTCTCGTGGCGGCTGTTCTTCCGCGTCACCGAAATCATGCTGCTGTTTCTCGGCGCGGGCCTGTTCCAGACGGGCGTCGACAAACTGATCGACAAGGAAATCCTGCCGACCATCGCTGACCGCATATGGAACACGTCGATGATTCTCGACGACTCCAGCACGTTCGGCTCGCTGGTCGCGACGCTGACGGGTTATCGCGCGCATCCGGCGCTGATGAACCTGATCACGTACGCGCTGTACTGGGTCGTCGTGTGGTATCTGATCCGTCGTTCGAAGCGCGTTCCCGCGCAACAGACGGCAGGGCGCGCGGCATGACGACGGCAGTCGCAAATCGCCGCAGCCGGCTTGCAGAAGCCGGCAACTGGATGCAGCGCCACGGCGCTGCCATCCGCGGTATTCAGTGGGTCGTCGTTGCCGTCTACGCTTTTCTGATTCTCGTGCCCGCGTTCACCGAACTGCCGGGCGACACCGCGCATCTGTGGAACAACCTGACGCTCGCGGCGCAGTTCGTTTTCTGGGGCATCTGGTGGCCGTTCGTGCTGCTGTCGATGGTGATGCTCGGGCGGGTCTGGTGCGGCGTGCTGTGTCCCGAAGGCGCGCTCGCGGAGTTCGCGAGCAAATACGGACGAGGCTGGGCGATCCCACGCTGGATGCGCTGGGGCGGTTGGCCTTTCGTCGCCTTCGGTCTGACGACGATCTACGGCCAGATGGTCAGCGTCTATCAGTATCCAAAAGCAGTCTTGTTGGTGTTAGGCGGATCGACATTCGCCGCGATGATCATCGGGTTGCTATACGGTAGAGAGAAGCGCGTCTGGTGTAAGTACCTGTGCCCCGTCAACGGGGTTTTTTCGCTTTTGGCGCGTCTCGCGCCGTTCCACTACAAGGTCGACGAAGAGGCGTGGCGCCGGTCGTACAAGGAAGGCGAACACGGCCACCGCGTGATCCCGATCAACTGCGCGCCGCTCGTGCCATTGCGCAACATGAAGGGCGCCTCTGCCTGCCACATGTGCGGCCGCTGTAGCGGACACCGCGACGCGATTGCGCTGACGTGGCGCAAGCCGTCGACGGAAGTGGTGAATCTCGGCGACAAGCAGGCGAGCGCCTGGGACACCGCGCTGATCCTCTACGGCCTGCTCGGCATCGCGATCGGCGCATTCCACTGGACGGGCTCGCCGTGGTTCATCGACATCAAGCAGTCGCTCGCGACATGGCTCGTCGATCACGACATCATGTGGCCGCTCGACACGAACGCGCCGTGGTTCCTGTTCACGCATTATCCGGAACAGAACGACGTGTTCTCGTGGCTCGATGGCACGATGATCATCGCCTACATCCTCGCAACGGGCGTGGTCTACGGCACGGTGCTGCTCGCGTTGCTGGCGGGCGCGACGCGCACGCTGGGACGCTTCGACATGACGCGCCTGCATCATCTCGCGCAAGCGCTGATTCCGATTGCGGGCACGGGCGTGTTCCTCGGCCTGTCGGCGACGACGCTGTCGCTGCTGAAGGCCGAACATGTGCCGCTCGACTGGGCGTCGGACGTTCGCATCGCGATTCTCGTGATCTCGAATGCGTGGAGCGCGTGGCTCGCGTGGCTCGTGACGCGCCGCTACACGGCGCGGGTTTTCCAGCGCGCGCTGTCGGTGGTATGGTTCATGGCAGCACTGGCCGTCGTCGATAGCGCGTGGTGGCTGATGTTCTGGTACTGGCCGGCACATTGATCGGCGGCGCGCCGCGTACCCGAGCGAGGCGCCTGTGAGAACCAAACCCGTATTGACCGACGAAGACGTCAGCAAGATGGCCGCCGCGGCGCACGCGCATGCGGCGACGAATCACTGGACCGTGACGATCGCGATTCTCGACGACGGCGGTCATCTCCTTCACCTGCACCGAATGGATGGCGCGGCACCCGGCACGGTCGACATGGCGACCGCGAAAGGGCGCACAGCCGCGCTCGGGCGCCGCGAAACCAAGGTCTACGAAGACATCATCAAGCAGGGGCGCATCGCGTTTCTGAGTGCGCCGCTCGCCGCGTTCGTGGAAGGCGGTGTGCCCATCGTCGTGGAAGGCGAGACGGTGGGCGCGATCGGCGTATCGGGCGTGAAATCGGAGCAGGATACGGCGATTGCACGCGCGGGCATTGCCGCGCTCGAACTGCGCTGACGGTTCCCGCGCGGGTCGCAAAAGACAAAAGCCGTGCAGATGTTGTCATCTGCACGGCTTCGCTTCTGTCATCGATGAACGTTGCGCGATTCATAAGCGCGCACGTCGCGGTGAGAACCAAAAAAAGCGGCCTGGCTTGCTTCGACGGCTGGCTTGGTGTCTGCACGAAGGGGTCTAGATCTCGCGTGCAAGCCGTCGTGGCTGGCTAGTGCCCAACACCTCTCTGGGAGGTGGTCCCCACAATACCCTGTACTAAAACAATCTTTACTGCGGCATTCGTTACTTCGTCAGAATCAGTTTGCCCAGTCGCGTTGCGCGCAACTGATACGTCTCACCGTTGTGCATGATGCTCACATGGGTGCGGCCCTGAAGCAGCGCATCGCTGCGCAGCACGCGCTCGGACGTTTCTGCTGTCGACGGCGCTGCGTCGTTGCCGTTGGCCGCATGGCGTTCCGCAGGCGCCGTCGTCACGGATTTGGCGGGGCGACTGGTCGTCAGTGCCGCTGCCGCGGGGCGGCGCAGGCTAAGCGTGGAAGAGCGTGTCATGTTCGTCATGCTTGCCGTTGGTATTCGTCGATTCGTTAGATTGATTCTAAATGATAACCATTCCCATTTACAAGGTTTCAAAATTAATCGGTTTGACGTTTCGATAGGCGAGGGGATTTGCGCCGCCTGAAGGCTTTGGCGGCGCGCGGGATTTAGTGCAACTGGTCAGGCGTATTGCGCGCGCTGACGAACTGGCGGATCAGGCGGACCGTATCGATGTCCGACTCGCGATACGCCGATTTCACGATCTCTTCCGTTTGATGCGCGTCCGGGTCGACGTTTTCGTCGGCGGACGGCAGGCTCGTCCTGTACTCGAAGCGCAGGAAGAGTTGCAGCTCGTCGGGCTGCTCGATGGTCATCGTCAGCGAGCCGCCGACGTAGTCGGCCGTCGCGCTAATGTCGTAGCGCACGCTTTTTTGCGGCGTGAGCGTGACGTGATCGCGCACGGTCGCATGGCCGTAATGCAGCTCACGCTCCATCGTGCTTTCCGTGCGCGACAGGATCGAGCAGCTGTCGAGGCCCATCACGAACAGCTGCGGCTGCTCCGCGCGCAGCACGAGCCCTTCCCACAGCTGTTCGCGCGTCAGCGATTCGACGAGCGGATTGAGCGGATCGTTGATCTGAATGAGATGTTCGAAGTTCAAGACGACAGCTTCCTCTTAAAGCTCAAAATTCACGCAATATCAGGCAACGGCCAGGCCCGTGCGGATCGAGATCGGATTGCTCAGGATCTTGTGCACGGGACATGCATTGGCGATTTGCAGGAGTCGTTCCTGCTGTTCGTCCGACAGATTGCCCGTCAGGACGATCTGGCGGTCGATCGCCGTGCCGTCGCCTTCTTTCTGCATCGACAGCGTCACGCGCACTTCTTCGAGCGGCCAGCCTTTACGCTGCGCGTACATCTTCAGCGTAATCGACGTGCACGCGCCGAGGCTCGACAGCAGCAGCGAGTTCGGCGTCGGGCCACGATCGCCGCCGCCCAGCGACTCGGGCTCGTCGGCGAGCCATGTGTGTGTGCCATCGTCGAACAGCACCTGGAAATCCGTCGAGCCGATGTGTGCGGTGACCTTCGTGTCTGCCATGCGCGCTCCTGTGCGGGACGTTGAGTTGGAACGTTCAGTTGGAACAATAGCGCCGCGCGGCGCAGGACGCGGCGCGCGGCTCGAACCGCTATTGTGAACGAATTTGCTGCGATTCGCGGTTGAGTGCCGGTCCGCGAAAAGCCGTATGGACGACTAGTGTGTGATCTGTCCCATGCGGCCGGCCTGATAGTCGATGACAGCCTGACGGATTTCGTCTTCCGTATTCATCACGAACGGGCCGTAACGGACGACGGGCTCATTCAGCGGCACGCCGCCGAACAGCAGCACCTCGAGCGGTTCAGCGCCGGCGGCGATCGTCACCGTGTCGCCGTCGTTGTCGAACACGATCATCTGCTGCGCGTCGATTTCGAGCCGCTCGTCGCTATACAGGCCTTTTCCCGACAGCCCGTAAGCGAACACGCGATAGTCGCGCGGCACAGGATGCACGAGCTGCGCGCCAGGCTGCAGCGTGAAATGCTGGTAGAGGATCGGCGTGCGCGTTTCGATCGCGGCCTTCACGCCGAGTGCCTCGCCCGCAATCACTTTCACGCGCACCTTGCCGTCTGCAGATGTCGCGACGGGAATCCCCGCCGACGGCATTTCCTGATAGCGCGGCGCGATCATCTTGTCGCGCTTGGGCAGGTTCACCCACAGTTGCAGGCCGTGCACGCGGCCGCCCGTCGCGATGAAAGAAGGATCGGGCATTTCGCTATGCACGACGCCCGCGCCCGCCGTCATCCATTGCACGTCGCCCGCCCGCAGCGTGCCCGAGTGGCCCGCCGAATCCTTGTGACCAAACTGGCCTTCGAGCACGTAGGTGACCGTTTCGAAGCCGCGGTGCGGATGATCGGGCGCGCCTTTCGCCTCGCCGGGCGCGTAGTCGATGGGGCCCATTTCATCGAGCAGCAGAAACGGGTCGAAATCCATCAGCATGCGGGTCGGAAACGGGCGGTGGACGACGAAACCGCCGCCTTCAACCGTGCGTACGGAAGGATACGTGCGTTCGATCGTGCGGGTCGCGCTCATCAAAATCACCTCGAAAATTGGGGAATAGCGTTATTTCTGAAACATAGGGCTATTATATGGACCGTTTTGGGCCGTAACAGGCCGTCTACCGCAATGGATTGTTCTGCTAGTGAAACGATGACATGAAGATCGATTCGCATAACCTGAATGACCTGATGTACTTTTCGCAGGTCGTCGAACACGGTGGGTTCTCCGCCGCTGAACGCGTGCTCGGCATTTCGAAGTCGCGCCTGTCGCGCCGGCTGACGGAGCTGGAGGCGTCGCTGGGCGTGCGTCTTTTGCAGCGCTCGACGCGCAAGCTCGCGCTGACGGAAGCGGGGCAACTGTTCTACCAGCACTGTCAGGCGATGCTGTCGGAGGCGCAGGCGGCCGTCAACGTCGTGCAGCAGTTGCGCTCGTCGCCGCGCGGCACGGTGCGCGTCAGCGTGCCCGTGACGATCTCGCAGACCATCATGTCGCAGATCATGCCGGAGTTCATGCACCGTTTTCCGGAAGTCCGCGTCGTGGTGCGCGTGACGAATCGCGTGGTCGATCTGTTCGAGGATTCGATCGACGTTGCGCTGCGCGTGCGTTCGGAGCCGCCCGAGAACGCGAACATCGTCGTGCGGCCGTTGTGGCGCACGCAGCAGATGCTGGTCGGCGCGCCGAGCCTGCTGAGCCAGAACGCACCGCCGCTCGAGCCCGCGGACCTGAAACGCTTCGAAACGCTCGATACGCCCACAGGCGACGGTCGCCACGTCTACAACCTGATCGCGCCCGACGGCACGCGCCACGCGCACGACCACGAGCCGCGCCTCGTCACGGCCGATCTGATGATGATCCTGGAAGCGGCGCTCGCGGGCGTCGGCATCGCGGCGCTGCCGGAAATGATGTACGGCGCCGCGCTGCGCAGCGGGCGCCTGTCGCCCGTGATGCCGGGCTGGACGCTGCCGTCGCCGCAGCTGTATGCCGTTTTCCTGTCGCGGCAGGGCATGGTGCCCGCGGTGCGGACCTTCGTCGACTATCTCGTCGAGATGCTCGATCCCGACACGGGCAAGCACATTCAACAGGAATGCCCGGAGCGCGAAGCGAAGAATCTGCGGCTGAAAGCGGCTGTGGCTTAACGAAGCCGACGCGTACTTTCACGCGAACGCAGGAAGTGAAATACCTTTTCGCCATGCAAGCGCGGCCGGCGATGGATACTTTCAATGGCCGCGGGCTTGAATGGAAAAGCCCACGGGCTTATATTGAAATCCCTTCGCTAAGGAGTGTCCTATGCGAAAAATCACGGCCGCTTTGATAGCGAGCCTGATAGGGCTGACAGCGTTGTCCGTGTCGACCACGGCTTTCGCATGTGGTGATCAGGTCCAAAGCACAAGCAATGGTAAATGATCCCACCGCCCGAAGGCGCCGAGTGCGCATGAAAAAAGGCCTTCATCCGACGATGAAGGCCTTTTACTTTTAGCCCTGAAAAACAGGGCTTTTGTTCGAACGGAAGAGGGCGGCGCGTTTATTTGGCCTTCGGTTCCGTGACGAAACCGATCTTCGTCAGGCCGCCCGCCTGGGCCGCCGACATCACCTGCGCGACCTTTTCATACGCGACCTTGCGGTCCGCGCTCAGATGCAGTTCCGGCTGCGGTTCCTGCTGCGCAGCAGCGGCGATCTTCGCCTGCAGCATGTCGTCGGAGATCTTCTGTTCGTCCCACATCAGGTTGCCGTCGGCGTCGATCGCAATCGTCACCTGCGCGGGCTTTGTATCTTCCTTCTGGCTGCTCGCGTGCGGCAGATCGATCTTCACCGCATGGCGGATCACGGGGATCGTCACCATGAACACGATCAGGAGAACCAGCATGACGTCGACGAGCGGCGTCATGTTGATTTCATTCATGAGGCCGTCGTCATCGTCGCCGGCGAAAGGGCTCATTGCCATCGCTATGTCTCGCTATTTAGTTGGCGCGGGTCGCGAGCCGAAGACCGTCTCCGCGTTTCGACGACGACAGGCGGGCGCCCGTCACGAAGAACGCATGGAGGCCGTGTGCAAAGCGGCTCAGCTTGCTGACGATGCCCTTGTTGGCACGCGTCAGCGCGTTGTAGCCGAGCACGGCGGGAATGGCGACGAACAGGCCGAAGGCCGTCATGATGAGCGCTTCGCCTACGGGGCCGGCGACCTGATCGATCGACGATTGACCCGCTGCGCCGATCGACAGCAGCGCGTGATAAATACCCCACACCGTCCCGAACAGGCCGACGAACGGCGCCGTGCTGCCGATCGACGCCAGCACCGCAAGGCCGCTCTGCATGCGCGCGACGCTTTCGTCCATGGTGTCCTTCAGGCAGCGCGTGACCCAGTCCGACACGTCCATGCGGTCGTGCAGATGCGGCTGCGTCTGATGATGGTGATCGGCGGCTTCCTGGCCCGACAGCGCGAGCGCGAGGAACGGGTTCTCAGCCGGCGACGACGTGTCGCGGCCGAGCTTCTTCATGCCGTCGGCGAAATCGTCCGAATGCCAGAACGCCTTTTCGGCGTTCTTCGTGAGGCGGCCCAGACGCATCACGTTCCAGCTCTTGACAACGATCACGCTCCACGACAGCACCGACATGATCAGCAACGTCACCGCGATGCCGCGTGTGACGAAATCCCCTTGTGCCCAGACGTGGGCAATACCGTAGTTCTGCATGGCAATTCCTTTTTCTTTTGAGATCCTGGTCAGCTGATCAATATCAATTGTTCAGGCTGAAGTCGAACGGCTGGACGGCGGGCACGCGAGTCGGCTCGCCGTCCACCAGATAGGGTTTGCACGAGCTCGAGCGAATCGCGTCGAGCGCGGCCTGATCGAGGCGATCGGAGCCGCTGCTCTTCTTCAGTTCGACGTTTTCGATCCGGCCCGACGCCGACAGAATGAACTGCACGACGGCGCGGCCCGTTTCGCCGCGGCGGCGCGACATCGCCGGATAAGTCGGCTCGATGATGCTGCAGTTCAGGTGCGACGCGTCCTTGGGCGCGGTGATCGACATCACCGTTTTTGCCGCGGGCGCGGCCGGTGCGGGCGCAGCAGGTGCTGGCGGCGCGGGCGGAGCCGGCTCGGGCGCGCTGATCTCGTGCTGCGACGGCGCTTGCGCGACGGGCAGTGGAGTCGGCGTGGGCTTCGGCGTCGGGCGCGGCTGCACCTTCGGCTTGACCTTCTGGATGGGCACGGGCTTCGGCGGCGGCGGGGCCGATTCGATCGCGACAGGCGCAGCGGCAGGGGGCGGCGGCGGAAGCAGCTCCGCCGTGATCGTGCGCTGGGTCTCAACCTGCAACGGCGCAACTTCGCGCACCGTGAACGCAATAGCGAGCGCGATAACGTGAAGTCCGATGACGATACCCGTCACCGTGGCGATACGCGGGTTGATTCGGGCGGAAGCGTCCGGCGCGAAGCCGGTTGGGAGAGAAGGCGTGGCCTGCATGGTTAGCGTGGCGGCGCGCCGGCAATGCAGCACGTCATGCAAAACAGCGTCATGTTCGGAATATCAGCAACGAAATACAAACGGTGGTCAGAAAACCGATCAGCAATTCCATCTCGAACTCCTCGAAGAATGGCGTCGCTGGCTGGTGTCGGACTGGCTTGCTGACGGCGGAAACGAAAAAATTACAGCGCCCGATAATGGCACGCTTTTCGAAGCACTATGTTGAAACGCGTCAAAGGCCGGGAACCGGCTTCAGGCTGCCTTGCGTTCGTAGAACGTCAGCGGCGCCGCTTGCGTGTGATGCTCGACGCCACAGCGGCTCGCACAGACGCCGCTTTGCGCCATCACGTCCCGTACGGACTCCTCGCACTTGCCGCAGCACATGGCGACGCCGAGCTCGAACTGGAGCTCGTCGAATGAATCGACGCCTGCGGCGATCGTTGCACGGATTTTTCGGTCGGACACTGACTTGCACACGCAGACAATCATGACAGCTCGCGATAGCTAACGTTAATGCGAATTATTATCATTTTGTTTGGTCGGTTTGGCAAGCCTCCCAGGCAAAATTTTGTAACAAAACCAGCCTGTTAGAAGGGTTTCGTCCGGCACCGCACGATCGTTCAAGTGGC
Source organism: Paraburkholderia hospita (assembly GCF_002902965.1). Classification (GTDB taxonomy): domain Bacteria; phylum Pseudomonadota; class Gammaproteobacteria; order Burkholderiales; family Burkholderiaceae; genus Paraburkholderia; species Paraburkholderia hospita. Next base: position 2,458,279 of record NZ_CP026105.1, on the reverse strand, counting down.
GGCGGGGCGTTGTGGGGGCGGGTTTCCGCCGGGTGGCGGCGTATTTGATGCGGCGGCGACGCATGGAAACCGCCAGCGGCACGGTGCCGTCCGCCAGCCTCAGGCGGCGTGCGAATCCGGCGTGATCGTACGGCGCGACGGAATGTGCACGCGCTCGACGGGCGCGTCGATGTCGAGCAGCGTCGCTGCGAGCTGTTTGAGATGCGCGCCGTCGCTGGTCGAGCAGAAGCGCGGCTGCGGCACGGCGTCGCGCGCAGGCGAACGCAGCCCTTGCTGGTCGAGCACGCGCTCCAGTTGCCGGGCGATCGCGACGCTCGTGTCGATCAGCGTCAGCCGGTCGCCGGCGATATCGCGGATCGCCGCATCGAGAAACGGGTAGTGCGTGCAGCCGAGCACCAGCGTATCGGCGCCGGCGTCGAGCATCGGCTGAAGGTAGCTTTCGATCAGCGCGCGCAGTTCGGGCGAGCCGATGTCGCAGCGCTCGACAGCCTCTACGAGGCCGTGGCCCGGCTGGCACAGAAAACGGCAGTCGCTGGCGTAGCGTTCGAGCAGCCCCTGGAAGCGGGCGCTGCGCAGCGTCACGCGGGTCGCGAGCACGCCCGCCACGCGCGATTTCGACTGCAACGCCGCCGGCTTCACGCCCGGTTCGACACCGATCAACTGAATAGGCAATTTTTCGCGCACCAGCGCGATCGACTGCGCGGTCGCCGTGTTGCAAGCGACCACCAGCGCCTTCGCGCCCTGCGCGACGAGCCATTCGCCGATCGCGAGCGTGCGGTCGGCGATGAAATCGTCGTCGCGCTCGCCGTAGGGCGCATAGAGCGAATCCGCGACGTAGATGAGCGCTTCGTCCGGCAGTTGCGAGCGGACCGCGCGCAGCACCGACAATCCGCCGAGACCCGAGTCGAAAATGCCGACGGGCGCGCGCGGATCGAGCGAGGTGAGCGGCGGAATCGAAGCGGACGTAGCGGAGGCGGGGGACGAAGCGGTCATGGTTTCAACGGAAGCCATATAAGAAAATCCGCGCAGCGCCTGTGAGCAAACGTTGCGCGGATCGGACCGCAGAAGTGTATCAGGAGTGGGGACCCTCCCAGCTCGGGTGTCGTCTTATTCTTCCTGCGAGCCCATCGCCGACTGCTGGTAGTTCTGGATGCCGACCTTGTCGATCAGGTCGATCTGCGTTTCGAGCCAGTCGATATGTTCTTCGGTGTCGTCGAGAATCGTCGTGAAGATTTCGCGCGAGATGAAATCACGCACCGACTCGCAATAAGCGATGGCTTCCTTGCACGTACCCTGCGAGATGGTTTCGAGCTTCAAATCGCATTCGAGAATTTCTTTCGTTTCTTCGCCGATCAGCAGCTTGTGCAGGTCTTGCAGATTCGGCAGGCCATCGAGCATGAAAATGCGTTCGATCAGCAAGTCGGCGTGCTTCATTTCGCCGATCGATTCGTCGTACTCATGCTTGCCCAGCTTCTCGAGACCCCAGTGCTTGTACATCCGCGCGTGCAGGAAATACTGGTTGATCGCGGTCAGTTCGTTCTTCAACTGGGCGTTCAGATATTCGATGACTTTTTTATCGCCTTGCATGACGTTTCCTCTTCAAGAGCTGGGTTTTCCAACAACAATAAACGTCTGAAAACTAAAAGCCAAGGACGAATATGGTTGTTGAGAATCATTCACGCAATTTTATTTGTATTTCGCGTGAACAATAAAAAAGCCGGGACTATAACGTCCCGGCTTCGGTAAAACAAAGAAAATCTTTAAGCAGTCGCGACGGGAATCTTACCGATCTTCGCCTGCCATTCCTTCGGTCCCGTCTGGTGCACAGACGTGCCGTTCGAATCGACGGCGACCGTCACGGGCATGTCCTGCACGTCGAATTCATAGATGGCTTCCATGCCGAGATCTTCGAACGCGAGCACCTTCGCGCTGCGGATCGCCTTCGACACGAGATACGCCGCGCCACCCACGGCCATCAGATACGCCGCCTTGTGCTTCTTGATCGCCTCGATCGCGACGGGGCCGCGCTCGGCCTTGCCGATCATCGAGATCAGGCCGGTTTGCGCGAGCATCGTTTCCGTGAACTTGTCCATGCGCGTCGCGGTGGTCGGGCCTGCCGGGCCGACCGCTTCGTCGCGCACCGGGTCGACGGGGCCGACGTAATAGATCACGCGGTTGGTGAAATCGACGGGCAGCTTTTCGCCCTTCGCGAGCATGTCGGCGATGCGCTTGTGCGCGGCGTCGCGGCCCGTCAACATCTTGCCCGACAGCAGCAGCGTCTGGCCCGGCTTCCACGACGCGACTTCTTCCGGTGTCAGCGTGTTCAGGTCGATGCGCTGGCTCTTCTCGGTGTCCGGTTCCCACTGCACCTTCGGCCATGCGTCGAGCGACGGCGCCTCGAGCTTCGCGACGCCCGTGCCGTCCAGCGTGAAGTGCGCGTGACGCGTGGCCGCGCAGTTCGGGATGATCGCGATCGGCTTCGATGCCGCGTGCGTCGGTGCGGCCATGATCTTCACGTCGAGCACCGTCGCGAGGCCGCCCAGACCCTGCGCGCCGATACCGAGCGCGTTGACCTTCTCGTGCAGTTCGACGCGCAGTTCTTCGATCCAGTCCTGCGGGCCGCGCGCGATGATGTCCTGAATGTCGATCGGGTCCATCAGCGATTCCTTCGCCATCAGCATCGCCTTTTCAGCCGTGCCGCCGATGCCGATGCCGAGCATGCCCGGAGGGCACCAGCCCGCGCCCATGGTCGGCACGGTCTTCAGAATCCAGTCGACGATCGAATCCGACGGGTTCAGCATCGCGAACTTCGACTTGTTCTCCGAGCCGCCGCCCTTGGCCGCGACTTGCACGTCGACCTTGTCGCCCGGCACGATCTCGTAGTGGATCACGGCGGGCGTGTTGTCCTTCGTGTTCTTGCGCGCGCCTTCGGGCGGGTTCACGATCGACGCGCGCAGCACGTTGTCCGGGTTCAGATAACCGCGGCGCACGCCTTCGTTGATCATGTCAGTGACGGACATCGTCGCACCATCCCAGCGCACGTCCATGCCGACCTTCACGAACACCGTGACGATGCCCGTGTCCTGGCAGATCGGGCGCTTGCCTTCGGCGCACATGCGGCTGTTCGTCAGAATCTGCGCGATCGCGTCCTTCGCGGCCGGGCTCTCTTCGAGTTCGTACGCGCGGCCGAGCGCTTCGATGTAATCGAGCGGATGGTAGTAGCTGATGTACTGCAGCGAGTCGGCAATACTCTGGATCAGGTCTTCCTGTTTGATGACGGTCATGGCTAGGCTCAGTGGGGCATTGTGGCGCTTGTTATCGCGGCCGCGTGACGACGCGGCCGGTCAGACGCCTTCAGGGGAGTTGGAAATCGTTGTGTTCTTGCCGGGCATCGCGCCGCCGCGGGCTGCGGGCTCGTGAAAATGCTCCGGGTGCGTGTGCGTGGTCAGCCGGTCGACGAATGCCATCACCAGCGCGGACACGAGGAACGTGACGTGGATGATGACCTGCCACATCACGGCCTGCTGCGTGTGCTTGTCCGGGTCGATGAAGGTCTTCAGCAGATGAATCGACGAGATGCCGATCAGCGCCATCGACAGCTTCACCTTCAGCACGCCCGCGTTCACGTGGTCGAGCCATTCGGGCTCGTCGGGATGACCTTCCAGGCCGAGGCGCGAGACAAAGGTTTCATACCCGCCGACGATCACCATGATCAGCAGGTTCGAGATCATCACCACGTCGATCAGGCCGAGCACGACGAGCATGATGTTGGTTTCGTCGAGCGTCATCGCGTGCGTGACGAGGTGCCACACTTCCTTCGCGAACAATACGACGTAGACGCCTTGCGCGACGATCAGGCCCAGATACAGCGGCACCTGCAGCCAGCGGCTCATGAAGATCACGGAGGGCAGAAGGCGCATGCGGCGCGGCTGGCCGGACAGAGTGGGGCGCGGAGCGGTCATGTAGGGTCGACGTAGTGTTGGCGCTTCTTGGTGACGGATCGTGGCGACGGATACGGCGGGCACGGACGCGCTCGCATCGACGGCGGCGGATCACGTGAAAAGCGAACGACCGGCAGTCAGCGGCACGGCGGTGAAACCGGCCGGCAAGGCGCGTTGGGCGCGATATTGTACAGCGTGATCCGTGACAGCCATGTCGAGGCGGGCACCCGGGCACTTAGCGCCTAAGACAGCATGGCGCGGCGGCGTGCGCCATGCTGTGCTTTCTGCCGATTTCGAGCTAAGAAGCGACGGGCGGCACGCGCCGTGCCTTCAGGCTCGCCAGAGCGATGCCCGCGACCACGCAGGCGAGCGCGATGCCATGCGCGAGCGTCGGCCGTTCGTCGAGGAACACGATCCCGTAGATCGCGGCGGCGACGGGCAGTACCGCGCTGAACACGCCAGCGAGACTGCCCGGCACATGGCGGATGCCCTTCATCCACAGCAAGAACGAGAAGATGCTCGCCGACAGGCCGTACCACAACACCAGCGTCCAGATGCCGACGGGTACGCTCGTGTAATTGAAGGCGAACAGCGACGACACGCCGAGCGGCAGCATCAGCAACAGGCCGAACAGATGTGTGTACGCGCAGATGTCGATGGGCGCGAGCGTCTGCGTGAGCCGGCGCGACAGGATCACATAGAGCGATTCGCAGCAAACCGCGCCGAGCACCATCAGGTTGCCGGCGAACGAACTCTCGCTGGATGGGCCCGTGGCGGCGCCCGCGTGCGCGAGATTGATGACGACCACGCCGGCGATCGCCAGCGCAATCGACGCCAGCGCGCGGCGATCCGGCTTTTCCTTGAGGAAGATCCACGAGAACAGCGCAACCACGGCGGGAATCGTGCTCGTGATGACACCCGCCGCGACGGCGCTGGTTCGATGCACGCCGTTGAGCATCAGCAGCGTAAACCCGAATGTGCCGAACAGCGCCTGCAGGAAAAGGTTGAGCCATTCGCCCGCTTTCACGCGGCGCAGCTTGTTCACGCGCAGGAGCGGCCATAACACGGCCATGGCGATCACGAAGCGCAGCAGGGCAAAGAGGGGAACGGGAACGAACGCGACAATCGACTTGCCGATGCCGACGTTGCTGCCGACGAGCAGCATTGCGGCGATGAGGAACAGTGAGTAGCGGTTCAAGCTGGAATCCGGACGGCTAGATCAGTTAGCATTGTAAAAGGGCGCTAACAAGGGCGCAAAGCGGGGCTGCGTCGTCCGGCGAGCCTTGCGGACTGCTTGCAGCGCGGCAAGCATACGCGCCGCACCTGGTGTTTAGCCTGACGCACGCTCGACCCGCACGTAAGAACGCGGTAAGTTGCAACGCTTATCGTGGGAAGTGATCGAAGCTGATGAAGGCATGCGGCGCGCCCGATGTGCGATGCCGCAGTTGTCATTCGCCGAATCGCTGTGTGCTCATCGCTGCCGATGCGCACGAGGGTGGGAGACACGCCGCAGGACAACATCATGCGGCGCCACGATGACGGGTATGACGATATGGAGCGACGCGCTGCGCCGGCCACGGCTGGCACGCATCGCGCGCGCACCCGCAAGGATTGACGTTTCATCTTCACCAAGGGGTAGTCGATGTCTGCGATTGAATCGGTTCTTCAAGAACGCCGCGTGTTTCCGCCTTCCGCCGAAGTGACGGCGCAGGCTACTGTGTCCGGCATGGACGCGTACAAGGCGCTCGTCGCCGAGGCCGAGCGCGATTACGAAGGCTTCTGGGGCAGGCTGGCGCGCGAGACGCTCAGCTGGAAAAAGCCCTTCACGAAGGTGCTCGACGAATCGAACGCGCCTTTCTACAAGTGGTATGAAGACGGCGAACTGAACGCGTCGTACAACAGCATCGACCGTCACGTCGAGGCGGGCAACGGCGAGCGCGTCGCGATCATCTTCGAAGCCGACGACGGCACCGTCACCAACGTCACGTACAACGACATGCTGCAACGCGTGTCGCGCTTCGCAAACGCGCTGAAAAAGCGCGGCATCAAGAAGGGCGATCGCGTCGTCATCTATATGCCGATGTCGATTGAAGGCATCGTCGCGATGCAGGCATGCGCGCGGATCGGCGCAACGCACTCGGTCGTGTTCGGCGGGTTCTCGTCGAAGTCGCTGAACGAACGTCTCGTCGATGTCGGCGCGGTCGCGCTGATTACCTCCGACGAGCAGATGCGCGGGGGCAAGGCGCTGCCGCTGAAGAACATCGCTGACGAAGCGCTCGCGATGGGCGGCTGCGAGGCCGTCAAGAGCGTGATCGTCTACCAGCGCACGGGCGGCAAGATCGGCTGGGACGACACGCGCGATCTGTGGATGCACGAGGTCACCGCAAACGAATCGGACCAGTGCGCGCCCGAGTGGGTCAGTGCCGAGCATCCCCTCTTCATCCTCTACACGTCCGGTTCGACGGGCAAACCGAAGGGCGTGCAACATAGCACGGGCGGCTATCTGCTGTGGGCCGCGCAGACGATGAAGTGGACCTTCGACTGGAAGCCCACGGATGTCTTCTGGTGCACGGCCGATATCGGCTGGGTCACGGGTCACAGCTACATCACGTATGGGCCGCTTGCGCTCGGCGGCACGCAGGTCGTGTTCGAAGGCGTGCCGACGTATCCGAACGCGGGCCGCTTCTGGGACATGATCCAGAAGCACAAGGTCACCGTGTTCTACACCGCGCCGACGGCAATCCGTTCGCTGATCAAGGCAGCCGAAGCCGACGCGAAGGTGCATCCGAAAAGCTACGACCTGTCGACGCTGCGCATCATCGGCACGGTCGGCGAGCCGATCAATCCGGAAGCGTGGGTGTGGTACTACGAGAACGTGGGCGGCTCGCGTTGCCCGATCGTCGATACGTGGTGGCAGACGGAAACGGGTGGCCACATGATCACGCCGCTGCCGGGCGCGACGCCGCTCGTGCCGGGTTCGTGCACGCTGCCGCTGCCGGGCATTATGGCCGCGATCGTCGATGAGACGGGGCAGGACGTGCCGAACGGGCAGGGCGGCATTCTCGTCGTCAAGCGCCCGTGGCCGGCGATGATCCGCGCGATCTGGGGCGACCCGGAGCGCTTCAAGAAGAGCTACTTCCCCGAGGAACTCGGCGGCAAGCTATACCTCGCGGGCGACGGCTCGGTGCGCGACAAGGACACCGGCTACTTCACGATCATGGGCCGTATCGACGACGTGCTGAACGTGTCGGGCCACCGTCTCGGCACGATGGAGATCGAGTCGGCGCTGGTCTCGAATCCGCTGGTGGCGGAAGCGGCCGTGGTTGGCCGTCCCGACGAGACGACGGGCGAAGCGGTGTGTGCGTTCGTCGTGCTGAAGCGCTCGCGTCCCGAAGGCGAAGAAGCCGCGAAGATCGCGGCGGAACTGCGCAACTGGGTCGGCAAGGAAATCGGTCCGATTGCGAAGCCGAAGGACATCCGCTTCGGCGACAACCTGCCGAAGACGCGCTCGGGCAAGATCATGCGCCGCCTGTTGCGGTCGCTCGCGAAGGGCGAGGAGATCACGCAGGATGTGTCGACGCTGGAGAATCCGGCGATTCTCGACCAGCTGGGCGAATCGCGCTGATCTTGCGCAACCGCGACGACGTAAAGATTTGAAGCAGCAAACGGCGCATCCGATATGGGTGCGCCGTTTTTTCGTAGGCTTGAGATGTCGTCTCGACCCGCCGCGCGAAATCGTTGCGTGGACAACCCGGATTGCTGATGCAACACCTTTTTGATAAATAGGCGCATGGCCGCGCCACACCACACCTCGCGATTCACGATCAATCCCGTGCCCGAGCCGCCGCCCGTGACGGCGGCGATGGCGCGCGCGCACGCGCGCTACTGGCGCTTCAACGTCATGCTGATCGTCGCGTTGATGCTGATCGGCTTCTTCGTGTCGTTCATCGTGCCGCTCATCGCGCGAAACATCGAGCACGCGCGCTTTGCGGGCTTCAGCCTGCCGTTCTATATGGGCGCGCAAGGGGCGATTCTCGTGTACCTGCTGCTGATCGTCGTGTACATCGTGCTGATGCAACGCGCCGACGCGGCGCTTCTGCGCGCGCTCGCAGCCAGCGCGACCGACGACTTCGCCGAGCGCGCAGCCGACCGATGAAGCTCGCGCATCGGCTGATCCGCTCGTATTCGCTCTACACGATCGGCTTTTTGATCTTCATCTATCTGCTCTGGCGTATCGAGGCGGCTAGCGGGCCGGGCACGTGGATCGGCTACGTGTTCCTGTTCGTGCCGATTGCCGTGTATGCAGTAATCGGCCTGCTGTCGCGGACTTCCGATCTCGTCGAATACTACGTAGCGGGGCGGCGCGTGCCGTCCGCGTTCAACGGCATGGCGACGGCGGCGGACTGGCTGTCGGCGGCCTCGTTCATCGGGCTGGCGGGCACCTTGTACGCAACGGGCTATGACGGTCTCGCGTACATGATGGGCTGGACGGGTGGCTATTGCCTCGTCGCGTTTCTGCTTGCGCCGTACGTGCGCAAGCTCGCGCGCTACACGATTCCCGATTTTCTCGGCACGCGCTTTTCGAGCAACGCGGTGCGCGGGCTTGCTGCGCTGTCGGCGATCCTGTGCTCGTTCGTTTATCTCGTCGCGCAGATCCAGGGCGTCGGACTGATCGCGACGCGCTTTATCGGCGTCGACTTTGCGATCGGCATTTTCTGCGGGCTCGCGGGCATTCTGGTGTGCTCGTTTCTTGGCGGCATGCGCGCGGTGACGTGGACGCAGGTTGCGCAGTACATCATCCTGATCGTGGCGTTCCTGATTCCTGTGTCGATGATTGCGCACAAGGACGGGCTCGGCTGGGTGCCGCAACTCAACTATGGGCGTCTGATGGAGCGCGTCGAGTCGCTCGAGCGCCAGGTGCGCGATGCGCCATCGGAGCAGTCGGTGCGCGACGACTACCGGATGCGCGCAGCGCTGATCCAGACGCAGATCGACAGCCTGCCGCAGTCGTATATCGACGAGAAGGGCCGCCTTACCGTGCAACTTGACGATCTGCGGCGGCATAACGGACCGCTGCGCGAGATCGCCGATCTGGAGCGGCGCATCGCGCGCTTTCCGCGTGATCCAGCGACGGCGCAGATCGTGTGGGCGCAGCAACGCGACGAGATGATGCAGCGCGCAGCGCCGCCCGTGCCGATGCATGAGCCGTTTCCCGCCGCGAACGAGGACGAGAGGCGGCTGCATCTGCGCAATTTCCTGTCGCTGCTTCTGTGCCTCTCTCTGGGGACGGCGAGCTTGCCGCATATCCTCACGCGCTACAACACGACGACGTCGGTCGCGTCGGCGCGGCGCTCGGTTGGCTGGACGCTGTTCTTCGTCGCGCTGTTCTATCTGACGGTGCCCGTGCTTGCGGTGCTGATCAAGTACGAGATTCTGTCGAATCTGGTCGGGCATCGGTTTTCCGACCTGCCGCAATGGGTGATGCAGTGGCGGCATGTCGAGCCGTACCTGCTGAGCATCGCCGATGTGAACGGCGACGGCATCGTCCGCTGGAGCGAGATCCAGATGCAGCCGGACATGGTCGTGCTCGCCGCGCCGGAGATTGCCGGGCTGCCGTATGTGATGTCGGGGCTGATTGCGGCGGGTGCACTGGCGGCGGCGCTTTCAACCGCCGATGGCCTGCTGCTGACGATCGCCAATGCGCTTTCGCACGACGTGTATTACCACATGGTCGATCCCGAGGCGTCGAGCCAGAAGCGGGTGACGATCTCGAAGATCCTGTTGCTTGGGGTGGCGCTGTTTGCGTCTTATGTGGCGTCGCTGAATACGGGGAACATCCTGTTTCTGGTGGGCGCGGCGTTTTCGCTGGCGGCGTCGAGTCTTTTTCCTGTGCTCGTGCTTGGGGTGTTCTGGAAGCGGACGACGCGTCTGGGCGCGGTGGCAGGCATGGTGGCGGGGCTGGTGGTGTGCATCTGGTACATCGTGTCGACGTATCCGTTCTTCACGCAGCTGACGGGCTTTGTCGGGCCCCGCTGGTTCGGTATCGAGCCGATCAGCTCGGGCGTGTTCGGCGTGCCGGCGGGGTTTCTGGTGACGGTGCTCGTGAGCCTCGTGGACCGGAAGCCGGATGCGTATACGCGGGCGCTGGTGGACTATATCCGCCATCCGTGATGGTTGGCCTTTCGGACGGGGTGGCAATGGCGGCGGAATCTGCTATAATGCGCCTCCCCGCCGGAGAGATGGATGAGCGGTTTAAGTCGCACGCCTGGAAAGCGTGTATAGGTTAATAACCTATCCGGGGTTCGAATCCCCGTCTCTCCGCCACAATTCAATACTGCAACCCCGTTAAGCCGATGGCTTGCGGGGTTTTTGTTTTTCTTCGGGTTCGTGATTGGGTCCGGCTCTCGTTGGGGCGCTGGTTTTTTTCATGTGATCGCGACACTCCGCTGGCAATCCGGCGATGTCCGGCGTGCTCGGCTATCGCCGCACTGTCGGTCTGTCTGCACCGCAACTCCGCTCCCATTGGAATGTCCATTTCCTCGTCAGTCATGCACTTGAAATTTAGTATGACATATCAATTGCAGGATCCGAGGTTTTCGAACAGGCAGACCCCGGAATGCCGAGGCGCAAGCGCAACGATGGCGCACTACAAAAGCCCGGGTCTCGCCGATCGCATAGTTCTGAATTGACGCTTCCTGAGTGGCAGCCGTGCTTTCAAGCACGGCCGAATGCCTGACTTTGCGGCGACTCCATCAGCCGCTCGCTTCGCGCAATGCCTGTTCGGGCGAATGTATTGACATCGCCGGAGCGGGGCAGCGGCAGCCGAATCGCTCTAGTTACCACTTCCTGTTGTCATCGACGCAATCACATCGCCGACAACAGAGTAATAGGGCGATCACCCACCCGACCGACGCCGCCCAACCTTCTTCCCATCGCCACCGCTATCCCCATACCCAAGCACCCCATCGGCACACTGCAAAAACCCCTTGATCAACCGCCCACGCGGCGACGTCTTATGCCACAGCACACCGAACCGCCGCGGCTCCGTCGGCGTCGGCAGCGCGAGCCTCGCGACCTTTAGCGTAGTCGTCAGCGGCGACACGATATCCGGCACCAGCGACACACCGAGTCCCCGATCGACCATCATCGCAATCGCCATCAGCGAATTCAGTTCAAACACTTCACGTGGAGCGATCCGCGCCGACCGCAGATATTGATCCGCCTGCTTGCCGCCGCCGAGCGAGCGGTCATAACGGATAAACGGCTCGCGCCGCAGCAGTTCATGCGGGTCCTCATCCTTCAGCCGCGCCGGCGCGAGCACGACAATCGGTTCCTCGCGCAGCAGATGCCAGTCATACGCCTTCGGCAGCGCAAACGCAGGATGCAGACAGACGGCAACGTCGAGATCACCACGTTGCAAGGTCTCATACAGTTCCATCGACGTCCCCGCGCGTATCAGCACGTTGGCCTGCGGAAACGCGCGCGCGAACGCGGCCAGCACGTCCGGTAACAACGAGAGCAGCGCCGTCGTGATCGTACCGATGCGCAATTCGCCCGCAGCTTCGTCTTCAAGCGCGAACGCCTTCAACTCCGCGGATTCACGCACGAGGTTCCTCGCACGCGCGATCACGCGATGACCCGCTTCCGTCGGAATCACCGTGCGCCCCGCGCGCACGAGCAGGGGCACGCCGAGTTCGCGCTCGAGCGCCTGCACCTGCTGCGCGATCGCCGCAGGCGTCACGCCGACGCGCCGCGCGGCCTCGGCCATCGAGCCCGTATCGACGACCAGCAGCAGATTACCGAGAAAGTTAATGTCCATGACGATAGATATTCTATGGTTTGAAGATAGACGCAGATAGTTTATCTAAAACCTGTCTCTCCGTAGACTGGTTGCCAGCCAATAAGCAACTGGAACGGAGACATGAGAAGCAAGCTGTTCGTGCCGGCATCGCGCCCGGAGCTGTTCGCCAAGGCGCTCGCGAGCGCCGCCGATGCCCTCTCGTTCGATCTCGAAGATGCCGTCTCACCGGAGCGCAAGCCGCAAGCGCGTCTCGCGCTGCGGGATCTGTTGCGCGACAGCGCGGTGCGCGAGCATCGCAAGGTGCTGATCGTGCGCGTCAACGCGCTCGACACGCCGTTTTTCCCCGCCGATCTCGACGCCGTCGTGCATCCCGGTCTCGACTACCTGAATCTCCCGAAACCCGAAAGCGCGGACGACGTGCGCGCCGCTGCCGCCGCGCTCGAACAGGCCGAGCAGGCAAATGGCGTGAGCGTGCCCGTGCGCTTGCTGCTCAACATCGAATCGCCGAAAGCGTTGCGGCGCGCCGCGGAACTCGCCGCCGCGCATCCGCGCGTCGCCGGGCTGCAACTCGGGCTGGGCGATCTGTTCGAGCCGCTTGGCATCGCGCGTCGCGAGCAGGCGGCGATTCAGCAGGCGATGTTCACGCTGCGCATCGCAGCAGGCGAGGCAAACCTCTTCGCGTACGACTCGGCGTTCGCCAACATCAAGGACGAAGCGGGCTTCCGCGCCGAAGCGCAGCTCGCGCACGCGATGGGCTTCCTCGGCAAGAGCTGCATCCACCCGAGCCAGATCGCGCTGGCCAACGACGTGTTCCGTCCGTCCGACGCGGACATCGCGCATGCGGTGCGCGTCGTCGAAGCAGCACGCGATGCGCAGAGCAAAGGCCTGGGCGCGTACGTCGTCGACGGCAGGATGATCGATCCGCCGTTCTTCGAGCGCGCGCGCGCGCTCGTGCAGCACGCCGCGCGTCTCGAACTGCTGACGGGCGAGCAGCGCGCAGTTGTCGGCAGCACAGCTTTGTAAAGCAACGCACTCTCGTTGCACACACATCGAATCGAGTTGGAGAAACAGATGCAACAACCATCGCAATCAGCCGACGCACGACAGCAGGGACCGCTCGCCGGCTTGCGCGTGCTCGACCTGAGCGCCTATATCGCGGGGCCGTACGGGTGCACGCTGCTCGCCGATCAGGGCGCCGAGGTCATCAAGATCGAGCCGCCTTCGGGCGACAACCTGCGCAAGTATCCTTCGACGCTCGAAGCCGAAAGCCGCGCCTTTCTCGGCGTGAACCGCGGCAAGCGCGGCCTCGCGCTGGACCTGAAACAGCCCGAAGCGCTCGCCGTGATGATGCGCCTCGTGAAGACGGCCGATGTGCTCGTGCACAACTTCCGGCCGGGCGTGCCGGAGCGCCTCGGGATCGGTTACGAGCAGTTGCGCGAGGTCAATCCGCGGCTGATCTATTGCGCGGTGACAGGGTATGGCGAAACGGGCCCCAACCGCGACAAGGCGGGCTACGACCAGGTCCTGCAAACGATGACAGGCATCTGCTCGCTGCAAGGCCGCCATGGCGGACCGCCTGAAATCGTGTATGGCTCGGTGGTCGACTACTATGCGGCCGCGTTGGTCGCGGCGGGCGTGTCGTCCGCGCTGTTCGACCGCGAGCGCAGCGGCGCAGGTCAGTACGTGGGCGTGTCGTTGCTGCGCAGCGCGCTGGCGATGCAGTCGGCCCGCATGATCTGGGCCGACGACGAGCCGAAAGAGGTCGGCCGCGATATGCGCTCGGGCGGCATCACGGGCATTCATCCGACGCGTCAGGGTTATCTGTATCTGTCGGCGAACACGCCGCATTTCTGGCAGGCGTTGTGCGAAAAGACGGGCCTCAAGGATCTTGCGGAGAATGAACGCTACGACACGGTGCGCAAGCGTGCATTGCATTGCGGCGAAATCGTTCCGAAGCTTCGCGCGGCTTTGCAGGTTCGCACGGCGCTCGAATGGGAAACGCATTTCGGCGACGCCGTGCCGTGCGCCGCGGCCCGCGGCATCGAAGACATGTTCGACCATCCGCAGGTGCTCGCCGAAGACATGGTGACCGACTTCGAGTATCCGGGTGTGGGCCGGTATCGCGGCTTCAAGCATCCGATCCGTTTTGGCGCGACGCCGTTACCCGAGCCGTTCGCGGCTCCCGCGTTCGGCGAGCATTCGGACGCGGTGCTGCGCGACGCGGGATGCTCCGACGCGGACATCGAAAGTCTGCGCGAGAAGCGCGCTGTGCTGTAGAGATCCGCAAAAAAGAAGGAGACACGCATGGACTTACATCGGCACACGCCACCAGGCGCTTGCGATTCGCACATCCACATCTATAACCGCGCGTTCCTCGCGCATCGCGACGCAGCAGGTTTTGTCGACACAGCGGATGTGGCAGCGTATCGCGAAGTGCAGGCGCGGATCGGCACGCAGCGCGTGGTGATCGTGACGCCGCGCATCTACGGCACCGACAACGCCGTGACGCTCGATGCGATTCGCCAGTTCGGCATCGCGAATGCGCGCGGCGTCGCCGTCGTGCGTCCCGATGTGACGGACGCCGAGCTTGAAACGCTGCACGCGGGCGGCATTCGCGGCATCCGCTTCACGCTCTATACGCCGGCGAACGCCGTGGTCGGCTTCGACATGGTCGAGCCGCTGGCAACACGCGTGGCGGAACTCGGCTGGCATGTGCAACTGCATTGGACGGCTGCGCAGATCGTCGAGCACGAAGCGCTGCTCGCGCGTCTCCCATCGACGATCGTGTTCGATCATTGCGCGCGCCTTCCGTTGCCCGATGGCGCGGCGCACGCGGCGTTTCCCATCGTGCGCCGTCTCGCCGATGCCGGACGCGCGTGGATCAAGCTGTCCGGCCCATACCTCGATTCGATCGAAGGGCTCGACCGTCGCTACGCAGACGCAGCGCCGACAGCGCGTGCATGGATCTCGGCCGTGCCGGACAGGCTGGTGTGGGGCAGCGACTGGCCGCACGTGACGGAGACGCACAAGCCCGACGATCCCTTGCTGCTCGATCTGCTCGGTGAATGGACGAACGATACGGCCACGCGCGATCGTATCCTCGTCGACAACGCGGCAACGCTATACGGATTCGGCAATTGAGCGCCTTGCACTGAAAAGTCCTGAAGAGACGACCCGCCAACTACACAAAGCCCAAACGACGTGCGGGCACATTCAAAACCGGAGACACGTGATGAAATCCACCGTTGCGCCAACGTCAGTGCGCAAGACCCGCTTCACCGAGGCGACGATCGGCCTGTTCGAGCGCACCATCCCCGATCCGTTCGTGCTCGCAATCCTCATCACGGCGATCGTCGCGGTGTTGTCGGCGATGTTCGCGCCACATGCGTCGTTGGGCAAGCTGGTCGGCGGCTGGTACAAGGGCTTCTTCGACATTCTCACGTTCGCGTTTCAGATCACGCTGGTGCTCGTGACGGGTCACGCGTTCGCTCACGCGCCCATCGTGCACCGCGTCTTCAAGGCACTCGTTTCCGTTGCCCGCACGCCCGTGCAGGCCGCGACGCTCACGTTCGTGCTCGTGGCCGTTGCGTCGTTTTGCAACTGGGGTCTGGGGCTGGTCGTCAGCGCATTGCTGGCGCGCGAAGTCGCGAAGCGCATGCGCGTCGACTTCGCGTGGATCGTCGCGGCGGGCTTCTCGGGATGGGTCGTGTGGGCGAGCGGCATCTCCAGTTCGATTGCGCTTGCGCAGTCGACACCGGGCAGCGCGATGAACGTCGTGCAAAAGATCACGGGTGAGGTGCTGCCGTTCAGCGCGACGGTATTCACGGGTTTCAATCTGGTGCCGACCATCGCGATGCTGCTGGCGATGCCGTTCGTTCTCGCATGGCTCAAGCCACGCGACGAAGATGCCGTGCTGCTCGATACGCAAAAGCATCCCGATGCGGCGCCGCGTGAGAAGCCCACGGGCAAGCTGAGCTTCGCGCGCTGGATCGAATATTCGTGGCTCGGCTCGGCATTCATCGGCGCGACAGGGATTGCGCTGCTGGTGCTCGCGCAGTCAGAACACATCGCGTTTTCCGGCGTCAACGCGGTGATTTTCGTGATGTTCATTGCGGGCGTGATCCTGCACGGCTATCCGCTCGCGTACGCCGATGCCGTGAAAAACGCCGCGCGGCAGACGGGTTCGATGATGCTGCAATACCCGCTGTACGGCGGGATCATGGGCATGATGGATGCGACCGGTTTGCCGAACGTCATTTCCCATTTTTTCATCGCTATTTCCAACGCGCATACGCTGCCGTTCTGGAGTTACGTCTGCTCGCTGATCGTCACGTTCTTCATTCCGAGCGGCGGCGGCCACTGGGCAGTGCAGGGGCCGTTCGTCGTGCCTGCCGCCGTCGCGCTGCATGCATCCGTGCCCGCGACGACGATGGCCGTCGCAATGGGCGAGCAGGTGTCGAACATGATGCAGCCGTTCTGGGCCGCGCCCGTCGTTGCGATGGCGGGCATCGGCGTGCAGCGTGTGCTCGGCTTTACCGTGATGACGTTTATCGTCGGCGCGCTCGTGTATGGCGCCGCATTGCTGCTGCTCGTATGAGTGGGGCGCCCGTCGAAACAATGAACGGAGACCATCCAATGAAATCATCGACGCAAGCCGCGTTGGGCGCTGCTTCGAGCAGCGAGGCGCAAGCGCCGCATGCCGTCATCGAATGGTGGTGGCGCGTGTTCGACATACGCGTCGGTTCGTTGCCATTGCCCGTCTATGTGCTGATGCTGGGCGTGCTCGGCGCGATGGCGGCGAAAGGCAAGCTCGCAGCGGATCTGCCGACGGGCATCGCACTCGTCGCGGTCGGCGGCTTCACATGCGCCGAACTGGCGAAGCGCATTCCGTGGATTCGCCACATCGGAGCCACGTCGATTTTTGCAGCCTTCATTCCGTCGATGCTGGTGTACTACAAGCTGATGCCCGAGCCCGTCGTCAAGGCAGTGACGACCTTCACGAAGACTTCGAATTTTCTGTATCTGTTCATCGCGGCGATCATCGTCGGCAGCGTGCTCAGCATGGACCGTCAGATGCTGATCAAAGGCTTCGTGCGCATCTTCATTCCCGTTGCGGCGGGCTCCGTTGCCGCGGCGCTGGTCGGCACTGCTGTGGGGACTGCGCTCGGGCTCGATACGCGCCACGCGTTGTTCATGGTCGTCGTGCCGATCATGGCGGGCGGAGTCGGCGAGGGCGCGCTGCCGTTGTCGGCAGGCTACGCGCAGATTCTGGGCGTCGAGCAGGGGCCGCTGTTCGCGCAGGTTCTGTCGGCGGTGATGCTCGGCAATATCGCGGCGATCTGTTGCGCCGGCTTGCTGAGCTATCTCGGCACGCGCCGGCCTGAATGGACGGGCAACGGACGTTTGACCAAAGCGGACGGCAGCGATGAAGACATCGCGCAACGCCCGGCGTCATTCGAATTCGACGTCGGCTCGG
Source organism: Paraburkholderia hospita (assembly GCF_002902965.1). Taxonomy (GTDB): domain Bacteria; phylum Pseudomonadota; class Gammaproteobacteria; order Burkholderiales; family Burkholderiaceae; genus Paraburkholderia; species Paraburkholderia hospita. The sequence continues at coordinate 2,441,061 of NZ_CP026105.1, read as the reverse complement.
TCGCGGCGGCGGGTTCGACGGCCATCGCGTTCTATCTGCTTGGCGTGCTCAGTCATCAACTGTTCGGCTGGCCCGCGCCCGTCGTGATGCTCGTGCTGGTCGTCGCGGCGCAGCTGTTCCAGGTCGTGTCGCCGCGCGTGCGTGGCGGCGCGCGTTTCATGTACGGTTTTTTCTCGACGGCCGTGACGTATCCGCTGATGTTCGCGATCAGCGTCGCCATGACGCCGTGGGGCGAGATCGTGACGGCGTTTCATTGGGTCAATATCGTCACGGCTGTTTCGACGGTGCTTGCGCTGACTGTGACGGGTTTCTTCGTCGGCAGGCTGGTCGGCATGTATCCCGTCGAAGCCGCTATCGTCAATGCAACGCATAGCGGGCTCGGCGGGACGGGGGATGTGGCGATTCTCACGGCAGCCAACCGGATGGAATTGATGCCGTTTGCGCAGATTGCGACGCGTATTGGTGGCGCGTTGACGGTGACGGCAGCGTTGGGGGTGTTTGCGTACTGGAGATGATCCCGTGCTTCGCGTTGTCGAGCCGTCGAATTCGACACGATTCGACGGCTTTTTATTGTGGTCGTATTAAAGCACAAGAAGATTTGTCGAATGCGATCACTCGACCAGCTTCGCGACGATCGGCTCGACGACTTCGCGCTGCCGTTCGGCCTTGAGCCGATAGAGCGCATCGGTTGGATGCACGCCGTCGATCAACAACGATCGCCAGTCATGCATCGCACCGATATACGCGTACTGCCGGATCAGTGCAAGCCGGTAATGCTTCGCCATTTCATCAACGACAGCGACATAGCGCGGCACGATCCTTTTGTTCACGGAATAATCGACCGGGTTCGGTTCTTCGAGCACGACGATCCGGCCCGCGCCTTGCGACTCTTCGATGAAGCGCATCAGGTGCGCGCGAAACGTGGAAGGCGGCTCCTTGACGTGATTGTCGGCGTCGTTGAGCGCGAAGTTGACGATCACGATATGCGCCGGCGACGTCGCGACCCATTGCGCGTACGGCTGGCTATATCCGTTGATGCCTTTCTCGCGATCGACGAGCGTCGCGCCCGGCACGCCGTTGTTCTGCACAATCACATGCGGGCCGAAGCGGGCCTGCAACGCGGCCTGAAGCAGGGCGGGTGGATTGTCCGGCGTTTGCCACGACTTGTTGAAACCGTCCGACGTTTGATAGCCAAACATCGTCGAATCGCCTTGCGCGTCGATGATGATCGGCCGGTCCGCCGTGGCCGCCCTGTGCGCCGGGCCAGCGGCGGCATTGGCCTGCATCGCGGCGATGCCGAGCAGCATGGCCGCCAGCGCATGCGAGCGCTTATGCGACGGTTTTGCGCGCAGACTTGCCTGTCGATAGTCGAACGTCATGGTGCCCCGCAATTGAGTTGGACGTCAGTCGCCGCGATCTGATCTTGCGGCGTCACAAAGCGCAACACGAACTTGATGCACAATCGATACTGCGTTCAGCACATACGATCTCCACGAGGAGCAGAGATGAGAGTTTCAGAGCTGGAAGGCGCGTTACTCGATTACTGGGTCGCCCGAGCGGACAATCTGCCGATGCCACGCGTCGACGACGGCTTCTGCTGGATCGAGGAGCCCGCCTGCGACGGCGATCCCGCTGGCGCGCTCGAAGCTGCGTTCGCGCCGTCCACGGACTGGGCGCAATGCGGCCCGATCATCGAACGGGCGAGAATCCATCTCGTGCCGGCCGCGGCGGGCGATCGCGCGGCATGGACGGGGTCGGTTCCAGCCGGCGCGAGCACGATCGAGCAGGTCGGCGAATCGCCGTTGATCGCGGCGATGCGCGCGTTCGTCGCGAGCCATTTCGGCGACACGGTCGCGGACGAAGCCGGCACGCACTGAGCGCCGCCGTGCATCGCGCCATAAGGCGAGCCGTACGGCGATCCATACGGCGCGCCGTGCGTCATTTCATCAGATGCACTCGAACACCACTTCGACAGTCTGAGTGCCTGCGCCGCGCACGCCGTTCGTGTGGATCTCGACGGTGTGCAATTCCTTGTTCTGTTCGCGGCAATACGCCTTTGCATGCTTGATCCCCGCGTTGCGGACGCTATTCCACGAAATCAGGCTGAAGCGCCCGTGACTCGTGATCGAGAGGTAGCCGTTCTGCTTTCTGTCCACGCCCGATACCGCGGTACACGCGGCAAGCACGCCAATTCCGGCGAGCAGAATGCACTTCTTCATAGTCCTCCCTCGGTTGGCGCATTGTCGCGGGCGAGGGCCGCAACAGGCAACTGAAAAAAACTTTAGCGGGGTTCTGTGTGTCGGGCTCGCTATCCGGCGACACGCGATGACATTACATTATGCTTTCCCGTAAGGGCGCAGCGCGTGCGTTGCCGTGTCGAGAGGAGGAGGGCATGGGCGGATGGTGGCATGAAGTCTGGTTGACCGTGGCCCGGGAGTTCTCGGATCTGGACGACGTCAAGGCGATCACGCAAGTCGTGATACGCCTTGGACTCGCGTTGCTGCTGGGCGGCGCGCTGGGCTTCGAGCGCGAAATGGCGAGGCGCGACGCGGGCCTGCGCACGCATATGCTGGTCGCGACGGGTTCGGCTCTGTTCGTGCTCGTGCCGTTGCAGGCGGGATTTTCGCAGGACAACATGAGCCGCGTGTTGCAGGGCCTCGTATCGGGCATCGGCTTTCTCGGCGCGGGTGCCATCATCAAGCTCAGCGCGGAGCGGGAAGTGCGCGGACTGACGACGGCCGCGAGTCTCTGGCTTGCGGCGGGCGTCGGCGTCGCGGCGGGACTCGGGCGCGAAGCGACTGCGATTCTCAGCACGGTGATCGCGCTCGTGATCCTCGGCGGCGTGCGGATGTTCAAGCCGCTCGTGCCGCCCCACACGCATGACAAGCCTGAACAGGACGAGCCGTCGAAGCGTGTCGAGTGAGGCGAGCACGCGCCGCAGGCTTTGCTTGCGGAGTAGCATGAGCGGGCGCGTGCCCAATACTTAGGAGACAACGGATGCTTCCCGCCGCTGACAGCTACGACGCCCTCGTCGCCGCGTTTGAATGGCGCATTCCGCCGCAGTACAACATCGGCGTCGATGCTTGCGACAAATGGGCCGACGGCAGCGGCCGTCTTGCGTTGATCTGCGAAACGCGCGACGGGCAAGCAACGCGCTACACCTTCGACGAACTCAAGTCGCTGTCCGACCGTTTCGCCAACGCGCTGCGCAGAAGCGGCGTGAAGAAGGGCGATCGTGTCGGCATCTTTCTCGCGCAATCGGTGGAGACGGCGCTCGCGCATCTCGCCGTCTACAAGTGCGGCGCGATCGCCGTGCCGCTCTTCGCGCTGTTCGGTCCCGACGCGCTGCAGTACCGTTTGTCCGACAGCGGCGCCGTCGCGCTCGTCACGGACCTCGGCGGCGCACAGAAAATCGCCTCGGTGCGTTCGAGCCTGCCTGAATTGCGTTCGATCTTCTGCGTCGACACCGACCATGCGGATACCGCCTTGCAGGTCGAATCGTTCTGGTCGGCGTTGAACGAATCGCCAGCCGTCTTCGACGCGGAGCTGACCTCCGCCAACGATCCCGCCGTCATCATCTACACGTCCGGCACGACGGGCAAGCCAAAGGGTGCGCTGCATGCGCATCGCGTGCTGCTCGGCCATCTGCCCGGCGTGGAGATGCCGCAAGCGTTCTTCCCGAACGACGCGCGCCTGATGTGGACGCCCGCCGACTGGGCGTGGATCGGCGGGCTGTTCGATGTGCTGCTGCCGTCGTGGCATCACGGCGTCGCCGTGCTGGCCCGGCGCTTCGAGAAATTCGACGGCGAGGCCGCGTTCGATCTGATGCAGCGTCATGCCGTCACGCATGCGTTCCTGCCGCCGACGGCGCTGAAGATGATGCGCACCGTCGAACATCCCGAGCGCTGGGCGCTGTCGCTGCGCGCGGTGGCGAGCGGCGGCGAATCGCTTGGCGCGGAGCTGATCGAATGGGGACGGCGCGCGCTTGGCGTGACGATCAACGAGTTCTACGGCCAGACGGAGTGCAACGTGGTCGTGTCCTCGTGCGCGACGCTGTTCGAGCCATGCTTCGGTTCGATCGGCAAGGTGGTGCCGGGCCATCGCGTGGCGATCGTCGATGACACGGGGCACACGGTGCCGCGCGGCGAGCCTGGCAACATCGCGATCCACGCGCCGGACCCTGTGATGTTCCTCGGCTACTGGCGCAATGAATCCGCCACGCGCGACAAGTTTCGCGGCGACTGGCTGCTGACGGGCGACATGGGACTGATGGACGCGGATGGCTTTATCCGCTTCGTTGGGCGCGACGACGACGTGATCACGAGCGCCGGATACCGGATCGGTCCCGCGCCGATCGAAGACTGTCTGCTGCGTCATCCCGCCGTGCGGATGGCGGCCGTGGTCGGTGCACCCGATGCGCAGCGTACGGAGATCGTCACCGCGTTCGTCGTGCTGAACCCCGGCTATCAGGCGAGCGACGCGCTCGTGCAGACGCTGCAGCAGCACGTGAAGACGCACCTCGCCGCGCACGAGTATCCGCGCTCGATCCATTTCGTCGACGCGTTGCCGATGACGGCGACGGGCAAGGTCATCCGGCGCGAACTGCGCGAGCGCGTGACGCCGCCGCGCTAATCAATCCGGTGCGCGGGTGGTCCAGATCACGCCCACTCACGCGGCGCGTCATCCTCCGTCGACAGCGTCAGGCCCGCGACGGGCAGCGGCAACGCTGTCTTATAGCGCACCTGCTTGAGCGCGAAGCTCGAGCGGATATTCGACACGCCGGGAATCTTCGTCAGCCACTGCACGATGAACCGTTCCAGGCTCTGCATATCGGGCACGACGACGCGCAGCAGATAGTCGGCGTCGCCCGTCATCAGATAGCACTCCATCACCTCGGGGCGGTCGCCGACTTCCTGCTCGAAGCGGCGCAGCGCGTCTTCGACCTGCTTTTCGAGGCTCACCTGAATGAACACGTTGATGCGCAGCCCGAGCGCCCCGGCGTCGAGCAGCGTGACCTGCTGACGGAACAGGCCCAGCTTTTCGAGCGCGCGCACGCGGTTGAAGCAGGGCGTCGGCGACAGGTTGACGGCGCGCGCCAGTTCCGCGTTGGTGATGCGCGCGTTCTGCTGAAGTTGCTGCAGGATCGCGATGTCGATGCGGTCCAGCCGTCGTGCGGCCGGTTTTGCGTCTGAGCTCATGGTGTAAATATTCCGCGTAAGGTCGATTTACCAGAATAAATACACTATATGAAAGCGCTGAAGCAAGCAAAAGAGACGCACATTTTGCGGATGCATGGGTAAGCTGATTGCACGTTTCCGAGTCGTTTTCACGTACGTTTTTCAGCCGGAGTTGTGCCATGACGGACTTATCGAGCGGTGCCCGCCCCGTTCTTGCCCTCACTCAAGCTCGCATCGACAGCGATCCGCAGGAGACGGCCGAATGGCTGGCTGCGCTCGATGGCGTCGTCCAGCACGTCGGCCTCGAACGCGCGCAATATCTGTTCGACCGGCTGGCCGCGCATGCGCTGGGCAACGGCGTCGCGACGGCGCGCGCGAACGTCACGCCGTACGCGAATACGATTCCCGTCGATCAGCAGTCGCCGTATCCGGGCGACCTCGACACTGAGGAAAAACTCGCCGCCGCATTGCGCTGGAACGCGCTCGCGATGGTGGTGCGGGCCAATCGCGCGTATGGCGAACTGGGCGGCCATATCGCCAGCTATGCGTCGGCGGCCGATCTGTTTGAAGTCGGCTTCAATCATTTTTTCCGCGCTTCAAATGAGTCGCATGGCGGCGATCTCGTCTACTTCCAGCCGCATTCGTCGCCGGGCGTGTATGCGCGCGCCTTTCTTGAAGGCTTCCTCGACGAGACGCATCTCGAACACTACCGTCGCGAGATCGCGGGGCCGGGCTTGTGTTCGTATCCGCATCCGTGGCTGATGCCGGACTTCTGGCAGTTCCCGACGGGCTCGATGGGCATCGGTCCCATCAACTCGATTTACCAGGCGCGCTTCATGCGCTACCTGCAAAACCGCGGCCTGCAGAAGACGGAAGGCCGCAAGGTGTGGGGCTTCTTCGGCGATGGCGAGATGGACGAGCCGGAATCGATCGGCGCCTTGTCGCTGGCGGCGCGCGAAGGGCTCGACAACCTTGTGTTCGTGATCAACTGCAATCTGCAGCGGCTCGACGGCCCGGTGCGCAGCAACGGCCGCATCATCGACGAACTCGAAGCGCAGTTCACGGGGGCGGGCTGGAACGTCATCAAGGTGGTGTGGGGCTCGGACTGGGATGCCCTCTTTGCGCGCGATCGCACGGGCGCCTTGCTGCGCGCGTTCGCGCACACGGTGGACGGCCAGTTCCAGACCTTCTCGGCCAACGATGGCGCCTACAACCGCGAGCGCTTCTTCGGGCAGAACCCGGAGCTGGCCGCGCTCGCCGCGCATCTGAGCAACGACGATATCGACCGCTTGCGGCGCGGCGGCCACGACGTGCGCAAGCTGCATGCTGCGTATGACCGCGCGTTGAAGCACAACGGCCAGCCCACGGTGATTCTCGCGAAGACGATGAAGGGCTTCGGCATGGGCGCGATCGGTCAGGGGCGCATGACGACGCACCAGCAGAAGAAGCTCGACGTCGAGCAGTTGAAGGCGTTCCGGGACCGCTTTCGCCTGCCGTTGTCCGATAGCGACGTCGAGCAACTCAAGTTCTACAAGCCAGCGGAAAACAGCCCGGAAATGCAGTACATGCATGCACGCCGGGCTGCCTTGGGAGGCTATCTGCCCAGAAGGCGGAAAGCGGCATCGCAGACACCGACCGTGCCTGCGATGTCTTCCTGGGGACAATTCGCGCTGGACGCGAACGGCAAGGAGATGTCGACGACGATGGCGATCGTGCGGATGCTCGGCAGCCTGTTGAAGGATGCGTCGCTGGGACCGCGCGTCGTGCCCGTCGTCGCCGACGAGGCGCGCACCTTCGGCATGGCCAACCTGTTCCGCCAGGTCGGCATCTATTCGCCGCTCGGCCAGTTGTACGAGCCGGAAGACATGGGCTCGATGCTCTACTACCGGGAGGACACGGGCGGGCAGATTCTCGAAGAGGGCATTTCGGAGGCGGGCGCGGTGTCGTCGTGGATCGCGGCGGCGACGTCGTACAGCGTGCATGATCTGCCCATGCTGCCGTTCTATATCTACTACTCGATGTTCGGCTTCCAGCGCATCGGCGATCTGATCTGGGCAGCAGCCGATCAACGCGCGCGAGGCTTCCTGATCGGCGCGACGGCGGGCAAGACGACGCTCGGCGGCGAGGGCTTGCAGCATCAGGACGGCACGAGCCATCTCGCGGCATCGACGGTGCCGAACTGCCGGGCGTACGACCCCGCGTTTGCCTATGAAGTGGCGATGATCGTCGACGAAGGCATGCACGAGATGATCGGGCGACAGCGCGACGTGTTCTATTACCTGACCGTCATGAACGAGAACTACGCGCAGCCGTCATTGCCTGCGGCGTTCGTCGACAGCGTGCGCGAAGGCGTGTTGAAGGGTATGTATCCGCTTGATGTTCCTTCGCTGGAGACCGCGCAGGTCCAGCTGCTCGGCTCGGGTGCGATACTCGGCGAAGTGCAGGCTGCCGCTCGCATGTTGAAGGACGACTGGGACATCGACGCCGCTGTCTGGAGCGTGACGAGCTTCACCGAGCTGCATCGCGATGGCATCGCGTCGGAGCGCGCGGAGCGCCTGTTCAGCGATGACGAAACCGCGACGCCGTATGTGACCTCTGCGCTCGCTGCATCGCGTGGTCCGGTGATTGCCGCAACCGATTACGTGCGTGCGGTGCCCGAACTGATTCGCGCGTACGTGCCGCGCCGCTACGTGACCCTCGGCACCGATGGCTTCGGACGCAGCGATACGCGCGCGGCACTGCGGGCGTTCTTCGAAGTGGATCGTGCGTCGATTGCGATTGCGGCATTGAAGGCGCTCGCCGATGAAGGCGCGATTGCGCGTGAGATTGTTAAGCAGGCGCTGGCGCAGTACAACTGTCATGGCGATGACAGGGCGGCGCCTTGGGAAAGATGACGTTCGTTGAGTAGTGGTCTCGTGGGATTTGTTTCTGCGCTGGTTTGCGAGGTTTGATTTTGTGCTGGCATCCGCGATTTGTTAGCTTGCTTCAAGCGTCGCCCCTGTGCGGGGCGGCACCTACTTTTCTTTGCCGCCGCAAAGAAAAGTAGGCAAAAGAAAGCGGCTCACACCGCCAACATTTCTTCTTGCCTGAGGGCCCCCAACCGGTCCTACGCTTCACACGGCAGCGTATCTGTTAACGCGAGTTGCCAACGCTTCGAATGAGCGCCTCACCCGCTTCAAACACCCGTACTTGGGCTCACGGTAGCGAACGGTATGTGCCGCCCAGGTGGCAAACTGTGTGTAGGTTGTCGCGTCGTATAGCTTGGCGCTCTTACAGGGTGGAACGCGTGCGCAATCGGTCCGAAGTGAGGCGTGTGTGGCGCTACGGCCTACACACAGTTTGCCACCTGGGCGGCGGTGGACTATCTGGCACGGCATGCTGCAACGTGGGCGCATGAAGCGGGTGAGGCGCAGCGCAAGAGCGCTGGCAACCAACGTGAGTCACGTGATTGCCGTGTGAAGCGTAAGACCCTTCGGGGGCCCTCAGGCAGGAAGAGGAGTTGGCGGTGTTAGCCGCTTTCTTTTGCCTACTTTTCTTTGCGGCGGCAAAGAAAAGTAGGTGCCGCCCCGCACAGGGGCGACGCTTGAAGTACGAAGGCAAAACGCGGATGCCAGCGAAAACAGCGAGAGCCAAACCGCGAACGCCAGGGGGAAAGAAGCATAAAGCCAGCTATTGCCCAACCAAGCCCCAACCCCCTGCAATCAACCAAAAAAACCTACAAACACTACGCCCGCACCACAAGCAGATTCGCATCCCGCGCAAGCAGCCAGCGGCCGTCATTTTCCTTGCGCAGAATCGTGAGCGTGTTACCCGCGTGGCGCACGGGCGGCGCGGAGCCATCCTTCTGCGTGATCGTGACTTCGAGTTGCGAGCGCAGGAAGGCCCAGTCGCCTAGCACCTGAAGCTCCAGAATCTCGCTCTTACCGTCGATATCGATGTTCTTCTGTCCTTCGGACGTCGCCATGAACGCGGCTTTGCCGAACGGCTTCTGCCCGGGCACCATGAAGATCGCGTCGTCGGTCATCAGGCTCAGCACGGTTGCCGTGTCGCCCGCCTTGCTTGCGGCGAGCCAGGTATCGATCAGTTGGCGAATGGCGCGTTCGTCGTCGGTCATGATGTGTTCCTTGCAGGTCGGCATGCGATCCGTCGATTGTAGACGGCTCACTTGCCGCATCATTCAGACCCGACACGCGCGAATCACTTCGACGTGACGATCACGCCGACACTCGCGCTCACGACGAACAGCGTGCCTGCCAGTTGCAGCGCCGTCATCGGCTGGTGCAGCACGATAAAGCCCGCAGCCGCACCGATGGCCGGCTCGACGCTCATCAGAATTCCGAACGACGCCGCAGGCATGTGACGCAGCGCGATCATTTCGAGCGCGTACGGCAGCAGCGGAACGAGCACCGCGAGGCCCGCGGTAGCGGCGAGCTGCATCGGCGCGATGTGCAGGCCGTGCTCGATGAGACCGAAGGGCGTCGCGACGAGTGCTGCCGCGATCAGCGACACGGAGAGCCCTTCGAGCCCATCGAACAGTGCGCCCGTCTTTTTCATCAACACGATATAGCTGCCCCAGCCGCACGCGGCGCCCACCGCGAGCAGCATGCCGACGGGCTCGCCAATCCAACCCGAACGGTCATGCGCGAGCAGCAGCACGCCCGCGACGGCCAGCAACGGCCACAGCAGCGCGCGCAGGCGCCGTACGCCGAGCGTCGCAACAGTCAGCGGGCCGAGAAAGTCGATCGCGACGGCGAGGCCGAGCGGAATGCGCTCGATCGCCGAGAAAAAACATAGCGTCATGCCCGCCATCGCGACGCCGAGCACCCCCGCCGCGAACCAGTGCGCGCGCGAGTAGCTGCGCAGCTTCGGACGCACGACGAGCGCAAGGATCACAGCGGCCCACGCGAGCCGCAGCCACGTCGTGCTGAACGCGCCGAATGCGGCCATGGTCGGCGCGGAGAGGGCGGCGCCGAACTGTACGCACGACATCGACAGCAGGCCGAGCAGCGCAGCCATGCCGACATGGCGTTTCGGCGCGGTAGATGGCGGCGCGGTGTCAAAGGAAATCGGTTCGGCAAGCGTGGAATTTTTCATGGATTTGAGCGGGCGCACTACAGACAGGCCCATCATATCGACGAAACGGGGGTTAAGATAAGCTGATATTTCTTATGCCGCTATCACGGACGCTAATAATGCGCGACTTCGACAGCAGCCTTCTCAGAGCCTTCGTGACGGTCGCCGAAACGGGCGGAGTCAGCGCGGCGGCCGTGCGTCTTGCGCGCACGCAGGCGGCTGTCAGCATGCAGCTGCGCCGGCTGGAAGACGACATCGGCCAGCGGCTGCTGGACCGCTCGCCGCGCGGCGTGCGGCTGACGGACGCCGGGCACCGGCTGCTGCCGTATGCGCACGCGATTCTCGGCGCAGGCGAAGACGCCCGGCGCGCGCTCGAAGTCGGCGACGTGGCGGGCACTGTGCGCCTCGGTATGCTCGAAGACGTTGCCGTGGGCCGCCTGCCACGCGCGTTGCGGCGCTTTTCGGCCGCGCATCCGCAGGTTGCGCTGGAGATCGTCGTGGATGCGAGCGCGGCGCTGTCGCAACGCCTCAACGACGGCGCGCTCGATGTGCTCGTCGGCGATCCCGCGATGGTCGACGCGACGCCGCTCGTCACGTGGACGCAGCCGCTCTTCTGGGTCGGCGCGCGCGGTTATCTTGCCGACCCGCAGTCGCCGTTGCCGCTCGTCGCGTTCGGCGGAGCGTGTCTGTGGCAGCAGCAGGTGATGACGGTACTGCGGCGCGCAGGCATTGCGTGGCGCGTCGTCTGCACGAGCACGAGCCTGCCCGCCGTGCAGTCGGCCGTCGAAGCGGGGCTGGGCGTATCGGTGCTGCTCGACGGCAATATCCGTTACGACACGATGCGCGTGCTCGGCGCCGCCGACGGCCTGCCGGAGCCGCCCGCCGCCGACCTCGGCCTGTTCGTGCGGCAGGCGGCGGGCGCGCAGGAAGCAGCCGTCGACGCATTGCGGACCTTCCTCTGCGAAGCGCTCGATCTCGACTTCATCGAGCGCACGTCTAGAGCGCCACGCCGGTGATAGGCGGCGAGCCGCGTGATAACCTCGCTGCGGCGGATCGTGCACCGTTTTCGCGTCGTGGCGTTTTATGATCGGCATGGTTGATGCAAACTGCTTGCATCGAGGTTCGATGTGACATCACGTTGCACACCCAACGTCTTCAACCTTCATTCATTCTCGGAGTTTCTTTGCCCACGACTCACCCGTCGCGTCGGCAGCCCAAGCAGGCGCGCGCCGAATTCGCGCTCGACAGCATTCTCGAAGCCGCCGCCCGCACGCTCGAATCCCATGGCAAGGCAGGGCTGACGACACAGCGCGTCGCCGATACGGCAGGCTTCAGCATCGGCGCGATCTACCAGTACTTTCCGAACAAGGATGGGTTGATCGAAGCGCTCGCGCGGCGCGAGCTGGAACGCCTCACGGCGATGATGAAGGAAGCGCTCATGCAACCCGCGCCGTTCGGCACGGGCCTGAACGCGCGCCGCATGATGCGCGCGACGGCGGCCTTCATCGGCGACCGTCCGCGCCTTTACAGCATCCTGCGCGCCGAATGGGCGGATGCCGCGCCCGACACGGCGATCGGACAGGGCATGCTGCGCTACTTCGAATTGATCGCGGGTACGCTGAACCGCGAGAACCCGGATCTGGGCAAACGCATCAAGCGCGACGAAGCACGCTTCGTGTTGTTCCGCGCGATCTCCGGCGTCCTGCTCGCGACGGCGCTGGAGCGGCCGCATTACTTCGGCACCGATGCGTTCGAAGACGAAATGGTCCGGCTGATTCTCGGCTTCCTGAACTACGATCTCAGTCCCGACATTCCGCGGCTGGCGCCGGAGGATGACAGTTTTACAAGCGCGTGAAAGTTATGAGGATTCCTCGTATACGCAACGGCGGGCTTGCGGGGGATTTTTCCCGGATGTCATATTGTGCGTCCGAGGGCTGCAAGCGCTCGCCGATTCCAATGGGTCATCCGGATGGCGAGCGTATAGTGGCCTCCTGAAGGACATATCAATTCGACACCGCCGCGACGACACGCAGTCGGTTTGCGTGGACGGTGTTATCGGGGAAAGGCATGAACCATCACCAGCTTGAGTCGGCGCTCGACCATCTCGAGCACGTATTGGCGAGGATTTCCGGCACGGATCACATACCGCTGTCGTACTGGCGCAAGCGCGTCGACGACGTGTCGGCCGCCGCGCGTATTCCCACTCAAAAGAACCGCGCGCGAAGGCTGGATGCGGCGCTGAGCGCGCTGGAGTCGCGCGGCGGGGCGTAATGCTATCGGGAGGAAAGTATTGCAAGCGGACGCACCATAAATTGCACGTCCGCTGGCAAGGTCCATCGCTTCGCTAACGCGTGAAGACCCAAAAGACCCGCGCGCAGCCTTATCGTCTGATCACGCCCATGAGCAGCGTGACGAGAAAGATCACGATAAAGATAAAGAACAGCACCTTCGCTATTTCGGCAGCGCCAGCGGCAATGCCGCCAAACCCGAAGATTGCCGCAATAATGGCGATGACGAAAAAGATCGCAGCGTATCGAAGCATGGAAGCCTCCACCAAAGGATTGCTGGACAGATCGGTCCGATGACCGACCCACGCGCGGGAACCGCATCGACAGACACAGGCGCCGCCGTCACGACATGGAGCAACACTCGTGCCCATCTGGCATCGGTCAATCGTTTGCGGCCCGGTGATACTCACTACTCGCAACATGGAAAGGATACTCGTTAGCGCGTGCCTCGCTGGTGCTCCGGTGCGATATGACGGTTCCGCGAAGACGCTCGCAAGCGTGCTGCTGCAGACGTGGCATGATGAAGGGCGGCTCGTCGTCGTATGTCCGGAAGTGGCAGCGGGCTTCGGCACGCCGCGCCGTCCCGCGGAAATCCAGTTGCGCCGCAATGGAAGCGACGTGCTGGACGGCACGGCCAGCATCCGCGATAACGCCGGCGCGGACGTCACAGCGCTTTTCATCGACGGGGCGCGCCACGCGCTCCAGCAGGCGCTTGCGCATGACTGCCGCTACGCGCTGCTTGCCGACGGCAGTCCATCGTGCGGCAGCAGCTTTATCTATGACGGCACGTTCTCAAGCGTCGCGCACGACGCATCCGGCGTGACGGCCGCGTTGCTCGAACGGCATGGCATACGCGTGTTCGCGCCCAACGGGATCGATGAGCTTGCAGCATTGATCGACGGTGATCGATGACGCAGCGTCATTGCTACAACGACCTCATAGCCACTCGCGCGCGAGCATCGTCAGCACGCTCGCTGCGATCGCGAGCAGCACGACACCCGTGACGCGTTCGATCGCGGCGCTATGCCTTGTGAAGCGCGCGACCACGGCCGGATGCCCGATGCCCATCGCGACGAGCAGATCCCAGCCGAACACGGCAGCGAACATCCATACGCCGTACACGATCTGTGCGCCGAACGGCGCGTCGCGGGCCGCGAGCAATGCAAACAGGCTTGCGTAAAAGAGCGCGTTCTTGGGATTGAGAATCGCGGATGCGAAACCCATCGCGAAACGCGTATGCCACGCGCCCGTCTGCGTCGCAGGTGAGCCGTCCTGCACATGCGCCGCAATCGATGCCGCCATTGCATGCCGAAGCATCAATACGCCGAGATAAAACAGATACGCGCAGCCCGCTGCCTGCACGAGCGCGAAGGCGATCCCATGTCGATGCAGCGCCGCAACCCCGCCGACCGCGAGGGCGATGAACACGCCGTTCGCGCAGGCAATGCCGAAGCACACGGCGCCCGTCTTGCGCCAGCCGCGCAACAGCGCACTGCGCGCGATCAGAAAAAAATCCGGGCCGGGGCTGAGTAGCGCGAGAAGATGCGCGCCCGCGACCATCGCGAATTGCTGAAGAGAAAGACCCATCTCGACTCCTTATGTGTGACGGGAGTCTGCTGGACAGGCGAACGAAGATATTGAAGAAAAGTGCGCGACGCGAAGCAGAAGGGCGCTTACGACACGGCGGCGCGACGGTACGCGCCCGGCGTCATCGCGACGCGCTCCTTGAAGGCGCGCTGGAAATGCGCCTGATCCGCGAAACCAAGCTCATGCGCGATGGCGGTGAGCGCTTGTCCGTGACGCAACAGACGCCGCGCCGCGTTGATACGCAGATCGAGCTGATACGCATGGGGCGACATGCCCGTCGCGGCACGGAACGCCCGAATGAACGCATAGCGGCTCATGCCTGCCATCTGCGCGAGTTGCGCAATGGGCAGGCGCTCGCCGTAAGCGTCATGCAGAAGGCCGGTGATGCGCGCGAGGCGCCCGGCTGCGATGCGCGGCACGGGCGGAACGTCGCGCGCCTCGCCGAGCCACGAGCGTTCGCTGACGAACAGGATCAGTGCCGCTTCCTTCTCGGCGCTATCCGCGTTCGAGAACAACAGCCGGTTGAGCGCGCAGTAACGCAGGTACGCTTCGCGGTTCTCGTTGATCGACGGACGCGCGAGCACGGCATCGGCGTCCGCGCTGCCGCTTTCGCGCAGCACCGCGCTCGCCCACGCGACGTCCAGATGAAGCATCTGATAGCTCCACTCGCTCTGCGTATCCGGATTGCATGAGTGGACCCGCATCGCAGGAATCAGCACGAGACTGCCCGGACCGAGGCGCGCGCGGTCGTCACCGCACGCGTAGTTGCTATGCCCGCTGTCGACGGCACCGATCGATAGCGTGTCGTGCGTATGCGGCACATAGCACGCGCGGGAATGAGAAGCGAGCCGGCTTTCGACGAACGGCAGCTGCGGATCGCACCAATAACGTTGATCGTTCATGCGCTGATGATCGCATAAACGTGCGCGCGGCCGCGAGTTGCGATGGGTTGCAACCGCGAAATCGTTTGCGCGCCTTTCAATAGCGAAATATTGGGCTTTTAAAATGGCCACACCCTGCATGAAATACCGGGTATTGCGCTGGCGCCGAATTGAAAAATAATGAAAAGTGAATATGCGTTCGCTATTATCTGTTTAACGTTTGCGAGCCTTTCTCAGATTAATCCGGTTTCGCTTGTGCTCGTCGTTAAATCGTTTTCAGCGGCGTGATCTTTTTGCGACACCCGTCTTTTTTGACGTTGAACGCGTTAGAATTCGCGCCGATTCACAGAGATAGCGCTTCATATCCTCTGATCTTTCCAGTCTGCAGATTTTCATCCGCATGTGGCGGATGGCCAGTATTTAACATTTGGCCTTCCAATGCTGCCGTAGGGACATAAATCCCGGGGAAAACCGGCGCTTTAAAGCCGGTCGGTAAAAAAGTAATAAACCGAAGAAAAAATCGTATGCCAGTGGGGATTCAATCGATATTCGAAGCGCGACCGGCGCTCGACGGGGTAATGCAAGGCGATAAGCCGCGAATGTACAGAACGATGATGGCGCAACCGCGCACTCTCGTTCGTGCGCTGGCGCACGCCCGCATGGTTGCGCTCACGGCGACAGCCGCGCTTGCGCTGCACGGCGTCGCCGCGCATGCGCAGACGCAGGCCCAGGCTCCGGCGTCTACTCAGTTGCACGCGCAAGCATCGAGCGGCGCACAGGCGCCGCACGTCAATCTCGCGTTCTTCTATGGCTCGCGGGTGCCCGTTGGCGAGTTGCAGGCATTCGATGCCGTCGTGATCGATCCCGCCAGCGGCTTCGATCCCGCCGCGCATCCGCTGCGTCATACCGTGTGGCTTGCGCGTACGCATGCCGATGCCGCGCAAGGCACGCCCGACGCATTTGTCGCTGCACAGATCGAACCGCTTTGGGCGCGCGGCTATCGCGGCTTCCTGCTCGACACGCCAGCGGCCATTGCAGCCGTCGATGCAATCCGCGCTGCGCATCCCGACGCGCGTCTCGTGATCGGCGGCGACGCTGCGTTGCAGTCCGCGTTGCCGTATGCGAAAGCGCTATATGCGGTGATCGGCCCGTCGCTCGTGCGCGACGCAGCGAGCGGCAATGTCGCGGCAGGCGAACGCGACGCGCGCATCGCCGCCGCGCAACAGTTCACGCAAACGACGGGCGTGCCCGTCGTATCGATCGAAACCTGTCCCGCCGACGACCGCGCCTGTGCGCGCGCCACGGCTGCGCAGGTACTCGCCGCGGGCGTCACGCCGTACGTGACGAACGCGTCGCTGAACGTGGTCGGCATCGGCGCGATCGAAGTGCTGCCGCGCAAGGTGCTGATCGTGCAGGACAGCGACGAAGACCTGCCGCTCGACGAAACGCCCGGCGTGCGCGATCTCGCGACGCCGCTCAACTATCTCGGCTACGACGTCGAATACGCGAACGTCCACGAGCCGTTGCCCGAGGGCATCACGCCGGACCGCTATGCGGGCGTCGTCGCGTGGCTGCAGGGCGACGAGACGCCGAACAGCGGCGCGTGGCGCGCGTGGGTCGATGCGCGTCTCGCCGCGCACGTGCCGATGGTGTTTCTCGGACAGTTCGGTTTCGATGCGGCAGAAGACGAAGGACGCGCGCTCGATCTGCAGGCAGTAGCAGGGCCTTTCGCGGACAAGATCGATGTCGTGTCGCGCGATCCGATGGTCGGCTTCGAAGTCGATCCAAAGCTTGGCGCGCGCGATCTGACAGGCGTTCAGGTCGGCAGCGCGAGCAAGTCGCTGCTGCGCGTGAAGAGCGGCGAAGCGACGCTCGACCAGATTGCGATCACGCCGTGGGGCGGCTTCGCGATGAGCCCGTACACGGTCGTCTCGCTCAACGGCATCGGCCAGGAGCGCTGGGCCATTCAGCCGATCGAGTTCCTGCGCCAGGCGTTGCGTCTGCAACCGATGCCGTCGCCGAGCGTCACCACGGAAAACGGCCGGCGTCTTTTCATGTCGCACGTGGACGGCGACGGTTTCGCGTCGCGCGCGGAATTTCCCGGCGCCGATTATTCGGGCGAAGCGCTGTTTCAGCAGATCTTCACGCGCTACAAGGTGCCGATGACGCTGTCGGTGATCGAAGGCGAAGTGGGGCCGAAGGGCCTGTATCCGCAAATCTCGCCGCGACTCGAAGAGATCGCACGCAAGATGTTCGCGCTGCCTTATGTCGCGATCGGCACGCACACGTATTCGCATCCGTTCGAATGGGAGAACGTCGATGCGAAGACGGGCGAGCGCATCGATCGTGGCGGCGGTGACACCGCGTTCTCGCTGAACATCCCGAACTACACATTCAATATCGACCGCGAAGTTACGGGTTCGATCGACTACATCAACTCGCGTCTCGCGCCCCCGGGCAAGAAGACGACGATCCTGCAATGGCCGGGCAACTGCGAGCCGCCCGCGATCGTCGTGCGCAAGGTCTATGCAGCGGGCGTCGACAACGTGAACGGCGGCGACACCGTCATCACGAAGAGCGCGAACAGCTGGACCAATATCGCGCCCATCGGCGTGCTGAAGGGGCCGGGCGCGTATCAGGTGTATGCGCCGAACCAGGACGAGAACGTCTACACGAACGACTGGCTCGGCCCGTTCTACGGCTTCACGCGCGTGCTCGAAACCTTCGATCTGACGGACAAGCCGCTGCGCTTCAAGCCGATCGATATTTACTACCACATGTACAGCGGCACAAAGGTTGCGTCGCTGCGCGCGCTCGACCAGATTTTCGCGGCCGCGCTCAAGCAGCCGGTGCTGCCCGTGCATATGACGGACTACGCGCACAAGGTGCTCGACTGGCGTTCGTTCGCCGTCGCGCGCACGGTGCAGAGCGAGGCGTCGAACGCGAAGTCGAATGACTGGATCGTGCGCGGCAACGGCGAAGTGCGCGAACTGCACTGGCCGCTGACGACCTCGCCAGATCTGCACGCGTCGCGCGGCGTGACGGGCTACACGGCGGGACCGGACGGCACGTACATCCATATCACCGACGGCGCGGCGCGCGTGTCGTTCGACACCCCGGGTGAGCTGTCGAAAGCGGATGCGCTGCCGTACATCGCCGAAGCGAATGGTTTCGTGCGCGATTTCAAACGCGACGGCAAGAACATGTCGTTCGAGTTCGGCAGCTACTACCAGCCGTTCGTGAAGCTCGCGAATGCACAGACGTGCAGCGCGACAGTGGCGGGCCGCGCGGTGCCGCTGCAACGCGACGGCGCCTACGTCCGCTTCGACACGCCCGCGCTCAATGCGCTCGAAGCCCACTATCAGCCCGTCGAGATCCGCTGTGAACGATAAAACGAACGACAAACGTCCCCGTATCGTTCCGACGTGGCTCGTCTACACGCTCACGGGCGTGGTGATCGCGACGATGTACGGCGTGTCGCCGCGCGGCGGCTTGCGCCAGCGCGTTGCGTCCGTCGGCGCGCCTAGCGAGCTGAGCGTCGCGTATCTGGAAGCGTGGTCGAAGGTGCGGCCCGACAACGAGGAATTCCTTTCGTTGCTGGGCGCGCAATATCTGTATCTGGGACGCACCGACGACGCCGAGCGCATCGCCACGCGCATGGAAGCGCTCGGCACCGACGACATGATTCGCAGCGCGATGATGCTGCATCTGTCCGTGACGGAGCAGCGCACCTTTGCGATTCCCGAAGAAGACCCGCGCCGCGCGCCCGCGCTCGAAGAGCTGCGCGCGCGTCTGACGCAGGCTGCGAAGCTGCCGTGGGCACCGAAGGATCTGGAGTGGCTCGCGCAGCGTTCGGCCGCCGTCGGCATGCCCGATCTCGCGGCACATCTGTATGCGCGTCTGTCGGCCAACGATCCCGACGGACGCACGAAGTGGGACACGCAGATCACGCGCTACGCGCTGCAAGTCGGCGACTATCACGCAGCCGCCGATGCATGGTTCCGTCAGGAAGCCACGGCGCAGACGCGCGACGAGCAGCGCCGTTGCTTCGTCGCAGGCGTGCGCACGCTGCAGTCGGGCAATCTGCTCGACGATGCGCTGACGGCTGCCGACGCGCATCTCGGCAAGCTCGCCGACGATCCCGCCACGCTCATCGTGATGCTGAATCTGGCACGCGCGGCGAATCGTCCGGATGCCGTCGACCGGTACGCGAAGCTGCTGGCGAAGTACGCGCTCGCCGAGCCGTCGTCGCCGCTGGCCGAGCATGTGCGCAGCGTGGCGCAAGCGGGTTATGCGTATATGGATGGTCCCGTCGCGTATCGGCATGGCGGCTCGCTCGTCAGCCTGCGCGCCGCGATGCGTGAGGCAGCGGCGCAAGAGCAGGCCGAAGTGCGCGTGATCCGCGTCGCCACGCAAGCAGCGCCTGTAGCACCAGCAGCGCAAGCGCCGCAAGCCGCCAGCGGCGTGAACGCCGTTGACGCCTCCGCAGTCCGCTCGGACCCGAGCGTCGCGAACGTCGTGTTTCAGGCCTTCGTCGAATCGGGCGATCTGGCGAGCGCGCAGAAAATCGCCGCGCAGCAGGTGCAGCGCGATCCGCGTTCGGTGGAATGGGTCAAACGTCTCGCGCAGGTCGCCGAATGGAATCGCGATCCGTCGCTCGCGCTGAAGTCGTGGCTCGACTATGCGCAACTGTCGAACGATCAGGTTGGCTGGCAGAACGTGCTGCGCATCGCGCCGATGCTCGACGACGACGAAGCCTATCTGACGGCGCTCGTGCACGAAGCGCGCGCGAAGCCGAACGACCTGAAGCTGATCGATAACGTGACGGCAACGTACGAACGTCTCGGTCGTCCCGACGACGGCCTCGCGTTCCTGCGCTCGCTGCCGCGCGCGACGAACGCCGATGCGATCGATCAACGGATCGGCCAGCTTGCCGAGCGCGCGGGTCATGACGATCAGGCGCTCGCGACCTATCGCGCGGTGCAGGCGCGTCATCCGAACGACGCGAATGCGGCGCTGCGCACGGCGAGCGTGCTGTACCGCCAGGGCGACTATCGTGCGTCGCTGGCCGCGCTGAAAACGGCGCGCGCGGGCGCGAAAGATAGCGACGAGGACTTCTGGCGCAACTATGCGGAACTCGCGCGTCTGCTGCAACGGGACGACGACGCGAACGAAGCGTATTTCCATCTGATCGCGAGCGGCGCGGCGACGCCTGAAGACCTCGGCGACATGACGTACTTCTACGATCCGTATCCGATCGATGCGGGCCGCGTCGCCGAATTGCGCTATCGCCGCGATCACACGGTGCGCGCGTTGCAGGACGCGATCTTCTACTACACCGACGCGCAGGCGATGGACCGCATCGCGACGCTGCTCGCAAGCCTCACGCCCGACGAGCGCAAAGCGGCGGAAGCCTCGCCCGCGCTGCTCGGCGTGCGCGCCGAATACTACCGCCTCATCAACGAACCGCAGAAGGCGCTCGCCGATCTGAAGCGCGCCGTCGATTTGCCGGGCGCGAGTTCCGATCTGCGCGCCGCGTATCTGTGGACGCTGGTCGACTACGGCAGCGACGGCGATCTGCGCGAAGCGCTCAAGCGCTGGCGCGGCAGTGCCGATCAAAGCTCGGCATTGTGGGAGCCGTACGCAGCCGCCGAAATGCGCCTGAACCGGCCCGTCGCCGCGCTCGAATATCTGCGCCGCCAGTCGGCGATGATGTCGCGCGATCCGCTGTGGCTGCTCACCTATGCCGACGCGCAGGAGCAGGCGGGGCACGATGGCCTCGCATGGTCGATCCGCAAGAAGGTGTGGCTGCAGATGCAGCAGGACGAAGCGCAGCTCGTGAAACTGCATGGCGCGCAACGCGCGGCAATGCGTGGCCGCACCGCGCAGGACGCCGAGACGCTCGAAGACCTGCGTGGCCGGCGCGTGACGCTGTCGGCCGAATACGCAACGGGCGATGCGTCCGCAGCGCTGCTCGACAGCCTGATGTCGGCGCGGCCCGTATCGGCTGACAATGCCATCGCACGCCGCACGATGATCGGCACGGCGAAGGGGCTGCCGGGCGGCGCGCCGCTGGACGGCGCAGGGCTGCCGGAGAACGCGCGCGTGCGCGGCGCCGTCGCGAAGGAAGTGGCCGTGGCATGGGCGCTGTCGAAGGAAAGCAATCCGCTGGCGAAGCGCTGGCTCGCGCAGCAATACGCGGAGCGCCTGTCGCGTCCCGCCGATGCGCAGCTGACCATCGCGCTCGCCGAGAACGATATCCCCGAGATGGAACGCCTGCTCGCGGTGGAACGCTCGCGCCTGCCCGTCAACGACCGCATCGACGCGACGATCGCCGTCGACCGTCCCGACCGCGCGCAGCAGCTCGCGTTCAACGCGCTCGACGGCGCGCCGGAAGACACCGACCTGCATACGCGCGTCACGGAAACGACGCTCGACTGGCCGCAATCGATCGACGCCGATGTCGTCAACCACATCGAGCATCCGCTCGATTACGTCGAGACGACGCTCGCGGCCAGCCGCAAGATCGCCGAGCGCTATCTGGTTGGCGTGACGGCCGTGCAGCACTTCCAGCATTCGACCGACATCACGCAGCTGGTCAACGTGCCGTCCGTCGACCGCTGGCTCAACATCTACGGCGAGCGGCAAACGCGCGACACGTCGTTCACGGTCACCGGCGGCCGGCGCGTTGGCTCGGCCGCTTTCTACACGCTCGATCTCGCGGGCGAAGTGGGGCGCAACTCGCCGCTGACGCTCGGCGTGCGCGCGGGCCGCAACCAGGTCGCGGATGAAAACCAGACGCTGCTGGTCGGTGGCATGAAGGACAACGTGATCGGCGATCTCACGTATCGGATGACCGAGCGGATCACCTTCACGGGCAGTGTCGAAGCGGACCGCTTCTATAGCCAGGCGCGCAACTACATCGGCAGCGGCGTGCTGTCGACGGCCGAAGTGAGCTACCGCATTCGCACGACTTACCCCGATTACACGTTGCGCGCGCTGATCACGCACGGCGGCTATGGCGCAAGCGGCCAGGCCGACGCGCTGATGACGCGCCTGTTGCCGACCGCCTTGCAGCCTGCGTCGCCGCAGGACTTCATGCCGGACACGTACACGCAATACGGCTTCTACTTCGGCTTCGGCAACGATCTGCTCGAGCAGTACACGCATGCATGGCGTCCGTTCTTCGACGTGGGCATCGTGCACGACTCGATTCAGGGCTGGGGCCCGGACGTGAGTCTCGGCATTGCAGGCGCGGTGTTTGGCGGCGATCACCTGGCGGTGTTCCTTCAGCATCAGCGCGTGTCGAAGATCGGCACGCCCGTCACGTTGCTGGGCGCGCGGTACAAATGGTTCTATTGATTCGGGTTTTACTGATTCGGGTTCTGCTGATTCGGCGAATCGGGACGATAACGACATTTCTGAGGAGTGGTTCGATGAGCAACATCAACGGCTGGACACGTTTGATCAAGTGGGTAGCGGCAGCGGCCGCGTCGGCGCTGGTGCTGGGCGCATGCGGTTCGATTCGCCAGGCGGGCTCGCCTGCAATCGAATCGAAGGACTCCGTCGCCGTCGTGACGATGGCGAACTTCACGGAAACGCCGGCAGCGGGCAGCAGCGCCGCGGCGATTGCGGCGAATGCGTTGCGTCAGAACGGCTTTGCCGATGTGCGCCTCGCGCCCGTCGATGCGTCGGCGAACGCGATGTTCGACACCGCGCAGCGCGATATCGGTGAGAAGAAGCTCGCATGGGCGCGTGAGCAGCGCGTGAAGTACGTGCTGACGGGCGCTGTGGAAGAGTGGCGCTACAAGGTCGGCGTGGACGGCGAGCCCGTTGCGGGCGTGACGTTCGAGCTGATCGACGTGGCTTCGGGTCAGGTCGTGTGGAGCGCGACGGGTTCGAAGAGCGGCTGGACGCGCTCGAGCCTGTCGAGCGTCGCGTCGTCGCTGATCGGCAGCCTGCTGTCGCCGCTGCGCACGCGCGGCTGATGGCGTCGCGCGTCGGTCATATGCTTCGCGACGCGCGCGCGGCAATCTGCAATACCAGTGCAACTCGACACGTGATGAGGAGTCGGCCGTGAATACCGTCACCGCGCAAAGCGCCGCCAGTGCCGCGGCGAAACCGCGCCAATCGAACCCGTTCGGCAACCTGAGCGCGTGGCGGCGCCTCGTCGCGCCCGCGGTGTCGCGTCCGTTTTCCATCGTGGAGACGGTCGTGTTCATCGGCGTGGTCTTCGCGGTTTCCTATACGCTCGATCGCAACGATCCGTTCCTGCTGCACACGGGCTTTCCGTGGCTGTGGTTCGCGCCGCTGATCGTCGCGCTGCGTTACGGCACGCTGCTCGGCCTGCTCGGCTGCGCAATGCTGATCGGCGCATATCAGGTGTTCACTCAGGTGCTGATGCAGGGCAGCACGGCCGCGTGGCCGACGCTGTTCTTCACGGGCGGCGTGCTGCAGACTATCGTCGCGGGCCACTTCGGCGATACGTGGGGCAGCCGCGCGCAGCGCGCGAACGCGATCAACGACTATCTGAACGACCGGCTGGTCGCGATCACGAACAGTCACTATCTGATGCGCCTGTCGCACGAGCGCCTCGAAAAAGATCTGCTGACCAAGCCGACCACGCTGCGCGACTCGATCACCGAGCTGCGCCGCATTTCCGTCGCGCATGGTCTCGACACGAAGCCACGCAGTTCCGGCGACATGCCCGGCACGCGCGAGCTGCTCGAATTCGTCGCGCAGGCCTGCCAGATCGAAGTGGCAGCGCTGTACCCCGTGCATGACGGCAAGGTGGGGCGCGACGCGCTCGCGCATATCGGCGATACGTTCGACTTCGATCCGCGCGACGAACTCGTGCAGCGCGCGCTCGAAACACGTGCCGTTGCGCATCTGAAGAGCGAAGAGCGGCCGGTGACGAACACGCATCTGCTGGTGTGCGCGCCGCTGATTTCCGCCGACGGCACCATGCTCGCGATGCTCGCTATCCGCCGCATGCCGTTCCTGTCGCTGAATTTCGACAATCTGCAACTGCTGCTCGTGCTGCTCGGCTACTACGCCGACGGCGTCGAGCACTCGCAGCAGGTGCGCGATATCCAGCACGCGGTGCCCGATTGCCCGTACGAATTCGCACTCGACGTGAGCCGGCTCACGCGGCTCGAACGCTCGGCCGGCATCACGTCGTCGCTGGTGGCGCTCGTGTTCCCGCATGACGATGCCGGCGATTCGTTCTTCGAGCACGTGATGCGCCGCCGTCGTTCGCTCGACCTGATGTGGCCGGTGAAATCGGCGGGGCAGTCGGTGCTGCTGAACCTGATGCCCGCGACCGACGCGACGGGCGTCGACGGCTACCTCGCGCGGATCGAATCGAGCCTGCGCGCGCAGTTCAATCTCGACCTCGA
Source organism: Paraburkholderia hospita (assembly GCF_002902965.1). Taxonomy (GTDB): domain Bacteria; phylum Pseudomonadota; class Gammaproteobacteria; order Burkholderiales; family Burkholderiaceae; genus Paraburkholderia; species Paraburkholderia hospita. The sequence continues at coordinate 2,416,657 of NZ_CP026105.1, read as the reverse complement.
AGGCGCGCGCATCGGCGTGCACACGCTGCATCTGGGCGGCGACGAGCCGGGCGCGGCATTGAAGCGTCTTCTTTTGCGTAGTGGTCTCGATGAATAAGGCCACTGCAAACCGCTCCAGCGGCGGCGGGTTCGTGGCCGCACTGGTCGCCGTGCTCGCGGTGCTGGGCATCGCCATCGTTGCCGGCATTCAGTGCGTGGGCATCGTGTACTTCGCGAACACGCCGACCGCGTACGATCCGCTGCTGCCCGCCGTTGCGTTCAACATCGTGTGCGGCGTGCTGCAGGCGCTCCTGTTCCGCCTGCTGCTGCCGCTGCGTTATCGCGAGCCGCGCGCATGGAGCTTGCTGCTGCTCGGCCTTGCGTGCACGTTCGTGCCGCTGCTCGGCGGCCTCGTCGTGCTGGTGAGCTGCATCTGGGCGGCATGCTATCCGGCCTCGCATGCGGACGACGAGATGGGCGATGTACCCGCGCCCGAGTTCGTCACGTATCTGATGTCGCGTGTCTCGCACGGCGGCGGCGCGCGCTTGCAGGCGCGGCTCGTGAACACGAAGGTCGCGGCAGCCGATCGCCTGTCGGCGCTCGTCGCGATCCAGAGCATGCCGACCCGCACGACGGGCACGCTGCTGCGCGACCTGCTCGCGGACCCGGTCGAAGACGTGCGCCTGATCGCGTACGGCACGCTGGATCAGGCGGAAAACGATGTGACGCAGCGCATTTTCCATGCGGGGAAGGCGCTGGAGTCGGCGCAGTCGGAAGGCGATCGTCATGCGATCAACCGGCAGCTCGCCGAGCTGTATTTCGAGCTGATCTATCAAAACCTCGTGCAGGGTGTCGTCTATCGACACACGCTCGAACAGGCTGACCGCCATGCACGCGCCGCGCTCGAGATCGACGCCAGCGACGCTGCGCTGTGGATGATTCGCGGCCGCCTCGCGCTGACCAACGGCGCCGCTGACGAAGCCGCGCAGCACATGGACCGTGCGCAATCGCTAGGTTTTCCGCGCGAGCGTCTGGTGCCGTGGCTTGCCGAAGTCGAATATCTGCGCGGCGACTATGCGCGCGTGTCCGAACTGCTTGCGTCGCTTGGCAATGCCGCGACGCTGCCGATGCTCAAACCTGTTGCGCGTTACTGGTCCACATGAAACCGTCACTGATGCGCCGCGCTGCGGACGCCGATGTCTGCCTGCTGCTCGAAGGCACGTTCCCGTATGTGCGCGGCGGCGTGTCGAGCTGGGTCAACGAAATGCTCCGCTCGTATCCGGAGATCCGCTTTGCGATTGCTTTCATCGGCAGCCGCGAAGAGGATTACAAGGCGGCTGCCTACGCGCTGCCCGACAACGTCGTGCACTTCGAGGCGCACTATCTGTACGAGACGTCCGGTGCGGACGATCAGGCGGCGCGCGAAATTCCCGGCGATGCGCAAGCGTTCGCGCAATCGGCGGCGCTGCACGAGGCCTGGCGCAACGGTGGCGAAGTCGATGCCGGCGCGATGATGGCCGACATGGTGCAACTGATCGGCGACAAGGCGCCGCTCAGCGAGGAACAGTTCCTGACGAGCCGCGCGGCGTGGGACTTTATCGTCGATCAGTATCACCGCTATTGCACGGACCCATCGTTCACCGATTACTTCTGGACCGTGCGGATCATGCACAAGCCGCTGTGGCAGCTCGCGCGCGTCGCCGAGCAATTGCCGTCTGCGAAGGTCTATCACACGGTGTCGACGGGTTATGCGGGCTTTCTGGGCGCCTTGCTGCACTATCGGACGGGGCGGCCGCTGCTCGTGTCCGAGCACGGCATCTATACGAAAGAGCGCAAGATCGATCTGCTGCAAAGCCAGTGGATTCGCGACAACCGCGGCGCGTTCGAACGCGACATCTCGAAGATCAGCTATTTCCGCGAACTGTGGGTGCGCTTCTTCGAGGCGCTCGGCAAGCTCGCCTATGATGCCGCCGACGATATCGTCGCGCTGTACGAAGCGAACCGTCAGCGGCAGATCACGGACGGCGCGCAAGCCGCGCGCACGCGCAACATTCCGAACGGCGTGGACGTGGACGGTCTCGCGCCGCTCGTCGACAAGCGCACTGTGCGGCCGCGTAACGTGGTCGCGCTGATTGGCCGCGTGGTGCCGATCAAGGACATCAAGACTTACATTCGCGCGCTCTTCATCGCGTCGCGCGCGATGCCCGATATCGAAGGATGGATCGTCGGGCCTGAAGAAGAAGATCCGTCGTACGCGCAGGAATGCCGCGCGCTGGCGGAAAGCCTCGGGCTCGCGAACAACGTGAAGTTTCTCGGCTTTCAGCGCATCGACGAAATTCTGCCGAAGGTCGACGTGCTCGCGTTGACGTCGATCAGCGAGGCCTTGCCGCTCGTCGTGCTGGAAGGCTTCGCGGCGGGCATCCCGTCGATCACGACGGATGTGGGTTCGTGCCGGCAGCTGATCGAAGGCTACGGCGACGAGGACCGCGCATTGGGCGCGGCGGGCAGCGTGGTGCCGATCGCCAATCCCGCTGCGTTCGCGCAAGCCGTGCTCGATCTGCTCGGCGACGAGCCGCGCTGGCTTGCAGCGCAACAGGCGGGACTGGCCCGCGTACGGCGTTTCTATACGAAGGCGCAGATGATTGATCAATATCGCGTGCTGTATCAGCGTTTGATGGCGGCGCCTTCGCAAGTCAAAGCCACTGAAGGCAAGCAGGGCGGCGGCTGTCCGATGCATGCGGGTAGGGCCGCAGCGGCGCAGTCGACACAGTCGTCACAGACGGAAGGGGTGCGCTGATGGCTGGCATTGGTTTCGAGCTTCGCAAGATCCTGAAGCGGCAGACGCTGTTCGGCGTAGCACGCGCTTACGCGTATGCGGGGCTGATCAGTTCCGGTCCGCTGATCCTGTCGATCTTCGGCATTCTGATCATCGGCGTGATGAGTCTCGCGTTCGTGATACCGAAGTACGCGATCGTGCAGTTCCAGGTATCGGTGACGTATCTGATTGCGTGCAGTCTGATCCTCACGGGGCCGCTGCAGCTGTCGTTCACGCGCTTCATTTCCGACCGGATCTTCGAGAAGCGTGACGACCTCGTGCTGTCGAACTACAACGGCGTCGTGCTGGTTTCGACGGCGGCGTCGGGCGTGCTCGGCGTACTCGCGGTCGCGTTCGGGTTTCGCGGCGAGCCGCTGATGTACCGGCTGCTGATGGTGGCGGGCTTCGTCGTCGTCAGCAACATCTGGATCGCGGTGATCTTTCTGTCGAGCGTGAAGCAGTACCGGCAGATTCTCTTTGTGTTCGCGATCGGCTACGGCTGCACCGTCGCGTTCGCGTTGATGCTCAATACGCATGGCCTGTCGGGTTTGCTTGGCGGCTTCGTCGCCGGGCATGTCGTGCTGCTCGCGGGTTTGTCGGGGCTCATCTATCGCAACTATCGCAGCCCGCGCTTCATCTCGTTCGAGGTGTTCCAGAAGCGCTTCGCGTATCCGAGCCTCGCGATGGTCGGCTTCCTGTTCAACCTCGGCGTGTGGCTCGACAAGTTCATGTTCTGGTACGCGCCGGGCACGGGGTCGAAAGTGATCGGGCCGCTGAATGCGTCCGTCATTTACGACATTCCCGTTTTCATCGCCTACGTGTGCGTGATGCCGGGCATGGCGACGTTCCTCGTACGCATCGAAGCCGATTTCGTCGAATACTACGACCGCTTCTACGACGCCGTGCGCAGCGGCGCGACGCTGCGCCATATCAACGACATGCGCGACATGATGGTCGGCAGCGTGCGCGCGGGCCTGTATGAGATCGTGAAGATTCAGGCCGTCGTGCTGCTGCTGATTCTCGCGTTCGGCCATCTGGTGCTCGATGCGCTCGGCATTTCGTCGCTGTATATGCCGCTGATGATGGTCGACGTGATCGCCGCGAGCCTGCAGGTGTTGCTGCTCGGCCTGCTGAACGTGTTCTTCTATCTCGACGCACGGCGCACCGTGTTGCGTCTGTGTCTTGCGTTCGTGCTGTTGAACGGTATCCTGACGGGTATTACGCTGTACATGCAGCCGGATTATTATGGTTATGGCTTCGCGCTGACGCTGCTGATTCTCGTCGCTGCCGCCGTGCAACTCCTGGATCGCAAGTTCAGCAAGCTCGAATACGAAACTTACATGCTGCGCAACTGAACGGTTTATGACAGCCAGTTCGTTCGCCCGTCTGGGCGTTTCGTGGATCGTCGTCGCTTGCGCGGCGGTGGTCATCCTGTTGCTGTCGGTTGCGTGGGTGCGCCCCGCGCTGGCCGCCTGCAAGCGCGCTTCGTCGACGGGGATCGGGGCGGTTGCGTTCTTCTACGGCGCGAACGTGCAGGCCGAGCGCTTCGAACCGTTCGATACCGTGGTGATCGAACCCGACAGCGGTTTCGATCCGCGCGCGCATACGGCGCATTGTCCGAACTGGTACGCGTATGTGAGTGTCGGCGAAGTGACGAAAGAGCGCGCGTACTACGCGAAGATGCCGAAGACGTGGTTCGCGGGCAGCAATGCGGCGTGGGCGTCGACGGTCGTCGATCAGAGCGCTTCGGGATGGCCCGCGTTTTTCGTCGACCAGATCATCAAGCCGCTGTGGGAACGCGGCTATCGCGGCTTTTTTCTCGATACGCTGGATTCGTATCAGCTCGTCGCGAAGACGGACGCCGAACGGGTGCAGCAGCAGGCGGGCATTGGCGCGGTGTTGCGCGAATTGAAGGCCCGTTATCCGCAAGCGCGGCTGATACTGAACCGGGGCTTTGAAATCCTGCCGCAGGTGCACGATCAGGTTGCGGCCGTTGCGTTCGAATCGCTGTTCGGCCGCTGGGATCAGGCGAATCAGCGCTACGACGAAGTGCCCGGCAACGACCGCGAATGGCTGCTTGCCCAGGCGCGCGAGATACACGAGCGCTACCGCTTGCCCGTCATTTCGATCGATTATTGCCCGCCGGAAGATGAAGCGTGCCGCCGTGAGATCGTGCAGAAGATCAGCGCGCTTGGCATCGTGCCGTATGTGGCCGACGGCGGGTTGCAGACCATCGGCATGAGCCACTCGATCATCAAAGACGCCGAACCGCTCACGAAGGTCTCGCTCCGGCGCTGAACAGCGGGTTCGTGAATCAGCGCAACTGCGTGACGGCCAGCAGCAACACCATGCTGCCGATTGCGCCATCCAGCACGCGCCAGGCAGTGGCGCGCTTGAACAGCGGCGCAAGCGCGCGCGCTCCATAGCCCAATGCAACGAACCAGATCGCGCTGACGGCCATTGCGCCGACCGCGAACGCGGCGCGCGAGCCTTGTGCTTCACGCGCACCTGCCGTGCCGATCAACAAAAAAGTGTCCAGATACACGTGCGGATTGAGCCACGTGAACGCGAGCGTCATCAGCACGATGGGCAGCGCGCGTTGCGCGGGCGGTGCGGTGTCGGCTTTCGCATCGGTGTCGAGCGTGGCATGGCCTGGGCGTACCGCGCGCATCAGCGCGCTGATGCCGAACCACGCGAGATACGCGAGACCCACGTACAGCAGCGCGTGGATGAAGGTCGGATAACGCTCGACGAGCACTGACGCGCCACCGACACCCGCGCCGATCAGCAGGATATCCGACAGCGCGCACAGCAGCACGATCTTGCCGATATGCGAGCGCATGATGCCTTGACGGAGCACGAACGCGTTTTGCGCGCCGATAGTGACGATCAACGAGGCGCACAACGCGGCGCCATGCGAAAAAGCCAGCCAGTTCATGATGGTGTGATGGGAGAGAAGGAATCGGATGCGTGAGTGTGCCGTCGTCGATAGAATAAGAGAAACTAATTTCCGTAACGCCGCTTAAGGAACGCTAATGCTCGACTATGCTTTGCTGGATGCACTCGCGGCCGTCGTGCGTCACGGCTCGTTCGACCGCGCTGCTGCGGCGCTGAACGTGACGCCTTCCGCCGTGTCGCAGCGGGTGAAACTGCTGGAGGAGCGCGTCGGCAGCGTGCTCGTCAAGCGCGGGCAGCCGTGCACGGCGACCCGCTCGGGCGCGCTGCTGTGCAGGCACACGGAGCGCGTGTTATTGCTGGAAGCGGAACTCAATGGCCGCATGCCCGAGTTGCCCGGCGCGCTGCTCGAACCTTGGCCGACCTTGCGCGTCGCGGTGAACGACGACAGCGTCGGCACATGGTTCATCGACGCGGTCGCGGACTTTTGCGCGGAGCGCGGCATGCTGCTCGATCTGGTGATCGACGATCAGGACCATACAGCACAGCGGATTCGCGACGGCAGCGTGCAGGGCGCGGTGACGACGCAGTCGGAGCCGGTGCAGGGCTGCCGCTCGACGCGTCTGGGGCGCATGCGTTACCGCGCCGTCTGCACGCCCGCCTTTTATGAGCGCTATTTCAGCGAAGGCATCAGTCGCGACACGCTGCGCGGCGCGCCCTGCGTCGACTTCAATCCAAAAGATCAGCTGCAAAAGCGCTTCGTACACAAGATCACGCGTGGCGAAATCGATGCGCCGACGCACTGGATTCCGCACGTATCCGGTTTCTTGCGCGCGTGCGCGACGGGGATGGGTTGGGGCATGTGCCCGGAGCGGATGATCGCCGCGCAACTGGAAAGCGGCGAACTGATCGACATGGCGCCGGGCAAGCATCTCGACGTCGATCTGTATTGGCAGAGCTGGCGGCTGTCGATCGGTTGGCTCGACGACTTCGGGGCCGCGTTGCGCAAGCGGTCCGCCGAGTTTCTCGACTGACCGCCTGCCGTTCTGTACGTGACCCTCGGCTCAATGCAGCCGGATCACGGGATGCACGCGGCGCCGCAGCCAATGGCTCGCCGTATCGAGCGCCATGCGCGCGAAGCCGGTGACCGTCATCACGTGCCGGCGATAGATCAGCCGGTACACGACGGTGGCGAGCCAGCCGTCGACGAACACGGGCCGCTCGCGCAGGCCGCTCAGGCTGCCGATCGTGCCCACGTCGCCGAACCCGACCAGCGTGCCCGCATCGCGATACGTGAACTCGGGCAGCGCTTCGCCGCCGACACGGCACTTCAGCGCGCGTGCCAGGAACATCGCCTGCTGATGCGCGACCTGGGCGCGCGGCGCGAGAAAGCCATCCGCGTGCGAAGGGCAGGCCGCGCAATCGCCGAGCGCGAAGACATTCGCATCCTTCGTGGTTTGCAATGTGCGCGTCACGAGCACTTGCGCATTGCGGTTCACGTCGATGCCGTCGAGCACACGCAACACAGGCGGCCCGGCGATGCCCGCGGTCCAGATTGCGATGTCGCTCGGCAGATGCTGGCCGTCGTGGGTGAGCACGGCATCCGCGCGTACTTCCGTCACACGTGTAGTCGTGAGCACTTCGACGCCGAGACCGCCGAGTATCCGCTGCGCGCGCGCTGAAATACGTTGCGACAGCGCGGGCAACACACGCTCCGTGCCTTCGATCAACCTGATGCGGAAGTCGCGCTCCGGGTCGAGTGCGAAAAGGCTGTAGCGATGCATCAAACGAATGCTGTCGCGCAACGCCGCTGCAAGCTCGACGCCCGTCGCGCCCGCGCCGACGATATTGATCGACACCGGCTGCACCTGCTGCGCGCCGCTCACGCGACGCACATGATTCGCCCGCGTGCACGCGTCGAGCAGCTTGCGGCGGAACGATTCCGCGTGCGTGACGGACTCCAGCGGCAGCGCATGTTGTTCCGCGCCCTTGACGCCGAAGTAGTTGGTCACACTGCCGAGCGCCAACACGAGCGTATCGAACGCGATATGACGCGCGGGGAGCACTTCGCGGCCGTTGTCATCACGCGTCGCGCTGATCGTGATGTGACGCTGTGCGCGATCGAGCGATTGCAGCGCACCCTGTTCGAACTCGAAGCCGTGACGCCGCGCCTGCACCGCGAATTGCAGCTGATGCGTGGCGGGATCGATCTGGCCTGACGCGGCTTCGTGCAGCAGCGGCTTCCAGAAGTGCGTCGGCGAGCGGTCGACGAGGACGACTTGCGCATGCCCGCTCTTGCCGAGCGATTCGCCAAGGCGCGTTGCGAGTCCCAGTCCACCCACGCCGCCGCCAACGACGACGATTCGGTGCGGCGCAGTTCGTGTGCTACTTGCGGTGTGTCGATCGATCGAGGTCATGATGCGTACTCTCCTGAAACGTTTTCAATGCGGATTCATGCGTGAACATCATCAGTGAGGTCGAGTATAGAATTGAGCGAAACCGCAGCACAATTTAATGTTTGTACCGAACATATAGGTTTTCACTTATGTTAAAGGCAGCGACGTTTCGTCAATTGAAGGCGCTTCATACGGTGGCGAAGCTTGGCAGCGTGTCGGGCGCGGCGGAGGAATTGCGGTTGACGCAGCCCGCCGTGTCGCTGCAAATCCGCCTGCTGGAAGACTCTGCGGGCGCGCCGCTCCTGCAGCGCGTGGGGCGTGGCGTGCAACTGACGGCAGCGGGCGAAATACTCGCGCGCTATGCACTCGAAATTCTCGACTTGTGGAATGGCGCCGCCGACGATCTCGCCGCGTTGCACGGCGAACAGGGCGGCACGCTTCGCATCGGCGCGATCACGACGGCCGAGTACCTGATCCCGCCGTTTCTCGTGCGCTTTACGGAAGCGCGTCCGCAAGTGAAGGTGCAATTCAAGGTCGGCAATCGCGCGGACATCATCCGCATGCTCGCGACGCATGAAATCGACCTCGCCGTGATGGGCAGCCCGCCGCGTGAATTGCGCACGGTCGCTACCGCGTTCGCGAAGCATCCGATGGCATTCGTCGCGTCACCTTCGCATGCGCTGATGAAAAAGAAACGCCTCACGCTTGGCGATCTGGAATCGGCGAACCTGTTCGTGCGCGAGCGCGGCTCGGGCACGCGCTCGACGGTCGAAAACCTGTTCAGGCAGGCGGGTCACAAGCTTCATATCGGTTCCGAATTGTCGAGCAACGAGGCGATCAAGCAACTGGTGGAAGCGGGGCTCGGCATTTCGTTTCTTTCGTTGCACGCGTGCTCGCTGGAATTTCAGGCGGGGTTGCTGGCGCTGTTGCCGCTACCCGACAATCCGATCGAACGCGACTGGTACGTGATGCATGTGTCGGATAAGCGTCTGCCGCATGTCGCGAGCCTGTTCCGCGACTTTCTGATCGAACAGGGCACGAAGGGCAGCGTGCCGATTCCGATGCCTGCCGTTGCCGCCGCGAGGAAGCGCCGCCGTACCTGAAATCTGCCGATTCTTTTCGACGTTTTGCACGTCGCAAGCTGCTTTCGAGACTTTCAGCGACGCCGCTATCTGCTTGAGAAGCCTTACTGGATAAGGAATTCCGCTTACATCGACTTATATCGAAGTAAAGGTTGCGCCGACGATATTTTTGCCCGAATTGTTTCTCTTTACAGTGGCGACCAGACATTCGTTAAGAAGCGGACGCCACCAGCCAGTAGCGAGCCGCGTGATTTCCCTGGCCGTCAGAGGAGTCGGAGACATGAGCAGCAGCCCCACCGAGAGCAACAACAGCAGTATCACAACCGTCGAGACCTTCGGTTTCGAACGCATTCCCGACGCGTCCCGCTATGCGCGGCCCATCGACCTGTTCCGCCTGCTGTTCGGAGGCTGCAATACGTTTTCCACTTCGGTGCTCGGCAGTTTTCCCGTGCTGCTCGGCCTGTCGTTCTGGGCAGGCGTCGCGTCGATCGTGATCGGCGTGCTGGTCGGCTCGTGCATTCTTGCGCCGATGAGCCTCTTTGGCATGCGCAACGGCACGAACGATCCTGTTTCGTCCGGCGGCCACTTTGGTATTCATGGACGGATCGTTGGCTCGTTTCTCGCGCTGCTGACGTCCGTCGCGTTCTTCTCGCTCGCCGTGTGGAGCTCGGGCGATGCGCTCGTGGGCGGCGCGAATCATCTGCTCGGTTTGCCTGTGAACGGCTTTACGCTGAGCGCCGCGTACGGCGTCTTCGCGGTGCTCGTGTTGACGGTGTGTATCTACGGCTTTCGCTTCATGCTGTGGGTCAACAAGATTGCAGTGTGGACGGCGAGTTTGCTGTTCATCGCGGGCATCTTCGCGTTCGCCGGTCCGTTCGACAGCCACTACGCGGGCAAGTTTGCGATGGGTGCTGTCGGCTTCTGGCCGGCGTTCGTGAGCGCGGTGCTCGTCGCGCTGAGCAATCCCGTTTCGTTTGCATCGACGATGGGCGACTGGGCGCGCTACATTCCGCAGAACACGCCGAAGCATCGCACGATGCTTGCCGTGATCATTGCGCAGATCGCGACTTTCGTGCCGTTCTTCTTCGGCCTCGCGACGGCGACGATCATCGCGCAGAAGGCGCCGGACTTTATCGCGTCGAACAACTACGTCGGCGGATTGCTGGCGATCTCGCCGAACTGGTTCTTCCTGCCCGTGTGTCTAATCGCGATCATCGGCGGCATGTCGACGGGTACGACGGCGCTGTACGGCACGGGCCTCGACATGTCGAGCATGTTTCCGAAGCTGCTCAACCGCGTGCGTGCGACGTTCCTGATCGGCTGCGCTGCGATCGGCTTCATCTTTCTCGGGCGCTTCGTGTTCAACCTCGTGGAAAGCGTGTCGACGTTCTCGGTGCTCATCAATACATGCAGCTGCCCGTGGATGGTGATCATGATCATCGGCTACGTGACGCGCCGCGGCTTCTATCTGTCCGACGATCTGCAGGTGTTCAATCGCGGCGGACGCGGCGGCCACTACTGGTTCACGCACGGCTGGAACTGGCGCGCGATGGGCGCCTGGGTTCCGAGCGCGCTGACGGGCCTGTGCTTCGTCAATCTGCCGGACCAGTTCGTCGGCCCGCTCGGCGAGCTTGCGGGTGGCCTCGATATCAGCTTGCCTGTTGCGTTGACGATGGCTTGCACGCTGTACGTGACGCTGCTGCAATGCTTCCCTGAGCCGGATGGTGTGTATGGACCGCAAGGCCGACGATGGCTGCGCGGCAGCCACAAGGCCACGCATGCGCGGATCAAGGTGGTCGAGCCGCGCACGGCGGAAGGCATGCGAGGCAACAGGATGACGGCGCCGCGCGAAGAAGTATTCGACACGCAGGACGCAGCGTAATAAAAGAGAGCATGCCGCTGGCGGCATCATTTACAAAGATTGGAATAGAGCAGGTGAGAAGATGAGCGACTCAGTTAAACGCGCATTCGAGGGTGTCAAGCTGTTTCCGTTCTGGCTGGACAATCCGGCGGCGCCTGCCGTCGAACGCGAGTTGATCGGGCCGACCACGGCCGATCTCGTGATCGTCGGCGGCGGCTTTACGGGTTTGTGGGCAGCCATTCAGGCGAAGGAGAACGATCCTCGTCTTGACGTCGTGCTGATCGAAGCGGGCAAGGTTGCGTATGGTGCGTCGGGCCGTCCGGGCGGGATTATTTCGACGTCCGTGATGCACGGGCTGCCGAATGCGACGCGTGTGTTCCCGAAGGATCTCGATGTGCTCGAGCGTCTGGGCCAGGAGAACCTCGACGGCTTCAAGGAATCACTCGTGCGTTATGGCATCGAAGCCGATGTCGAATGGAATGGCGAGATGACGGTGGCCGTCGACGAGAAGCACCTCGACCATTTGCAGAATGACTTCGAACTGCATGTGTCGCATGGGCATGACGTGGTATTGCTCGATAGTGAGAAGGCTCGAGAGCAACTGGATTCGCCGTTGTTTGCAGGTGCGATGTGGTCGCGCAATCGTAGTGGGACGATTCATCCGGCGAAGCTTGCTTGGGGGCTCAAGGCGGCTGCCTTGAAACTCGGCGTGCGGCTGTATGAGCATTCGCCGTTGACGCGTCTTGAAGACGCTGGCAAGAAGATGATTGTGTACACGCAGGCGGGACGGATTGATACGCCGCGTGTGTTGCTCGGCACGGGTACTGCGAATGTTGGCGTGACGGATATCAACCGGCGTGTGATGCAGGTGCGTGATCACATCATCGCGACGAGTCCGCTGACGGAAGAGCAGATGGCGCGCATTGGCTGGAAGAACCGCCAGGGCGTGTATGACACGCGTACGCAGCTCAATTATTTTCGTCTCACGAAGGATAATCGGATCATTTTTGGCGGGCGCGTTAGTTATCACTTTGGTGGCGATAACAATCCTGCGCAGGATCGCGATGAGCGGACTTATTACAAACTCGCTGAGGCTTTTTATCGGACGTTCCCGCAGCTGGATGATGTGAAGTTCACGCATGCGTGGGGTGGGCCGATTGATTACTGTTCTCGGGGTTCTGTTTTTGCGCGTAAGTATCACGGTGGGAAGACTGTGTTTGTCGCTGGGTATACCGGGTTTGGCGTCGCCGGGAGCCGCTTCGGCGCGCGGATGGGGCTTGAGATGCTCTGGGATCGCGATACGTTGATCACTTCGCTTGATATCTCGCGGAAGGGGCCTTCGTATATTCCGCCAGAGCCTGTGCGGTGGATCGCTGCCAAGATCACTTTTAATGCTTTTGATGGGGCGGATGATCGGGGTGGATGGCGGAGGTGGTGGATTAATTCCATTAAGGCGCTTGGGTTTCCGATGTAAGTTTTTTTGTCTTGCGGCGCTGGGTGGTCTGCTTTGGTTTGCGCTGGCATCCGCGATTTTTTGTCGTGCTTCAGGCGTCGCCATTCGGTGTTTTGGACTTTGCGCCGGCATCCGCGTGATGACTTACCCGTTCAAGCGTCGCCCCTGTGCGGGGCGGCACCTACTTTTCTTTGCCGCCGCAAAGAAAAGTAGGCAAAAGAAAGCGGCTAACACCGCCAGTTCTAGTTCTTGCCTGAGGGCCCCCAACTGGTCCTACGCTTCACACGGCAACGCCGCTGATTCACGTTCGTTGCCAACGCTTTGAATAAACGCATCACCCGCTTCAACCGCCCGCATAAGAGCTAGTGGCAGCGAATGGTATGTGCTGCCTAGGTGGCAAACTGTGTGTAGGTTTTCGCGGCGTATAGCTTGGCGCTCTTACAGGGTGGAACGCGTGCGCAATCGGTCCGAAGTGAGGCGTGTGAGGTGCTACGGCCTACACACAGTTTGCCACCTGGGCGGCCGTTGAATGTTTGGCGCGGCATGCTGAAGCGCGGGCGCATGAAGCGGGTGAGGCGCAGCGCAAGAGCGCTGGCACCGAACGCGGAACAAGCAGGTTGCCGTGTGAAGCGTAGGAACCTGTGGGGGCCCTCAGGCAAGAAGAAATGTTGGCGGTGTTAGCCGCTTTCTTTTGCCTACTTTTCTTTGCGGCGGCAAAGAAAAGTAGGTGCCGCCCCGCACAGGGGCGACGCTTGAAGCACGAAGGCAAATCGCGGATGCCAGCGAAAAGTCCGAATGCCACCCTAACGGCAAGCATAAAAAAACTGCGCACAAACCGCGCGGCCGGTTTAAACCAGAACCTCAACCGCAATAAACAACACTGTACTTCTTAGTAGCAACAGGCATATGCCACGTACCCGAGAAGCCCTTGTGAAGAATAAAAGCATCACCAGCCTTATAGTGATCGGAACGCCCATCGTCGCTGGTGATCACGACTTCGCCTTCGATGAGCACACAGACTTCATGAATCGGCAGATCAGACAACTTGAGCGTACCGGCATCACACTGCCAAACCCCAGCCGTGAGCACATTCTCAGCAGCAGAAAAAGCAGTCAACGCATGCGGCGCTGTAGCGCCATCGAGAATCACATCAGCAGGATCATGCAACGCCGGCTGCAGGCCCGTCGCACCCGGGCCCTTCGCATCGATACGGGTAAAAGTAATGTTGCTCATGTCAAAGTCTCCAGAATGATTCGCAGATCAAAGCGGGTTGATTGGGAACCGCGAGTCTGAGCCAAACACGCTCGCCAATGAATTTCGATTTGAAGACATGTAGTTCGAGAACAGTCGATGTAACGTATCGGACCAATTAGAGGAAAACATCATGCAGCACGCCACGCAGTTCTATATCGACGGCAAATGGATCGACCCGATCGAACCCAAAACACTCGACGTAATCGACCCATCCACGGCTAAACCGTTCGCAACGATTTCGCTGGGCAGTGCGGGCGACGTCGATCGCGCGGTAGCAGCCGCCAAAACCGCGTTTGCCTCGTATTCGGAAACCACGGTGCAACAGCGCATCGATCTGCTGCAAGCGATCCTCGAGGTCTATCGCAAGCGCTACGACGACATGGTCGATGCAATCAGCCACGAAATGGGCGCGCCAAAACAGTTCGCCCACGACGCCCAAGCATGGACAGGCACCGCGCATCTGGAAACGATGATCCGCACGCTGCAGCATTTCGACTTCGAGCAGCTAAAAGGCAGCATGCTGATCCGCAAGGAACCCGTCGGCGTATGCGGCCTCATCACGCCGTGGAACTGGCCCGCGTTGCAGATCACCACGAAAGTCGCGCCCGCACTCGCAGCCGGTTGCACGATGGTACTGAAACCATCCGAACTCGCCCCGATGAGCGCGATGCTCTACGCGGAAATCCTGCATGAAGCAGGCGTGCCCGCAGGCGTGTTCAATCTCGTCAACGGCGAAGGGCAGGTGGTGGGCGATGCCATGTCGCGACACAAGGACATCGACATGATGTCGTTCACAGGATCGACGCGCGCAGGCGTGCAAGTCGCAAAAGCCGCCGCCGATACCGTCAAGCGCGTGCATCAGGAACTGGGTGGCAAGTCCGCGAACCTGATTCTCGAAGATGCGGATCTGCGCGACGCCGTCACGCGTGGCGCGCGCGCATGCTTCGATAACAGCGGGCAATCGTGCGACGCGCCCACGCGCATGTTCGTGCCGCGCGCGCGGATGGACGAAGCGTTGTCCTACGCGAAGGAAGTGGCCGATGCGCTCGTCGTCGGTCCGGCGGACGCGCCGTCGAGCGATATGGGCCCTGTGATCAGCCAGCTGCAGTTCGACAAGATCCAGTCGATGATCGATGCAGGCGTGCGCGAAGGCGCGGTGCTCGCAGCGGGCGGCCCCGGACGTCCCGAAGGCCTGGGCGAGGGCTACTATGTGCGCCCGACCGTATTCGGCCACGTGACGCACGACATGACCATTGCGCGCGAAGAAATCTTCGGACCCGTGCTGTCGATTCTCGGCTACGACACGGAAGACGAAGCCGTCGCAATGGCCAACGACAGCATCTATGGTCTCGCGGGTTATATCCAGTCGGCGTCGCTCGAACGCGCGCGCACCGTCGCGAAGCGGCTGCGCACAGGCACGATCTATCTGAACTACGCGGAGTACTCGCCGGAAGCGCCGTTTGGCGGCTATCGTCAGTCGGGCAACGGGCGCGAGTACGGCGAGTTCGGACTCGAAGACTTTCTGGAGATCAAGGGCGTTGTCGGATACGGGAAATAAGTCTTAGAAAAGCAGTTCGATCGAATGAAACAGACGGCGGCGGTCGGCATCCTGCGACCGCGCGCCTTCGTCGATCACTTCGCGCAGGCATTCGATAAAACACGCGCCCGCAGGACTGACAGGCACGCCGCGCCGCGACGTGATGCTGACAATCGTCTCATCGACCACTTCGCGCAACGGCAGCGCGCGCAGATTGTCCTTCGCGATGTTCACCTCGACGAGCGGCCACGGAAAGATGCTGAGGAAATCCGTCTGCTGAAGCAGGCCAAACACGATCGCGAATGAATGCGCGAGATGGATCGTGTGCGGCACCTTCATCCCGCGCTTGCGGAACAGATTGTCAGCCATCGACTCGCGGCTTGCCGGGTCCCAGTTCAACACCCATTCGGCGTCTTGCAGTTCGTGCAGCGTGCGGCATTCGCCAAGCGGATGCCCGCGTCGCGCGACGACGGCTGAATGCGTCGAAAAAAGCGGCACGTTATGAAACTCCGATTGCGGCGATGCAGGCGGCGGCCGCCCGATCGAAAAGTCGAGACTGCCGTCGCGCAGACGCGGCTGCACGACGGCCAATAATCCTTCGAAGAATTCCAGCTGCACGTCGGGCATTTTCTGCTTGAAGCGGTTGACCGTCTCGGGCAGAAACGTCAGCGCGAGCCACGGCGTCACGCCCACCGAGAGCTTCCCGGCCGCCGCGCCGCGCATCGCTTCGAGTTCGGCCTCGGCGCGCGCGAGCTGACCGAGCACGAGCCGCGCATGCACGACGAGCGCGCGTCCGTATTCGGTGAACGCGACGCCCGATGTGCCGCGTATCACCAGCGGCGCGCGGAGATCCGTTTCGAGTTCGCGCACGGACTTCGTGACGGCGGCAGGGGACAAGCCCAGTTGCCGCGCCGCGGCGCGGATGCTGCCTGTCTCCGCGATGGCGGCGAGCGTGCTGAGTTGATGCAGTTTCATGTCGGGCGGATGAAAGGTGGCATCGAGGGTGACAACCACTGGTTGCCACCGTACCCGTTTCCCGCCTGCCCGTCAAAAAAATAGGCGGCTATGCTGGGTTCACAGACATCAATGGAGACAGCAGCGTGAATACCATGGTCATCCCCGCCGGCATCGCCGATCTCGAAGCAGAAATGATTGCGCTGCGCCGCCGCATCCACGCGCATCCCGAGCTTGCGTACGAAGAACACGTGACGGGCGATCTGGTCGCCGACAAGCTCGCCGAGTGGGGCTACACCGTGACGCGCGGGCTGGGCAGCACGGGTGTCGTCGGGCAACTGAAAGTAGGCAGCGGTACGCGCAAGCTCGGCCTGCGCGCCGACATGGACGCGCTGCCCATCCACGAGCAGACGGGCCTGCCGTACGCGAGCAAGCTGCCCGGCAAGATGCACGCGTGCGGCCACGATGGCCACACGGCGATGCTGCTCGCCGCGGCGAAGCATCTCGCGCAGGAACGTTCGTTCGACGGCACGCTGAACCTGATTTTCCAGCCCGCCGAAGAGGGCCTTGCCGGCGCGAAGAAAATGATCGAAGACGGGCTGTTCGACCGCTTCCCGTGCGACGCCGTGTTCGCGATGCACAACATGCCGGGTCATCCGACGGGCAAGTTCGGCTTTCTGCCGGGTTCGTTCATGGCGTCGTCGGATACCGTCATCATCAAGGTGACGGGGCGCGGCGGACACGGCGCGGTGCCGCATAAGGCCGTCGATCCCGTCGTCGTGTGCGCGCAGATCGTGCTGGCGTTGCAGACCATCGTGTCGCGCAACGTCGCGCCGCTCGATATGGCGATCATCACGGTCGGCGCGATTCACGCGGGCGAAGCGCCCAACGTGATTCCGGAGACGGCGGAGATGCGCCTCTCCGTGCGCGCGCTGAAGCCGGAAGTCCGCGACTATCTGGAGACGCGCATTCTGGAAGTCGTGCACGGACAGGCGTCGGTGTACAACGCGCGCGCCGAGGTCGACTATCAGCGCCGCTATCCCGTGCTCGTCAACGATGCGCAGATGACGGCATTCGCGACGCAGGTCGCGCGCGACTGGGTCGGCGACGATGGCCTGATCGCCAACATGCAGCCGCTGACGGGCAGCGAGGACTTCGCGTTCATGCTCGAACGATGCGCGGGTGCTTATCTGATCATCGGTAACGGGGACGGCGAGGGCGGTTGCATGGTGCACAACCCCGGCTACGACTTCAACGACGACTGCCTCGCGACGGGCGCCGCGTATTGGGTGCGTCTCGCGCAATCATTTCTCGTCTGACGCATCCGGGAGACGGATATGACTTACACAGCCGCAACGACTTCCACATCGAACGACAGCATTTCAACGAGCGGTGTACAGCCGCAGCGCGCGAGCCACGCGAAAGCGATCGCCGCGATCACGCTTGGCAACGGCCTCGAGTTCTTCGACTTCACGATCTACAGCTTCTTCGCGACGATCATTGGCAAGCTGTACTTTCCTGTCGAAGGGCAGCTTGCGCAACTGATGCTCGCGGTCGGCACGTTTGGTGTTGGGTTCATCATGCGGCCGGTGGGCGGCGTGGTGCTTGGCGCGTATGCGGACCGTGCGGGCCGCAAGGCGGCGATGAGCCTGACGTTGTGGCTGATGACGCTGGGCTCGGCGATCATCGCGTTTGCACCGACGTATGCGTCGATTGGTCTTGCTGCGCCCGTGCTTGTGATTCTTGCGCGGCTGATTCAGGGTTTTGCGCTGGGCGGCGAGATCGGTGCGTCGACGTCGCTCTTGATGGAGTACGGCAGCGACCGTACGCGCGGTTTTTATGGCAGCTGGCAGTTCGTGAGCCAGGGTTTGAACACGGTGGTTGGTTCGCTGCTTGGTGTCGCGTTGGCCGCAATGCTGTCGACGCATGCGCTCGAAAGCTGGGGTTGGCGTGTGCCGTTTGTGATCGGTATGGCGATGGGGCCGATTGGCGTGTATATCCGGCGCCATCTGGATGAAACGTTGCCGTTGCCGGCGTCTTCAGATCATCCGCCTGCTCTCGAAGCCGCGACGGTTGCGAAGCCTGTGCGTGAGATTTTCGGCACGCATATGGGTTCGATTGTGACGGGTGTTGTGACGACGATTGGCGGCACGGCCGCGAACTATATCGTGCTGTTTTATCTTTCTACTTACGCGATCAAGATTCTCCATCTGCCGATGTCGCTGGCGTTGTGGGCTTCGTGGACGGCTGCTTTTGTTACGGTGATCTGCTCGCCGTTTGCTGGGTCGTTGTCGGATCGGTATGGACGTAAGCGGGTGCTTTGGGTTTCTCGGGTTCTGTTGATTGCGGCTGTTTATCCTGCGTTTATGGTTATTAATGCTGTGCCTACGGTGCCGGTTTTGCTTTCCGTTGTTGCCGTGCTCGGCGTGCTTGTTGCGTTCACGGCCGTGCCTAATATCGTTATGCTGCCTGAGATGTTTCCGCGCGAGATTCGCGCTACTGGGATGTCGATTGTTTATTGTCTTGGGGTGTCGATTTTTGGTGGTTTTGCGCAGTTCTTTGCTACGTGGCTTATTCAGTTGTCAGGGAATACGCTTGCGCCGGCGTGGTATCTGATTGGATGTGGTTTGGTTTCTTTGTTGGCGTTGCCGTTTGTTCGTGAGACGGCTGGGCGGCCTATTGATTGAGGTTTTTGTTTGTCTGCGACGCTGGGTGGTGGTTTTGTTTTTTCGCTGGCATCCGCGTTTTGCCTTCGTGCTTCATGCGTCGCCGTTCGGTGTTTTGGCCTTTGCGCCGGCATCCGCGTGATGACTTACCCGTTCAAGCGTCGCCCCTGTGCGGGGCAGCACCTACTTTTCTTTGCCGCCGTGTACAGACTGGAGACATAGCTGACAGGTGTACAGGGACATGACTGACACTTTCGGGTAATCAAACGCCCGGATTCCAACCATGCCCTGGGATGCAAAAGACACCATGAATCTCCGCGAAGACTTCGTGCGCGATGCCGCCACGCAGGCGGTGCCGTTCAGCGAGTTGTGCCGCAAATACAAGATCACCCGTCAGACGGGCTACAAGTGGCTTGGACGCCATAAGAGCGAAGGCGTCGACGGACTGGCCGACCGCTCCCGCCGCCCGCATCACAGCCCCACACGCTCACCGGAGCACATCGAAGCGCTGGTGCTGGACCTGCGCTGCCAGCACGGCTGGGGCGGACGCAAGATCGCACAGCGCCTGCGCGATCTGGGCCAGACCGAGGTGCCCGCACCCGCCACCATCACCGAGATCCTGCGGCGCCACGGGATGATCGACGAACAGGCGTCGCGCCAGCGCCAGCACTGGCAACGCTTCGAGCACGAGCATCCGAACTCGCTGTGGCAAATGGACTTCAAGGGCGACTTCCCGACCCTGGAGAGCGGGCGCTGCGCGCCGCTGACGGTCATCGACGATCACTCGCGCTACAACATCGTGCTGAGCGCCTGCTCGCGCACCACCACGCAGGTCGTGCAGGAAGCGCTCGAGCAGGCGTTCCGCTGCTACGGGCTACCCTCGCGTATCAACACCGACAACGGCGCGCCGTGGGGCTCGCCCAGCGCGCCGGGACAGTTCACCGAGCTCGCGGTCTGGCTGATCCGGCTGGGTATCCATGTGAGCTACAGCCGGCCGTATCACCCGCAGACCAATGGCAAGGACGAACGGTTTCACCGCTCGCTGAAGGCCGAAGTGCTGCAGCGGCACGCCTTCAGCACGCACGAGCACGTGCAGCAGGCACTGGATCGCTGGCGGCAGGTG
The DNA here is from genome assembly GCF_002902965.1 of Paraburkholderia hospita. Lineage (GTDB taxonomy): Bacteria > Pseudomonadota > Gammaproteobacteria > Burkholderiales > Burkholderiaceae > Paraburkholderia > Paraburkholderia hospita. The sequence goes on along the minus strand of NZ_CP026105.1, from coordinate 2,396,642 downwards.
TACAACACCGAGCGTCCACACGAGGCACTCGGGATGGCCACGCCGATTACCCGCTACGCGTGCAGCCTGAGCAGGATGCCCGATCGCCTCCCGGAGCCCGAATACGAGTCCGGCGATGAAGTTTTACTGGTCAACTCAAGCGGCGTGGTGCGCTTCCGGGGCGAGAAACTGAAGCTCTCGATTGCGCTCAAGGGCTTGCATGTGGCAGCCCGCCCGAGCGAGGACGAAGACGGGGTGATCGAGTTCTGGTTCGCCCATCAGCGTGTCGAAAAACTTGACCTGAAGGAGCCCAAACCCTGACCATCATGTGTCAGCGATGTCCCTGTACATGTGTCAACGATGTCTCCAGTCTGTACACCGCCGCAAAGAAAAGTAGGCAAAAGAAAGCGGCTAACACCGCCAGTTCTTGTATTTGCCTGAGGGCCCCCAACTGGTCTTATGCTTCGCACGGCAACGTCCTTGTTCGCGTGCGTTGCCAACGCTATAAATAAGCGCCTCACCCGCTTCGAATACCCGTGCACGGGCTAGCGGCAGCGAATGGTTTCCGCCGCCCAGGTGGCAAACTGTGTGTAGGTTGTCGCGGCGTATAGCTTGGCGCTCTTACATGGTGGAACGCGTGCGCTATCGGTTCGGAGTGAGGCGTGTGTGGCGCTACGGCCTACACACAGTTTGCCACCTGGGCGGCAGTGGAATATCTGGCACGGTGTGTTGCGACGCGGACGCGTGAAGCGGGTGAGGCGTCAATTCAAAGCGTTGGCAACAAACAAGAGTCACGTGGTTGCCGTGTGAAGCGTAAGACCCTTCGGGGGCCCGCAGGCAAGAAGAAATGTTGGCGGTGTGAGCCGCTTTCTTTTGCCTACTTTTCTTTGCGGCGGCAAAGAAAAGTAGGTGCCGCCCCGCACAGGGGCGACGCTTGAACGGGTAAGTCATCACGCGGATGCCGGCGCAAAGGCCAAAACACCGAACGGCGGCGCATGAAGCACGAAGGCAAAACGCGGATGCCAGCGAAAAAAACCACCACCCGGCGTCGCAAGACCAAAAAACCCCTTCACTTAGCCCGCTTCAAAGACCCACCATCAGCGGGTGCAGGCTTCTCCTGCATATCTCCATTCGCATCACGAGTCTCAGGCATAGCAGCCCACACAAGCAACACAGCAAGCGCCCCCGCACCGGCGAGCCCAAAAAAGCTAACCGCATTGCCAAAGCGATCGGCGACAAACCCGGCAACAGCAGTAGAAAGCGTCGCCCCAATCCCGGCCGCGAGGCCAAACAGCCCAATGGTGAGGTTATAACGCCCCTTGTCGCCGGCAACATCGGCAGCAATCAGAGGCAGCATCACACCGAACACAGCGGCGCTAATGCCATCGAGCATCTGCACAGGCACAAGCAGGTAAGGGCTGCTAACGCCAGCAAACAGCAAAGCCCGCACGGGCAGCGCAGAAAACCCAAGCAGCAGAATGGGCCTGCGCCCCCAGCGCTCCGCAGTGCGCCCAACCCAAGGCGACAACATCGCCACAATCGCCTGCGGCACGATGATGCACGCAGCAATCACGAGCTGTACGTTGTCGCCCATGCCCGCCGTCACTTCACCCGCTGCGAGATTAAGCATCGCCGCATTCGACAGATGGAACAGCACGACGCAGGCGGCAAAGATCAACATCCGCTTGTCGCGCAGCAACTCGAAGATCGATTCCTTTTCTTCGGCGTCGTCGCGCTCCTTCTTCGCAGGTTGGTGCGCGGGCAAAGGTTGATGCTCCGGCATCGTGATCATCGACAACGCAAACAGCGCAGGCGCCGCAAGCACGGCAGTCAGCCAGAACACCGCGCGCGCCGAGAAATATTCGCCGAAAAGCCCCATCAGGCCCGCAGCGACAGCGCTCCCAATCGACGCCCAGCGTGCATTGCGCCCAAGCCGATCGCCCAGATCGTGTCGGCCGACGAGCGCGAACGAGATGGCCGCCATCGCCGGCACGAGCATGCAGCTCGCAAAGCCGTGAAAGACCTCGGCGGCCATCACGGGCAGCACGGTCGGGCTCGCCGCAAGCAGCACGGCGCTGAGAATGATCGCGATGATCGCCCACGCAGCAGCGCCTTTCTTGTTGCGCAGCGCATCGACGGCCGCGCCGCCAGGCACCTGGCTCACCATCGCGCTGATCGTGCCGACTGAAAGCGCGAGTCCAATCTCGCCCTGCGTCCACTTGTGCGACGCGAGGTATGACGCGATGAACGGCCCGAATCCCGTCTGCACGTTGGCGACGAAGAAGTTGAGCCAGTCGAGGGCGCGGAGACTGCGTGCGTTGACCATGAGACGGCTCGTCATCGTGAAGTGCGTGCGGTTGAGGCCGCCGCAGCGGACGATGAAGGGCCAGCCGTTGTAGCGGGCGCAGGAGCGGACGCGGGAACTGGAGATGGAGCAGGGGCGGGCGAGACCGCCCGGATCGGTTTATCTGCCTCGTAAGTGGGCGACGCCTTGATCTGCGCGTCATTGAGATCCATCAACGGACGCAGCGTCTTGTCCTTGGCGACGAAGCGCAGCGCCGACCAGTTCGCTGCGATCGAGCGGCGATCGGGGCTGATGATGCCGCTCACGTCGAGCACGACGGCCTGCGGCTGCGCGTTCACATCGACCAGCACGTCGATCACGCGGCCTACCTTGCCGCCGTTCGGACGCTCGACGTCCGCGTCCAGCAGTTCCATTTGCCCCGGCGGTACCGCGGGCGCGGCCGTCACGGCCGCGAGCGGCGTCGCGAGCGAAGCCGACGGCTTCGGCCGGTTGGTCGCAGCTAGCTGGTTAGGCGGGGTCGTGATCGTGATGGGCGCGCCTTTCGCGTTCGGCGTGAAGCGGAAGGCGGTCCACGGAAAACCGACCTTGCGGTCGCCAACGCCGAGAAAGCCCTGCAGGTTGACGATCATCTGGCGCGGCGTGCCGCTGCCGTCAGCCGTCATATCGATGGCGCGGCCGATCACCTTGCCGTCGAGCTTCTGCACTTCGCTGTCGAGCAGGCCATGCGTCGTGTTGCGATCGAGCGTGCGGGTCACGATGATCGGCGCGGGAGCGGGCGGCGGAGGCGGCGGCGCGGGCGCGACGACGGGCGGCGGCGGCTCCGGCTTGTGCGGGCGTACGACGGGCGGGCGCGGCTTCTTCGGTTCCTTGGGTTCAGGCGCCTCGGCCTGGTCCGGCTCGGCGGCGGGCTCGAGGGCGGGAACGACGAGCGGCGTCACCGTGGCTTCGGTGATGGGCGCAGGCGGCTGCTCGGTCGGTCCGAACAGGCTGCAGCCCGACATCATGGCGGCAAGGGCCGCAAAAACGGCCAACAGCAAAAGACGGAAGGCTGGACGTAGGAAACCGCCAATCATCAAGTGGGACTCCGTGGCCAGGGCGGCGGGCACGATGCAGGTGCTGTCGCAAAAGACGATCCAGCGATTCATGCAGGCATCGAGAGCCTCGCCGGCAATGCGTTAAAGGCATGGTTTGCCGAGAGTTTAACCCGTGACGTCGAAAGGCCTTTGTTTTGTCTGCGTTGGACAGGCCCGGCCGCAGGCTTCAAAGCCCTTTCAGCAGGGCTTCCCGCGCGCGTCAGGCGGGCTGCAACCGTAGGTGTTAACACCCGGGTTGGCGGCCCGCATTGCCGTGTGTCAAACGATATAAGGATTGCGACATGCGCGGCATGTTTTTATTGCGATGGGAGATATATTGGGATTCGCCTAACCTTCGTTTCAGCATAAAAAGAACGGCGTGAAGTGGGTCGTGGACTGGTGAAAACGGAACGCGATGTCAATCGATCGTCCAACGACGGATTACCCGCCGTAACGAGGACGATGCGCACCTGCGCGCCATGCGGAAAGCGCAACACGCACTACAGCTACTACTCAACGAGACGAACCTGATGACGGCGAGCCTGTGACGGCAGCCGTTTCGGCATGCTGATAAAGGAGGCACTCATCATGATGGAACCCCAGGCCCAGAGCATCGCGGAAGCCGGGAGCGAGGCATTCGACAACACTCGCGACCAGCCGGCGGCGTTCATTGACCGCTATTTCGACATCACCGCGCGCGGCAGCACGGGACGCCAGGAAATCATCGCTGGCATCACGACGTTTCTCGCGATGGTCTATTCCGTGTTCGTCGTGCCGGGGATGTTCGGCAAGGCGGGCTTCGACACCAGCGCGGTGTTCGTCGCCGTGTGCCTGACGACGGCATTCGGCTCGCTGCTGATGGGCATCTGGGCGCGCCTGCCCATTGCGATCGGCTGTGCAATTTCGCTGACGGCCTTCACGGCGTTCGGGCTCGTGCTCGGCAAGGGCTTGCAGCCGAATGTCGCGCTCGGCGCGGTGTTCCTGATGGGCCTCGTGTTCACCGGGATCTCGGTGACGGGCGTGCGCTCGTGGATTCTGCGCAATCTGCCTGCGGGCGTCGCGCATGGGACGGGCATCGGCATTGGTCTCTTTCTGCTGCTGATCGCCGCGAACGATGTCGGCCTCGTGGTGAAGAATCCTGGGCCGGGACTGCCCGTCTCGCTGGGTCATATCACGTCGCTGCCTGTGCTGATGTCGGTGGGCGGGCTGGCAGCCATCGTCGGTCTGGTGCGCCGCCGCGTGCCGGGCTCGATTCTGATCGTGATCGTCGCGATCTCGGCGCTTGCGTTGCTGCTCGATCCTGCTGTTGCGTTTCATGGTGTGTTCGCGCTGCCTTCGTTGAGTGCGCCGGGCCATGCGTCGCTGATCGGTGCGATGGATATCAAGGGCGCGTTGTCGCTTGCTGTGCTGCCTAGTGTGCTTGCGCTGGTGATGACGGCTGTGTTCGATGCGACGGGGACGATCCGCGCTGTTGCCGGGCAGGCCGGGCAGCTTGACGAGAATGGCCGCATTATCAACGGCGGCCGCGCGTTGACGGCTGATTCGCTCAGCTCGATTTTCTCGGGCTTTATGGGCGGGGCGCCCGCTGCTGCGTATATCGAGTCGACGGTTGGGGTTGCTGCGGGCGCGAAGACGGGGTTGGCTGCTGCTGTCGTTGGGCTGCTGTTTCTCGTCGTGATGTTCTTCTCGCCGCTTGCCGCGCTTGTGCCTTCTTACGCTACTGCGCCTGCTTTGATGTATGTCGGTCTGCTGATGCTCTCCAGCGTGAGCAAGCTGCATATGGATGATATGGTCGATTCGATGTCGGGTCTCGTGTGCGCCGTTTTTATCGTGCTGACGGCTAATATCGTGACGGGCATCATGCTGGGATTCTGCACGCTGGTGATTGGGCGTGTTGTTAGCGGGGAATGGCGCAAGCTCAATGTTGGGACGGTCTTGATCGCTGTTGTGCTGGCTGTGTTTTATCTTGGTGGTTGGGCGATCTGACGTTGGTTGTCTGCGACGCTGGGTGGTTTGCTGGTTTTGTCGCTGGCATCCGGCGTTTTGTCTTCGTGCTTAATGCGTCGCCGGTCGGGGTGTTTGCCTTTTGCGCTGGCATCCGCGTTACGGTATTTGCCGTTCAAGCGTTGCCCCTGTGCGGGGCGGCACCTACTTTTCTTTGCCGCCGCAAAGAAAAGTAGGCAAAAGAAAGCGGCTAACACCGCCAGATCTTCTTCCTGCCTGAGGGCCCCCAACGGCCCCGTCCTTCATGCGGCAACGCGCTATCGCCTGCACGTTGCCAACGCTTCGATCAGATGCCTCACCCGCTCCAGACGCCCGCACAACGGCTGGCGGCAGCGAATGGTTTCTGCCGCCCAGGTGGCAAACTGTGTGTAGGTTGTCGTACCGCACAGGTTAGTGCTCTTACCAGAAACACCAACCTTGCTTCCCAGTCCGGAGTGATGCGCGTACGGCGCGAAAGCCGACACACAGTTTGCCACCTGGGCGGCGGAGGACTATCTGGCACAGCGTGCTGCGACGCGGGTACATGAAGCGGGTGAGGCGTGCAGAGAACGCGTTGGCAACGCACGCGAACAAAGGCGTTGCCGTGTGAAGCGTGGGACCGGTTGGGGGCCCTCAGGCAAGAACTAGAACTGGGGGTGTTAGCCGCTTTCTTTTGCCTACTTTTCTTTGCGGCGGCAAAGAAAAGTAGGTGCCGCCCCGGACAGGGGCGACGCGTGAAGTACGAAGGCATAGCGCGGATGCCAGCAAAAAAGCAAAAAAGCAAAAAAGCAAAAAAACCAAACCGCATGCGCAGCAAACACCGCTTCGCGGATGCCACCACAAAGGCAAAGGCAAAGAACCTCTCGCGGCAAAGCCACCACCAGCGAAAGCAGAAAAAGACCAACTCAATCGCGAACGCGCCTCCCGCGAAGCGGCAAAAAAACCAAACCCTTGACACATCCCCCCACCGACCTACACTTAACCTCATGGTTAAGTTACAAGACCTTGATCGCACGTTCGCCGCGTTAGCGGATCCAACCCGCCGCGCGCTACTCGCACGTCTATCGGAAAGGGGAGACGTATCAGTCTCCAAACTCGCAGAACCTTTCGCCATGTCTCTGCCAGCGGTCATGAAGCATCTCGACGTGCTGGCCGACGCGGGCCTCATCACGCGCACCAAGACGGGCCGCACAGTCGCATGCCGTCTGTCCGCCGCGCCGATGGAACACGCCATGTCATGGCTGCAGCGCTATCAGCAGTTCTGGTCCGAAGCACTCGATCAACTGGCCACCTATGTGGAGGAGCCGTCATGTCCGCCCGCCCCAGTCTCACGCTCCAGCGACACATCAAGGCGTCCCCGGAAAAAGTCTTCAGTGCGTGGACCGACCCGCAGCAGATCGTGAAGTGGCTGCATCCCGGCGGCTGCGACGTGATCCTCTCGGAGATGGAGTTGAAGGTGGGCGGCCGCTTTCACATGATCATGCGCGCGCCCGACGGCGAAGAGCATGACGTGAGCGGCATGTTCCGCGAAGTCGCGATCAACGAAAAGCTCGTCTATAGCTGGGCATTCCGCTCGACGCCGGAACGTGAGTCCATCATCACATTTTCGCTGAAAGCCGATGGCGACGGCACATGGCTCACCCTCACGCACGAACAGTTCTTCGATGAAGCCGCGCGCGACGCACATCGCGGCGGGTGGACGGAAGCGCTCGACGGACTCGAACGCTATTTCTCGTGAAGGCTGCGACCGCTTGCAAAGAGCGATACGGCCGCACAACTGGAGGAGCAGATGGAAGAGCACAAGATCGTTTCACGCGAAGCATGGCTCGCCGCGCAACGCGCGCATCTCGCGGAGGAAAAGGCTTTTACGCGCGCCCGTGACGCGCTTGTGAAGAAGCGTCAGGCGCTGCCGTGGATGAAGATCGACAAGACCTACACCTTCGATACGCGCGAAGGCACGAAGACGCTTGCCGATCTGTTCGCGGGACGCAGCCAGTTGATCGTCTATCACTTCATGCTAGGGCCTGATTGGGAGCAGGGCTGTCCCGGCTGCTCGTTTCTGTCGGATCACATCGACGGCGCGCTCGTGCATCTCGCGCACCGCGACGTGACGTATGTCGCTGTTTCGCGCGCGACGCTCGAGAAAATCGATGCGTACAAAACACGCATGGGATGGCAGTTCCCATGGGTGTCGTCGTTCGGCAGCGACTTCAATTACGACTTCGACGTGTCGTTCACGCCGGAGCAGGAAGCGCATGGCAAGGTCGTCTACAACTTCGAGACGCAGGACTATGCGTGCGACGAACTGCCCGGCATGAGCGTGTTCTATCGGAACGACAAGGGCGAGATCTTTCGCACGTTCTCGTCGTATGGTCGCGGCGGCGAGCCGCTGATCGGCAGCTATACGCTGCTCGATTTCGTGCCGAAGGGCCGTGATGAGGATGAGAACAAGATGATGGGCTGGCTGCGCCGTCACGACAGCTATGAAGACGGCGCAACGGGCAAGACGCTAGCGCAGGAACAGCAGGGCACGGGAGCCTGCTGTCATGAAGTGGCACACAAGTGATGTGCTCTCAGGCGTCGAATGGCATCACGCCGACGCGAGCGAGTCCCGCGTTCAAAGCGACATTTCGAATGCGGGCCTGAGAAACTCCTGGATGCCCATCACGATCAGGCCCATCGCGCCCGACGCGAGCGTCAGCGTGCCGTACTCGTCGTAGCGCGAGTCGTACAGGCACGCGACCACGAAAAGAATCGCGAGCAGATTGGTCAGCCAGTCGAAATTGAGTGCAAGCAACATTGAATGATCCGGGCTCGAGCCGAAAGATCGAGGTTGTCATCAACCTGATCGAACATCGCCGATTCTAGCGATGCGAGCTTACGGATACGCAACAGCCTTGCTTACAACGTGTGCGCTGGCCAACGTTCTATGCGCGGTTCGACGCGTGTTTTACGCGTCTTTCATCATGTCGCTTTCGATCCATTCGATCACCGACGTGTGCGTCGGCTGCCAGTCGAGCAGTTTGCGTGCGCGAGTGCCGCGCACGCGGCTGTTCGAGCCTAGACCATACGACGCCATTTCGTAGCCCCATTCGTCGATCGCCTGATCGAGCGGCCAGTCTTGCGCCGGTCCGAGGTGCATCGCTTTGGCGATTGCGTCCGTCATCTCGCGGAACGACGCTTCGCCGCTTTCGACGAAATAGAACGTGCCCGCCGGGCTCTTGTCGAGCGCGAGCCGGTACAGCTCGACCACGTCGTCGATGAACACGTTCGACCAGATGTTGCCGCCGCTGCCCACATGCCGGACGATGCCGCTCTTTTGCGCCTGACGTACGAGTCGTGGCAGTTGCACGCTCGCGCTGCCTTTGACGGCACCATGCCCGTAGATCAGCGTGTTGCATAGCACCGACGAGCGGATGCCGCGTTTTGCCGCGTCGAGCACGAGGTCGTCGATTGCGACACGCGGCGCCTTGTCTGCCGTCGGCTCGGGTAGCGCGTCTTCCGTGTAGATCTTCGCGTCGCCGCGCTCACCGCCCGATGCATCGCCGACGATGCTCGAACCGCTCGTATGCAGAAACGGCTTGCCGGAGCCTTCGAGGCCTTCGATCAACGCTTCCACCGCGCCGCGATGGTCGCTGCTCGCCGCATTGATGACGCCGTCGGCGGCTTTGGCTTGGGCGATCAGCAGATTGCGGTCGTCGAGCGTGCCGACGACAGGCTCGATGCCGAGGCGCTTCAGTTCAGCCGCATGCTCCTGGTTGCGAATCAGGCCCGTCACGCGATGGCCCGCGCGCACGAGACCCGCCGCAATCGATCCACCGATAAAACCGCTTGCGCCAGTGATGAAGATGTTCAAGACGTTCTCCTTTGAGGGGAAACTGGGAATGACTTGAGTATGGAGGCGGGCGAGCTTTGCAAAAAGTGGGTTGGTTTCAAATCAATCTTGATCTGGAGTCAAGAGTGGGCGCTATCTTTCAACATCATTTCAATATATTTCTTTAATCTTACAAAGATCTGATCGTTAGCATTTTTGACTAATCTCAGTTCCTCTCAAATTAGGGTTCTATTAAACTGGCGTGTCTCGCTGTCGTATTCCGCCATTAGGCAGGGACCGAATTAGAGTCCGGCAGTCGCTTCAGGAACAATCTTTCCATTTTTTCATGATTAATAATCAGGATAGCAAAATAAAATCGTTGGAAGATCCGGGGCTTTCGGCACTTGTGACAATTGCTCGCTTTCACAACATCGCCGCCGACGCCGCGCAACTTAGACACGCTGCAGCGACCGTTTCCGGGCGATTCGGCGAGAAGGATCTGGTGTTGTCGGCGCGTAGCCTAGGATTGAAGGCGCGTGTCGTTTCTTTGCGGGCGGAAACGCTCGGCGCCACGCCGCTGCCCGCACTCATGCTCGACCGCAACGGCGATCATTTCATCCTTGCAAAAACCGATGGCAAAACTGCGTTGATACTGGAGTCGGGAAGCGCAACGCCTGCCGTCAGACCTCTCGAAGAAATCGTCGTGCGCAGCAACGGGCAGATGCTGCTCTTCGCCTCGCGCGCCTCGCTGGCAGGCGAGCTGGCGCGTTTCGACTTTTCGTGGTTCATTCCCGCCATCGTCCGATACCGTAAGCTGCTACTCGAAGTGCTAGGCGTGTCGCTGGTGCTGCAGCTGTTCGGCCTGGTGTCACCGTTGATGTTCCAGGTCGTCATGGACAAGGTGCTGGTCAACCGCACCTACAGTACGCTGAATGTCGTATGCATTACGCTACTGGTTGCGTCGGTATTCGAAGTGGCGCTTACAGGTCTGCGCAACTACGTGTTTTCCCATACGACGAACCGTATCGACGTCGAACTCGGTGCGCGCCTGTTCCGCCATCTGGTGGCGCTGCCGCTTGGCTATTTCGGGGCGCGCCGCGTCGGCGACACGGTTGCACGGGTGCGGGAACTGGAGAACATCCGCAATTTTCTGACGGGTCAGGCACTTACTGCGGTGATCGACCTGCTTTTCTCCTTTGTCTTCCTGGGCGTGATGTGCATGTACAGCGTATGGCTGACGCTGCTGGTCGTCGGCTCGCTGCCAGTCTATGGCGCGGTGTCCGCGCTGCTTGTCCCGGCATTCCGCTCGCGGCTGAACGAGAAATTCGCTCGTGGCGCGGATAACCAGTCGTTTCTCGTCGAATCGGTTTCGGGCGTCGAGACGCTCAAGGCAATGGCCGTCGAGCCGCAATTCATCCGGCGCTGGGAGTCGCAGCTCGCCGCCTATGTCAGCGCTGGCTTTCGCGTCAACCAGTTGGGTAACCTCGGTCAGCAACTGATCCAGCTGGTCGGCAAGCTGGTCATGCTAGGCACGCTCTTTATCGGCGCGCGGCTCGTGATCGACGGACGGCTGAGCGTCGGCGAACTGGTCGCCTTCAATATGATGTCCCAGCGCGTGAGCGCGCCTGTCCTGCGTCTCGCGCAGCTATGGCAGGACTTCCAGCAGATCGGCATATCGATGCTGCGCCTCGGCGACATTCTGAACACGCGCACCGAACTGCCGCAGACGCGCCAGGCCTTGCCGCCCATTCGCGGCGACATCCAGTTCGAGAAAATCCGCTTCCGCTATCGTCCCGACGGACCGCCCGTCATCGACGGCATCTCGTTTGATATCCGCGCGGGTCAGGTCATCGGCATCGTCGGCCGCTCGGGGTCGGGCAAGAGCACGCTTACGAAGCTTTTACAGCGGCTCTACATTCCTGAGCAGGGCATGGTCCGCATCGACGGTCAGGATCTGGCGCTGGCCGATCCGGCGTGGCTGCGCAGACAGGTTGGTGTCGTGCTACAGGAGAACCTGCTGTTCAACCGCTCCGTGCGCGAGAACATCGCGCTGACCGATCCGGGCGCGCCGCTCGATGCGGTGATGCACGCAGCGAAGATGGCGGGCGCGCATCAGTTCATCTGCGAGTTGCCAGAAGGCTATGACACGGTGGTCGGCGAGCACGGCGGCAACCTGTCGGGCGGACAGCGCCAGCGTCTGGCGATTGCCCGTGCGCTGCTGACCAATCCGCGCATCCTCATCTTCGACGAGGCGACGAGTGCGCTCGACTTCGAGACCGAACGCATCATCCGCGACAACATGAAGGCAATCTGCGCGGGGCGCACGGTCATCATCATCGCGCACCGTTTGAGCGCGGTACGCCATTCGGACCGCATCATCGCGATGGATCATGGACGCATCGTCGAACAGGGTGATCACGATTCGCTGCTGCGCCACGGCGGCTACTACGCGCACCTCGTTTCACTGCAGGATAGCTGACCATGCGACTGATGAAGCTTCAGGCGGGCGTCGACCTGGCCCGGCGCTATCTCGCCGTATGGCGCGCTGTTTGGGACATGCGCGAGCAACTGGAACGGCCGCCACGCGACGCGGATCAGCTTGCCTTCCTGCCCGCCGAACTGGAACTCGTTGAGACGCCCGTTCATCCCGCGCCACGCTGGACGATCCGTGTGCTCGTCCTGCTCACCGCGATCACGCTGCTGATTGGCGTATTTGGCCGGCTGGATATCGTGGTGACGGCGAACGGCCAGTTCATTCCGAATGCACGTGTCAAGACGATCCAGCCGGCGATCACGGGTGTGGTGCGCGAGATTCGGGTACGCGACGGTGAGCGAGTGGCCGCCGGGCAGCTGCTCATGAAACTGGACACGACGCAGGCGGCTGCCGACGCCGACAAGGCCCGCTCGTCGCGCCTCGACGCAGCACTGGCTGCGGCGCGTGCGAACGCGTTGCTCGCTGCGCAACGCGACAACGGTGCGCCTGTCGTCGCGCACGTCGACGATGCGCCCGATGCACGCATGCAGGACGCGCAACGCCACGCCGAAGGTGCGTGGCTCGAATACCGCGCCCTGTGCGACAGTGCGCGTGCAGAACTGCTCAAGCGCCAGGCGGAACTGGACAGCACGCGTGCGGAGATCGCGAGGCTCGTGGCGACTGCGCCGCTCGCGCGCCAGCAGGCCGACGCCTACCGGGCGCTGGTCGCCGAACGCTATGTCGCGCGCAACGACTATCTGGACAAGGAGCAGAACGCGCTCGACAAGGAGCATGAACTGGCCGCGCAGCGCAGCCACGCGACTGAACTGGCGGCGGCCATCGCCGAACAGCGGGCACAGGTCGAAGCGGCTGCCTCGAAGTTCCGTCACGACCAGCTCGACGAACTGGAAAAAGCTACGCAACAACTGACGCAAAGCCGCGACGACGAATCCAAGGCCCAGATCCGCCAGACACTGCTGAGCCTCACGGCACCCGTCGCAGGCACGGTGCAGCAGCTTTCCGTGCATACGCTGGGCGGTGTGGTGACGACGGCGCAATCGTTGATGGAGATCGTGCCCGACGATGCGCTCGAAGTCGAAGCACGCCTGCAGAACAGGGACATTGGATTTGTGTCCGTTGGCCAGCGAGTTGCGGTGAAGATCGAAGCGTTTCCATATACCCGTTACGGATTTCTGAACGGCACCATCGCCAGCGTTTCGAACGACGCCGTGCAGGACAAAAAGCTCGGGCTGACGTTTCCGGTGCGTATCCGTCTGGAGACGAACCGCATCCACATCGACAACCGATGGATCACGCTCACGCCGGGCATGGCAGTGACGGCTGACATTCGTACAGGCAGACGCAGTGTGATCGGCTATTTCCTCGATCCGCTGTTGCAGACGGCAAGGGAGAGCATGCGTGAACGCTAGACGGAAGACGCGGATCATGGTGCTGGCAAGCCTTGCCGCGATGAACGGGACCGCCCATGCGTTCGACGTGCTGCGCGCAGAACAGGACATTTCTGCCACGGCCGCCGGTTCGATGGTGACGGTCTGCCAGTTCGACAGGATGCCAGGCCGGCCGTTAAGGCTCGCCGAGGCGGTCGAACGGACGTTGTGCAACAACCCGAAGACACGCGAGGCGTGGGCCGCCGTGAAGGCCGAGGCAGCGGGCGTTGGTGTCGCGCGCGCCGCGTATCTGCCGACGGTTTCGGGCAACTGGCAGGGCATGCGGGAGAACTCGGTGTCCAACATAGAGGATCATCCGGCGCTGAGTTCGGATATCGCGGCAACCGTGCGTTCGGCAAGCGTGAACCTGAACTGGATGTTGTTCGACTTTGGTGGCCGCGAGGCGGCGCTGAAGAACGCAAACGGACTGCTCGAAGCGGCGCGCGCCACGCAGGACGCCACGCTACAGAATTTTTTTGCATCGACCGCTAAGGATTACTACGCAGTGCAAGCGGCGATGGGCGAGCTGGAAGCGGCGCACGAAGTGGAGCAGATGACCCACAGAAGCATGCTGGCGGCACAGATGCGCGCAGTCAGGGGCGTCGCACCCGTCACAGATGCACTGCAGGCGCAGACCCAGCACGAGCAGGCTGTGTTCAGTCTGACGAAGGCCGAAAGCGATGCGCAGACCGCGCTGGGTACCCTCGCGTCCGACATGAACCTCGATCCGGGTATGCCGCTTGAGGTGCCACCCGTCACGGAGGATGCGCGAACGGACAGGACGTTCAGCACGTCGGTTGAACAGCTGATCCGCGATGTGCAGATCACGCATCCTTCGGTGCGCGCCGCGCAGGCGCAGTACGAGGCTGCTCTCGCGAAGGTTTCGCAGACGCGCGCGCAAGGTCTGCCGAGCATCAGCCTGGTGGCGAAATACAGCCACAACAACCAGCCGCAGAGTCTCGGGCTGGGGCTGGCCACTTATCCGGCGACGGGCCATGACGCGTACGTCGGCGTGCAGGTAAGCATTCCGCTGTTCGAGGGGTTCGGACGGCACTACCAGATCGCTCAGGCACGGGCGCAGGCGGAGCGGCAGGAGGATGCGTTCGACGATGCGAAGCGGCAGGTCGCGCTGGATGTGTGGAGTAGCTACCAGACGCTGACGGGTGCGACCAAGAACGCGGAGAACAGCGCGAATCTGCTCGTGATTGCGCAGCGTTCGTGGGAGGCGGCGCGGCATCGGTATGACGCGGGGGTGGGGAACATTCTCGAACTGATGAATACGCAGGCAGCGTTGGCTAATGCGAAACAGCGGCGGGTTCAGGCGCTGGCGGATTGGGATAACGCGCGGGTTGAGCTGGCTTCGAAGCTCGGAAGACTGAGGCGTGAGGGCATTGAATGACGCGGCTGGGGCGTTCGACTGGATGAGGCCCGTGCGAAACGGTTTGTTGAATACGTGATTGAAGAGGCTTTGCCGTTATGGCAGTGCTTCCTTAAGTCCGAACTGGAAACGCAGTTCGGTATGTCCATGCTCGACTCAATATGGGAGTAGATATGAGCAACACATTGACCTATTACATTACAGAACCCAATGTTTCCGCTTCAATGGACGACGCGAAGTTTGATGTCGTCAGTGGCGCGTCGCTGAGCCTGACGGGTTCATCCGACTACGTGATTCTCGAGAGCGGTTCGGGAAGCGCCACTGTGACCGGCAACAACAATACGATTTCGGGTGGGGCGAGCGTAAGCGCAAGCATATCCGGGACGGGCAATAGCGTGACGGTCGGGGCCAGCAGTACTGTCGGGGACTCGGGTGATGGCAATACGATCACCCTTGGTGCGAATGGGCGATTGATAGGAAATGGTAACGGTTCGACCGTTTATGCCACCCAGGGTGGCGACTCCCTCGAGCTTTGGGGGAACGGTGACATGGTGTATGCGAATGGCGACACCATCAACCTTGCTGGCGTTTCAGCCACGGTACGCGGGAACAACAACCAGATCATTGGCGGAGCCTGGGGCGGGCACACGCTGAACCTGGAAGGTTCAGGCAATGCAATCACGCTCGATGACGCATCCATGGAGATTGTCACCTCTTCGGGTTCGCTGACCGAGAACATGGACGGGACGATTCTCCTGAAGGGCGGTGTTGTTCCTGGCGGCGCGACGCTGACAGGAGGTGTCCTGTCGGTACAGCTTGGCAACGGGAATGTAGCGACAAGGTCTGGCGTGAGTTCCGGAACGCAGATCGAATACATTGATGCGTCGGGTGCTGCGACATGGAGCACGCTCACCGATACGAACCTGGTGCGCGTCGGGGGGAACATGTATCAGGTGACGGCTGGCGTGAAGGCGACGATGAGCAATTCGATTCTCGACGTCCTCAGCGGTGCATCGTTAAACCTGAACGGTTCCTCGGACTACGTGATTCTCGAGAGCGGTTCGGGAAGCGCCACGGTGACCGGCAACAACAATACGGTTTCGGGTGGGGCGAGCGTAAGCGCAAGCATATCCGGGACGGGCAATAGCGTGACGGTCGGGGCCAGCAGTACTGTCGGGGACTCGGGTGATGGCAATACGATCACCCTTGGTGCGAATGGGCGATTGATAGGAAATGGTAACGGTTCGACCGTTTATGCCACCCAGGGTGGCGACTCCCTCGAGCTTTGGGGGAACGGTGACATGGTGTATGCGAATGGCGACACCATCAACCTTGCTGGCGTTTCAGCCACGGTACGCGGGAACAACAACCAGATCATTGGCGGAGCCTGGGGCGGGCACACGCTGAACCTGGAAGGTTCAGGCAATGCAATCACGCTCGATGACGCATCCATGGAGATTGTCACCTCTTCGGGTTCGCTGACCGAGAACATGGACGGGACGATTCTCCTGAAGGGCGGTGTTGTTCCTGGCGGCGCGACGCTGACAGGAGGCGTCCTGTCGGTACAGCTTGGCAACGGGAATGTAGCGACAAGGTCTGGCGTGAGTTCCGGAACGCAGATCGAATACATTGATGCGTCGGGTGCTGCGACATGGAGCACGCTCACCGATACGAACCTGGTGCGCGTCGGGGGGAACATGTATCAGGTGACGGCTGGCGTGAAGGCGACGATGAGCAATTCGATTCTCGACGTCCTCAGCGGTGCATCGTTAAACCTGAACGGTTCCTCGGACTACGTGATTCTCGAGAGCGGTTCGGGAAGCGCCACGGTGACCGGCAACAACAATACGGTTTCGGGTGGGGCGAGCGTAAGCGCAAGCATATCCGGGACGGGCAATAGCGTGACGGTTGGGGCCAGCAGTACTGTCGGGGACTCGGGTGATGGCAATACGATCACCCTTGGTGCGAATGGGCGATTGATAGAAAATGGTAACGGTTCGACCGTTTATGCCACCCAGGGCGGCGACTCCCTCGAGCTCTGGGGGAACGCTGACATGGTGTACGCGAATGGCGACACCATCAACCTTGCTGGCGTTTCAGCCACGGTACGCGGGAACAACAACCAGATCATTGGCGGAGCCTGGGGCGGGCACACGCTGAACCTGGAAGGTTCAGGCAATGCAATCACGCTCGATGACGCATCCATGGAGATTGTCACCTCTTCGGGTTCGCTGACCGAGAACATGGACGGGACGATTCTCCTGAAGGGCGGTGTTGTTCCTGGCGGCGCGACGCTGACAGGAGGCGTCCTGTCGGTACAGCTTGGCAACGGGAATGTAGCGACAAGGTCTGGCGTGAGTTCCGGAACGCAGATCGAATACATTGATGCGTCGGGTGCTGCGACATGGACAACATTGCGAGATACGGGGTTGATGCTAGGTGTGTCTACGGCATTTGCTAACGCAGGTACCGAGCAAGGGAGTGCAAACCAGCTCGTCTCCGCAATGGCTGCCTATGGCGTTGAAAGTTCGACGGGGTTTGCTCCGTTGGCAACGTACTCATTGACTGATTCGCCTCAAAATGTGCTTGGTGTTTCACACCACTAAAGCTTAGTCTACGTTGCGCACGGTAATTCCGTGCGCAACGGCTAGATGGGACTTCCAGGCAATTTTTGTAAAACATGATTGGGTAAATTGCATCACCATTCTGTTTTTGGAAGGCGTAAGCACTTCTATTCCCTTGTCGGATCGTTTGCTTGAGTCTCTTACGTATCGATGATGTGTGAGCAGAGCGACGACGCGACGCGAGCGCAGCTTATCCGAAGGTCTGCAGGCCGAGCGAGCGCTTGATTTTGTGTGGCCCGGTCGCAAAATTGTTTCGTCATTCGACGCTGGCAGATTTGACTCCAGTCATTTCCGATATCGCGTCTGAGCGCGTGCGCATCGTGTGTCCGGGAGTGAGTGCTGGAGATAGGGCGATCTAATAGGGTTGCGTTGCGCTCACGTACATCGCCGAAATCAAACGTTCCGAATTATTCATTGCTATGCTTTAGAAGCAGTTTCAGATGTGCCTAAACGACGAATTTCACGATCTTTATTCGACCGCGCTCGCGGCCTATTCGGCGGATCACGATGCAGAGTCCGCCGCCTTATGCAAACAGATATTGGCAACGGCCCCAGGACACGCAGGCGCAAACCACCTACTAGGTATCATCGAACTCGACGCGGGAAACCCCGAGGCTGCGGAGCCGTTCATTCGATTTGCGCTTATAGAGCGAAACGAGGCAACATTCCACTCTGATCTCGCACTTGCACTAAAGGCGCAGAAGCGCTATCCGCAAGCGGAGGAATCGCTTCGACGCGCTCTGGAAGTCAATCCCAGCCTTGCTGTGGCACGCCGTAACCTGGCGCGTCTGTTGTACGAGACGGGCCGACTGGACGCAGCAGAAATAGAATATCGTGAAGCACTGAATAGTGATCCCAACTCTGTGCATGCGCGCGTTAACCTGAAGAGAATATTGATTGAAACCGGTCGTAAGGTTGAAGCAATTGAACAGTTGCGTGCGGTGATCGAGCTGGGACATGAATCCGCTGATGTGTACAACGACCTCGGCAATTTGCTCGAAGAATGCGGGCGCATCGCCGACGCCGAACATGAATACCGACGAGTTATCGAACTCCAACCTGATCTTGGGGTCGGGTATTCGAATCTCGGAGGTCTGCTGCTCAACACCGGGCGGCTTGCCGAGGCCGAGGCATTGCTGCGGCACGCGTTGAAGCTCGATCCGGATTTTACTCACGCGTTGCACAACCTGATCCTCTTGTTGCACGTGTGCCGCCGGTTCGACGAAGCCGAACGGCTCGCCAGGCGGGCCATCCACGAGGGCGCCCGAACCGCCGACATGTACAACAACCTTGGCAATATCCTTCTTGCCAAGAATTCCGGCGACATTGACGATGGGCTGTGGTCATATCGCCGGTCTATCGAAGCCGACCCGGATCATATTCGTGCGCATAGTAACCTCGTCTACATGCTTCCGTTTATGTGCGACGACGGTTACGAGATATTGAAAGAGTGCGAGCGCTTTTCGCGTCGTTTCGAGACAGCATACCTCGTTCACGACGTTCAATATCACAACGAGCGCTCGACGAATCGTCGCCTGCGCATTGGCTACGTGTCACCGGATTTCCGCTACCACTGTCAATCATTTTTCACGATGCCGCTGCTGGGCAATCATGATCACAGCGCATTTGAAATCTACTGTTATTCCAGCGTTCGTGAACACGATAACGTCTCACATCATCTGTCGGTGCACGCGGACGTCTGGCGGAATGTAGCCGATCTCGACGACAGCCAGCTTGCGACGATCATCATGGAGGATCGGATCGATATCCTCGTCGATCTGACCATGCACATGTCGGGCGGTCGGCCGCTGCTGTTCGCGCGGCGTCCTGCTCCTGTGCAGATCGCGTGGCTTGCCTATCCCGGCACAACGGGCAGCGCGGCGATCGGCTACCGGTTGACGGACCCATGGCTCGATCCGCCCAGCGTGCCGGATGCGGATAGTCGCTACACCGAACGCTCAATCCGTTTGCCGGACACGTTCTGGTGCTACGACCCATTGGACACGGAACCTGTTGTCAATCCTTTACCCGCTGATGAAGCGGGCACGGTCACGTTCGGCTGTCTGAACAACCCGGCGAAACTAACTGATCGTGCGATTGCACTTTGGGCGAATGTGATCGCAAATGTTCCGGATGCGCGGATGATTCTTTGGGTGGCGGAGGGCGATGCGCGCGAACGGGTCTCTGCAAAATTTGAGGCGAACGGTGTGGACCGTTCACGTCTGCAGTTCGTCGACATGCAGGCGCGTGAGGATTATTTGCGAACCTACCATCGAATCGACGTTGCACTCGATACCTTTCCTTGCAACGGGCATACAACGAGTCTCGACGCACTCTGGATGGGGGTGCCCGTTGTTACCCGCGTCGGAAGTACGCCCATCAGTCGTGGCGGGTATGCGTTGCTTGCGAACCTCGGTCTGCCCGAACTTGCCGCCGAATCGGACGAAGCGTTCGTGAAGATCGCGACGCAACTGGCGCTCGATCAGACGAGACTCCGAACATTGCGCTCCGGATTGCGGCAGCGGATGGAGCTTTCACCGCTGATGGGCGGCGCGCGCTTTGCAAGGGGCGTCGAAGCCGCGTTCCGGCAAGCGTGGGCTGAGTGGTGCGAGGCGGCCTGACAGGCTTTGGCTGCTTTCAGGTCCGACTTCTAACCGGTCACTCAGTAAGGCAACGCGTCGCGCATCCCTTTTTGTCCGCTTGCCAACCCGAAAATTGAACGTGTATATACAAGTTATCTGACTTTCTCTGGCGAAACCGCACCTCAACCACGCTCGCCGCCGCAACCAGACAGGGCGGACCAAACTGCCAGAACCATGCCAGCAAACCCGCTGCGCCTAATGGAAACTCCCTATCCCAAACCCCAAAATTTGAGTTGTATATACAAGCTGACGCCGCTACACTTTCTCAAAATTTGTATAGACAGGAACTCACATCATGATCCTTACACCCGGCTCCCTGAATTTGACCCAACTGCGCCAGATCGCACGCGAACAGGTTACGTTGGAACTCGATCCCGCCAGCTTCGCCGCCATCGACGCATGCGCTCAAGCCGTCGCGGACATCGCCGCGAAGGGCGAGCCGGCGTACGGCATCAATACGGGCTTCGGCCGTCTGGCGAGCACGCACATCCCGCGCGACCAGCTCGAACTGCTGCAGCGCAATCTGGTGCTCTCGCATGCCGTCGGCGTCGGTGCGCCGATGTCGCAGCCCGTCGTGCGCCTGTTGATCGCGCTCAAGCTGTCGAGCCTCGGCCGCGGTCACTCGGGCATCCGCCGCGAAGTGATGGAGGCGCTCATCACGCTGTTCAACGCCGACGTGCTGCCCGTGATTCCCGTGAAGGGCTCGGTCGGCGCATCGGGCGACCTCGCGCCGCTCGCGCATATGTCGGCCGTGCTGCTCGGCGTCGGCGAAGTGTTCGCGAAGGGCGAGCGCGTCCCGGCGACGGAAGGCCTGCGCCTCGTCGGCCTGAAGCCGATGACGCTGCAAGCAAAGGAAGGTCTCGCGCTGCTGAACGGCACGCAGGCATCGACGGCGCTCGCGCTGTACAACATGTTCGCGATCGAGGATCTGTTCCGCACGGGGCTGGTGGCGGGCGCGCTCTCGGTGGATGCGGCGATGGGTTCCGTCAAGCCGTTCGATCACCGCATTCACGCGCTGCGCGGCCATCAAGGCCAGATCGACGCCGCGGCTGCGTATCGCACGCTGCTCGACGGCTCGGCAATCAACGTGTCGCACGCCGACTGCGACAAGGTGCAAGACCCGTACAGCCTGCGCTGCCAGCCGCAAGTCATGGGCGCGTGCCTCGACCAGATGCGCGCCGCTGCGCAAGTGCTGCTCGTCGAAGCGAACGCCGTGTCGGATAACCCGCTGATCTTCCCGGACACGGGCGAAGTCCTCTCGGGCGGCAACTTCCACGCTGAACCCGTCGCGTTCGCCGCCGATAACCTCGCGCTCGCCGTAGCGGAAATCGGCGCGCTTGCCGAACGCCGCATCGCGCTGCTGATCGACGCGACGCTGTCGGGCCTGCCGCCGTTCCTCGTTAGAGATGGTGGCGTGAATTCGGGCTTCATGATCGCGCACGTCACGGCTGCCGCGCTCGCATCGGAGAACAAGACGCTGGCTCACCCGGCTTCCGTCGATTCGCTGCCCACGTCCGCCAATCAGGAAGATCACGTTTCGATGGCGACGTTCGCTGCGCGCAAGCTCGCCGACATCGCGGAGAACACCGCGAACATCCTGTCGATCGAACTGCTCGCCGCCGCGCAAGGTGTCGATCTGCGTGCGCCGCACAAGACCAGCCCGTCACTGCAAAAGGTGATGGACACGATCCGCGCGCAGGTCGCGCACTACGAACTCGATCACTACTTCGCGCCTGACATCGCCGCGTGCACGAAGCTCGTACAAGACGGCACGATCGCGGCGCACAGCCCGTTCTCGTTCCTCTCCGAGCAACGCTAATTCATCTGCATAGCGAGACGCCCGGCATGAACGCACCGGCTTATCAGGGAATCAAGGACTTCATCCTCGCCCGCATTCACGCGGGCGAATGGAGCGAAGGCCATCAGGTTCCATCGGAGAACGAGCTTGCGCGCGAATTCAACGTCGCACGCATGACGGTCAACCGCGCGTTGCGTGAATTGACGGCCGATCAGGTGCTTACGCGCGTTCAGGGATCGGGCACGTTCGTCGCGCGGCCGAAGTACGAGTCGACGCTGGTGGCGATCCGCAGCATCTCCGACGAAATCGTCGCGCGCGGCCATCGTTATCACGCGAAGGTGCTGCACGTCGGCGCCGCGATCGCCGACGACGAACTCGCTGGCGAAATGCAGGTGAGTGCGGGCAACCCGATTTTTCATTCGCGCGTGCTGCACCTCGAGAACGACGAGGCCGTCCAGCTCGAAGAGCGCTGGGTGAACCCGGCCGTCGCCCCCGAATACGCGTTGCAGGACTTCACGAACACGACGCCTAACCAGTATCTCGTGCGCGTCGCGCCGCTGCAGCGCGTCGAGTACCGCATCGAAGCCTCCGCGCCGGATGCCGACACCCGTCGGCATCTGACGATGGACGACGCCGAACCTTGCCTCGTGCTGCACCGGCGCACGTGGTCGCAGGGTGTGGTCGCTTCGGTGGCCAACCTATGGCATCCGGGCAACCGCTACCGGTTCACCGGCCACTTTTAAATTCTAGTTTCCGTTCAATCTTCGACTCCGTTACCGAGTTATCAGCGCTTCCGAGGGCATCATGAACAACCCGAAACACATCGACCCGCGTCTCGACCCGTCCCGCACGATCCGCGCACCGCGCGGCAGCGAGAAAACCTGCAAGACCTGGATCGCGGAAGCCGCGTACCGGATGATCCAGAACAATCTGGACCCGGAAGTGGCCGAGCATCCGCATGCGCTCGTCGTGTACGGCGGCATCGGGCGCGCGGCGCGTAACTGGGATTGCTTCGATCAGATCCTCACGTCGCTGAAGGACCTCGAAGAGAACGAGACGCTGCTGATTCAATCGGGCAAGCCTGTTGGCGTATTCCGCACGCATGCCGACGCACCGCGCGTGCTGCTCGCGAATTCGAACCTCGTGCCGCACTGGGCGAACTGGGATCATTTCCACGAACTCGACCGCAAGGGCCTGATGATGTACGGCCAGATGACGGCGGGCAGCTGGATCTACATCGGCAGCCAGGGCATCGTGCAGGGCACGTACGAGACGTTCTTCTCGGTGGCGAACCAGCACTTCAATGGCGATCCGAAGGGCCGCTGGATCCTGACAGGTGGCCTCGGCGGCATGGGCGGCGCGCAGCCGCTCGCGGCGACGATGGCGGGCTTCTCGATGATCGCCGTCGAATGCGATGAATCGCGCATCGACTTCCGCCTGAAGACGCGTTACGTCGACAAGAAGGCGATGACACTCGACGAAGCGCTCGCGATGATCGAAGAAGCGAAGAAGACGGGCACGCCCGTATCGATCGGTCTGCTCGGCAATGCCGCCGATGTGTTCGCCGAACTCGTGAAGCGCAACATCACGCCGGACTGCGTGACCGATCAGACCAGCGCGCACGACCCGATCCACGGCTATCTGCCGCAAGGCTGGAAGATCGAAGACTGGCGCGAACGCATGAAGACGGACCCGCAAAGCATCGTGACGCCCGCCAAGCAGTCGATGGCCAAGCAGGTGCAAGCAATGCTGACGCTGCAGGAACGCGGCGCGGCGACCCTCGACTACGGCAACAACATCCGTCAGATGGCGCTGGAAATGGGCGTGAAGAACGCGTTCGATTTCCCCGGCTTCGTGCCCGCGTACATCCGTCCGTTGTTCTGCGAAGGCAAGGGTCCGTTCCGCTGGGTCGCGCTGTCCGGAGATCCGGAAGACATCTACAAGACGGATGCGAAGGTCAAGGAACTGATTCCCGACGATCCGCACCTGCACAACTGGCTGGACATGGCGCGCGAGCGCATCGCGTTCCAGGGCTTGCCGGCGCGTATCTGCTGGGTTGGCGTGAAGGATCGCTATCGTCTGGGCCAGGCGTTCAACGAAATGGTCAAGAATGGCGAACTGAAGGCGCCGATCGTGATCGGCCGCGATCACCTGGATACGGGTTCCGTCGCGAGCCCGAACCGCGAAACGGAATCGATGAAAGACGGCTCGGATGCCGTCAGCGACTGGCCGCTGCTCAACGCACTGCTGAACACGGCAGGCGGCGCATCGTGGGTGTCGCTGCATCATGGCGGCGGTGTCGGCATGGGCTTTAGCCAGCACTCGGGCGTCGTGATCGTCGCCGACGGCACGGATGAAGCGCGCGAACGTCTCGGCCGTGTGCTGTTCAACGATCCGGCAACGGGCGTGATGCGTCACGCGGACGCCGGTTACGAACTCGCGCAGTCGACGGCTCGCGAAGCCGGTCTCAACCTGCCGATGCTGGGCCGCTGATCGTGTCCGCGACGCCATCGTCTGCAAGCGTGTCGCTGATTCGCGGCGCGGACCTCGTGGCGTCGCCGTGGAAAAACGGCGGCGGCGTCACGCGCGAGGTCGCCGCGTTCCCCGAGGGCGCGGCGCTCGACGCGTTCGTGTGGCGCGTGAGCGTGGCCGACGTCGCGCAAGCCGGTCCGTTCTCGCGCTTCGCGGGAATCGACCGGACGCTCGTGTTGCTGTCCGGCGCGGGCATGCTGCTCGACGAAGCGAATGGGGTGACGCACGCACTGCGCGAGCCGCTCGACATCGCGCGCTTCGAAGGCGAAACGGCCATCGACGCGCGTCTAGTCGACGGCGCGACGCGCGACTTCAACCTGATGGTGCGGCGTGGCGCGGCAACGGGCGACGTCGCAATCTGGCGCGACCAAACGCGCGCGCAACTCAATGCCGATGTCGTGCTGCTGTTCTGCGCGCAAGGCGAGCTGCACGTCACGACGGGTGACGCTCCTGATACAACGACGCTCGTAGCCACCGACACTTTGCGCATCGACAACGCCCGCGCGCTGTCATGCGAAGTCAAAGGGAAGGGCGCGTTGCTCGCCGTCAGCATCCGCTACACCGACACATCGCAAGCCTGAGCGCTTGCCCACATCACAGACAGCCCTGCCATGAAGCAAACCGTCTGGAACCATCTGAAGCTCTGTCCGCAGGGCGATCCCAATCAAACGATCGACGACGCCGCGATCGCCGTCGAAAACGGCCGCATCGCGTGGCTCGGTTCGTCGCATGAGTTGCCCGCGCAATACGCTGCGTGGCCGCGCGAAGACCTGGGCGGCGCATGGGTCACGCCCGGTCTCGTCGATTGCCATACGCATCTCGTGTACGGCGGCCAGCGCGCCGACGAATTCGCGCAGCGGCTCGCGGGCGTCAGCTACGAAGCAATCGCGAAGCAGGGTGGCGGCATCGTCTCGACGGTGCGCGCCACGCGTGCCGCCGATGAAGCGTCGCTGTTCGCGCAGTCGGCCGCGCGCCTCGAACCGATGCTCGCCGAAGGTGTCACGGCCATCGAAATCAAATCCGGCTACGGGCTCGATCTGCCAAGCGAGCGCAAGATGCTGCGCGTCGCGCGGCAACTCGGCGAGCGTTATCCCGTGACGGTCTACACGACGTTTCTCGGCGCGCATGCGTTGCCGCCGGAATTCGCGGGACGCGCCGATGATTACATCGACGAAGTCTGCGAGCGCATGTTGCCTGCACTGGCCGACGAAGGACTCGTCGATGCCGTCGATGTGTTTTGCGAGCGCATCGGCTTTTCGCTCGAACAGAGCGAGCGCGTGTTCAATGCCGCTGCGCGTCGCGGACTGCCCGTCAAGATGCACGCGGAGCAGTTGTCGAACGGCGGCGGCACGGCGTTAGCGGCGCGGCATCGCGCATTGTCGGCGGATCACCTGGAGTTTCTCGACGAAGCGGGCGTCGCCGCAATGAAGGAAGCGGGCACGGTAGCCGTTCTGCTCCCGGGCGCGTTCTACTTCATCCGCGAAACGCAATTGCCGCCGCTGGAACTGTTGCGCCGTTATGAAGTGCCCATCGCGATTTCGACGGACAGCAATCCGGGCACATCGCCTTCGACCTCGCTGCCGCTGATGATGAACATGGCGACGACGCTGTTCCGCATGACCGTGCCCGAAGTGCTGCAAGGCGTGACCCGCCACGCGGCGCAGGCGCTCGGCAAGGCGGATACGCATGGCGCGCTCGCTGTCGGACGCAACGCCGATTTCGCGGTGTGGTCGGTGCAGTCGCTCGCGGAACTTGCTTACTGGATTGGACGCCCGCTGTGCGAGCGCGTCGTGCGCGGCGGCGACACCGTCTATACGCGTCGGACGCGCTGAGCGCGACGCGAGAATGGGATCGAACATGACTCAAGCCACTCAATCGCTTTTCGCCGATCACGCGTATCTGCCCGAAGGCTGGCGGCGCGACGTGCTGTTGCAATGGGACGCGCAAGGCGCGCTCGTCTCGGTGACACCCGATGCGCAAGCGCCCGCGGGCGTCGCCAAAGCCAGCGGTCCTGTGTTGCCCGGCATGCCGAACCTACATTCGCACGCGTTCCAGCGCGCGATGGCGGGCCTCACCGAATATCGCGCAAACGCTACGGATAATTTCTGGAGCTGGCGCGACCTGATGTATCGCTTCGCCGCGCGTATCACGCCGGAAGGGCTCGCGTCGATCGCACAATGGCTTTACATCGAGATGCTGAAGGCGGGCTACACGTCCGTCTGCGAATTCCATTACGTGCATCACATGCAGGACGGCAAGCGCTACGCGAACGACGCGGAACTCGCGCAACGCGTGGTCGATGCGGCCGGTACGAGCGGCATCGGCATCACGATGCTGCCGGTGCTGTATCAGTACGCGGGCTTCGGCGCGCAGCCGCCGCGCGACGACCAGCGCCGCTTCATCAACACGCCGGACAGTCTGCTCGGATTGCTCGACACGCTGCGCCGCGCGCGTCCCGAACATGGCGCGCTGCGCTATGGCGTTGCGCCGCATTCGTTGCGCGCGGTGTCGAACGATTCGCTGCGCGAGTTGCTGAATGGCCTCGATGCAATGTCACCCGGCGCGCCCGTGCACATCCATATTGCCGAGCAAACGGCGGAAGTGGACGCGTGCGTCGCAACGGAAGCTGCGCGGCCCGTGCAATGGCTGCTCGATCGCTTCGATGTCGACGCGCGCTGGTGCCTCGTGCATGCGACGCATGTCGACGCCGAAGAAACGGCTGCGCTCGCGAAAAGCGGCGCCATCGCGGGCCTGTGCCTGACGACGGAAGCCAATCTCGGCGACGGCATCTTTCCCGCACACGACTATCTGGAGCAAAAGGGGCGCATCGGCGTCGGCAGCGACAGCCATATCGGCGTCGACTGGCGTTCGGAACTGCGGCTGCTCGAATACGGTCAACGTCTGTCGAGGCGGCAGCGCAATGTGCTCGCATCGGCTGATATGCCGCGTGTCGCGGACCGTCTGTTCGCGGCGTCGCTGGAAGGCGGCGCGCTCGCGACGGGTCGCACGGTGGGCGCCTTGCGCGCGGGCGCGCGGGCCGACTTCATCGTGCTCGATGCAGGCCACGCGAGCATCGCCGAGCATGCGAACGACGCATGGCTTTCGGGTGTCGTATTCTGCGAACATGGCGAGACACCCATTCGCGATGTGTATGCGGGCGGCGCGAAAGTCGTCGACAATCGCAGGCATCGCGATGAAGAGCACGCGTATGCGCAATATCGCGCGGCGCTCGCCGAACTGCTGAAGTGAACCCGAGTCAACTTTGAGAAGTACCGACGACATGACCGCCACCGATACCTTGCCCGTCTTCTCGCTGCATCGGGGAAGCCTGCCGTTCCTGATCTCAATCCCGCATCTGGGCACGCGCCTGCCCGCCGATATCGCCGCGCAGATGACACCCGTCGCCGCCCGCACCGACGATTGCGACTGGCATCTCGACCGCCTGTACACGTTCGCAAAGCGCATGGGCGCGTCGATTCTGACGCCGACGTATGCGCGTTACGTGATCGATCTGAACCGTCCGCCCGATGGCGCCAACCTCTATCCGGGTCAGGACACGACAGGCCTGCTGCCCGTCGATACGTTCGACAAGGAGCCGCTCTATCGCGACGGCCACTTGCCCGACGACGCCGAAGTCGCGCGACGCCGCGACTTGTACTGGAAGCCGTATCACGAAGCGTTGCAGGGCGAGCTGGCGGCGCTGAAGGCGCAGCACGGCAAGGTGCTGCTGTGGGAAGCGCATTCGATCCGCTCGCATGTGCCGCGCTTCTTCGACGGCCGCTTGCCCGACTTCAACTTCGGCACGTCGAACGGCGCAAGCGCGGCGCCAGGGCTTGCCGAAGCGCTCGCGAAGATCGTCGACGGGCATGGCGGCTATACCGCCATCGCGAACGGCCGCTTCAAAGGCGGCTACATCACGCGCCAATATGGCCAGCCAGAGCAGAACGTGCATGCGGTACAGCTCGAGCTGTCGCAGATCACCTATATGCAGGAACAGATGCCGTATGCGTATGACGAAGCGCTCGCCGGCAAAATCGAGCCGCTGCTCGAAAAGCTCGTGAAGACGGCGCTCTCGCACGTCGCGGCGGCCTGAAAGACGCGTGCGCGCGGGCTTCTGGCCTCGCGCGCAGCGACCTCGCAGGCGTCCGTCCGGACGCCTCGTTCCTCTCCCACGATTTGTCGCGTGTCGAAATCCACATGCCGAAATTCATCCGTTCTCGCGCGTCTGTGCGGAACGCCGCCCGCTCGCCGGGGTCAATCGTCAGTGAAACCCCCATACGCCGCGGCGCGCGCCAGTGTTGTCTTTGTGCAGCAACCGCCGTGCGAATCCGGTTGCGCGCCGCATGGCGATGCGACTATCGTTGTCGGACGCGGCGCACGGGCATGCGCGTTGCGGAGCGTGTGGCCCGATCAACGCAGGCTTAGCAGCAAGACTGATGAAGGAAGACCCAGCGATGGAATATTCCGACGAATCCCTGCTTCCCATCTGGCGGGCCAATCTGGCGTTGCTGACGCGGGAGGTCGGCGCCGTCACGCGTCTTGCGCGGATGATGACGTTCTCCGCGTCGTATCTAAAGCTGATGCTCGCCAGCCAGCGTGACTTCAGCGAGGAATTCGTGCGCGGCGTCGAATCGGTGACAGGGCTGCCCAGCGGCTGGATGGATGCGCCGCACGAACCCGCCGACGTGCCGGACAACGCGCGCGAAGCGATCGACAACGAAACGCCGCTCGCGCGTTTTCGCGGCACGGCGCATCCGGCACGCAAAAAATCGGTTCTGCGTCCGCCGGAGCCGATTTTCGGACAGCAGCCGCAGCGCCGTCCGGAAGACGAAGTCGCCGAGGCCGAACTGCACCGGCGCCAGGCGTATTTCCGCAAGGTGCGCGATCTCGCCGTGCAGGAAGTGCGGCGCTTCGAGCGCTCGCTGACGCATCCGACCGTCGAGTTCGCATCGGTGCGTACCAAAGTCGAAGACGTGCTGTCGGCCGCCGAGCTCGATGACCCCATTCATGCCGATCTCGCCGGTCGGCTCGAACAGATCGACAAGCATCGGCACATGCTGCTGCGTCACACCGAGCGGCTGCACGCATTGCTCGTGCAGCTGGGCGAAGAGGGATGAATGCGTAGCGTAGCAGCCGATATCGCATGATTTGCATGGCTTGTCAGAGCCGCGCGAGCGCGCCGCTGTCCAGAATGCGAATCTGCTTGCCGCGCGCCTGCACGAGCCTTTCCTGCTGCAGCCTGGAGAACATGCGGCTCGCCGTTTCGAGCGTGATGCCCAGGTAGCTGCCGATCTCGCTGCGCGTCATGCGCATGTTGAATTCCGTGGCGGAGTAGCCGCGCGTGCCGTAGCGGTCGGCGAGATTCAGCAGGAACGTCGCGACACGCTGCTCGGCGCGCATCGTGCCGAGCAGCATGATCATGTTCGATTCACGGACGATCTCGCGGCTCATGACCCTGTGCAGATGTCGCTGCATTGGCTTGATTTCGCGGCACAGATCTTCGAGCGACTCGAACGGAATCACGCAGACGGTGCTGCGCTCGAGCGCGATGGCGCCGCACAGATGCTGCCCGCCGACGATCCCGTCGAGTCCCAGCATTTCCCCGGCGATCTGAAAGCCCGTCACCTGTTCGCGTCCTTCGCGATGCATGACGACCGTCTTGAACGAGCCGCTGCGCAGAATGTAGACGTTGTGAAACGGATCGTTCGCGCGATAGAGGCTCGCGCCGCGCTGCACGGTGCGCACTTCCTGAACCAGCGAATCGACTTGCGCGAGCTCCTCGGCGTTCAGTTCACCAGGATTGCAGAGCGGGCTGATCGCACATTGCGAACAGCGCGGCACGGGATGCTGCGTGCCGCCTGGCTGGAACCTGCGCACGAAGTCGGTTGCCTGGGTGAACGGCGAAGACGTGGGCGAGGGCGTGGTCGTCGATGCATCGGCGAGTAGCATGGTGGCCTCCTTTTCGGGAATGCGCGTGCGGGCCATGATGCACGCGCGATGAAATGGTGTCGTACGGCGTCCGCGTCGCTGCAGTTGGACAGCACGGCACGCAATGTCAATGCTGAAAGTATGTTGGGTGCTGTCTCAAAATTGAATCGGCGGCGAATGAATCTGCGGTCAGTCAATCGGAGCGCGTGTAGGGTGTCGCCTACACCGGACCCGTTCACGGCTCCTCGCTGTCGTCGAACAGCTTGTGGCGCATCGCATAGCGCACCAGCGCCGCGCCGTGCGGCATCTGCATCTTGTCGAGGATGCGCGCCTTGTAGGTGCTGATCGTCTTGGTGCTGACGCACAACTGCGTGGCGATCTCACCGATCGTCTGGCCTGCCGTGATGCGGCGGAACACGTCGAACTCGCGGTCGCTCAGCCGTTGATGCGGCAACATCTCGAGCGGCTCGTGCAGGTTGCGCGCGAAGCGCTCGGCCATCGAAAGGCTCATATAAACGCCGCCGCCCGCGATCTTCGTCAACGCGCTCACCAGTTCACCGCTCGCGCTTTCCTTCGTCAGATAGCCGGACGCGCCCGCCTTGAACGCGCGCACCGCGTACTGATGCTCGCCGTGCATCGTCAGCACGAGGATGTGGAGGGCAGAATTGGTCGCCTTGATCTGCGGGATCATTTCGACGCCGTTGCGCCCCGGCATCGACAGGTCGAGGATCAGGATGTGCGCATCCGTCGAGCGCACCAGCGCGATCGTGCTGGCCGCGTCCGCGGCTTCGCCGGCCACTTCGAACTCGGGTGAGCCCTTCAGGATGTGGCGCAGACCTTCGCGTATCAGCGCGTGGTCGTCGGCGATGAGAATGCGGATCATGGCTGCGTCTCTTCAGATTGCAATGCGTCGAGCGGGAACGTGATAGACAGGTTGAAACCGTGGCCAGGCTCGCCCGTCGATAGCGTGCCGCCGAGCATATGGACCCGCTCGCGAATGCCGAGCAGCCCGAAGTTCCTGTCGGTGCGTGGATCGCGCGCGTGTTCGACGGCGGGCAGGCCGCGGCCGTCGTCGACGATGTCGAGCGTGCAATGTTCGCCGTTGACCCGCATCGCGAGCGTGACGAGCGACGCTTGTGCATGTTTCGCGACATTCGTCAGCGCTTCCTGGACGATGCGGAAAATCGCCGTCGCCGCGCCGTGCGAAAACGCCGCCGCTCCAACCTCGAGCCGGCGTGCGACGCGGATGCCGTAGCGTTGGGAGAAATCGTCGGCGAGCCAGTCGATCGCCGCGACGAGGCCGAGATCGTCGAGCATCGCGGGCCGCTGGTTTGCCGCGATCCGCCGCACGGACGCAACCGTCGCGTCGATCACGCGCGCCATCGCGTGCAGCCGCTCGTGCACGTAGGCGTTGTCGATCCCCTCGCTTTCCAGCGCATGCCCGATCACCGACAGGTCCATTTTCAGCGCAGTCAGCGATTGCCCGAGATCGTCGTGCAACTCGCGCGCGATGTGCGCCTTCTCTTCCTCGCGCACACGTTGAAGGTTCGCCGACAGCTCGCGCAGGTCCTCGCGCGACTGCCTGAGCGCTTCTTCGGCGCGCATGCGCTCGGTGATGTCGCGCAGCATCACGGTGTAGAGCTTCTCGTTGCCATACTGGCTTTGCGAAATGGACGCCTCGATCGGGAACTCGCGACCATCGGTGCGTAACGCATACAGCACGCGCTGGCTGCCCATGCGCCGGTCGGACCCGCTCGTCGCGCCGAAATGCTCGACGTGCTTCGCATGCGTGATGCGAAACCGTTCGGGGATGAAGCGCGAGAGCGGACCGCCTATGATCTTCGCCGCATCGCAGCCGAGCAGTTCCTCCGCCATCGGGTTCATCAGGACGATGCGCTGCAATGCGTCGATCGTCACGATTGCTTCGCGCGACGAACGGATGATGGCTGTCAGGCGCGCTTCGTCGAAGGTTTGCATCGATGTTGCGCCGTGCAAGTCGTTCTCGTGCGATTGTGCGCGGGCGAGGCGATTGCGCCGCTCCTCGCGATGCGACCACACGATGCACGCAACCAGGATCGCGAGCACGGTTGCGCCTGCGACGGTCGTCGTCCATCGCAGCGTGAGACAGGCTGTAAACGAGGCCGCGAGCACGCCCGCCATGAAGGTGGCGAGCATCGTCAATGCCGTGCGAAGGCTTTGACTGGTTGGCGAGGCAACAGTATTCATGTCGTGGTTCAGATCGTCGGGTTGCGGCGTGGCGCGCCCGGATTCCTGCTGCCGCGTCGTTTCTGCGCGCCTGTCCGCGCCATGGCCGCGTACGTGAGTGATGCGGCGTTGTAGTCTGCTGGTGTTGCCGTCAATGGGCGCGTTTGTGAGCGGGCGATGCGCCGTGGGTTGTGCTGCTTTCTCGCGCCGGGCTGCGAGCGCGACGCTCGCATGGGAGCGGGCGCATCATGCGTGTAATCCTGTGCCACGGCGTGACCATCGCATGCGCGCTGCGTCGGATGATCCTCGCGAATGCTTGCACACAATGATATGTCGAATAGGATAACTATCAATACATGCGGCTGGAAACGACGTTCTCAAATCTGGAAGTCTCCGCGAATGCCTGGTCGTTGCGCGGCAGGTTCGTATCGGGGTCATGCAGCCTCGAAGCGCGGCGCACAACCACATCAGGATGATGACGATCCGGATGGCGGTTACGCCGCGAGCGGCTCCGTCGCCTGCCGCTCGACACCGCGCTGAACGCCGTGAACGAGCGACGCGAGCAGCGCGCAGTCGTCGAGCGCGAAGCGGCAGAACAGCATGTTCGTGGCGGCGAGCTTCGCGATCTGCTCGGGCGGCAAGCTTGCAATTTCATTCATCGATTCCTCACCGACTCTGAGCAGACGCATAGCCTTCGAGCTATCGATGCGTGCAAGCCGCTGCGCGAGAGAGAGAAATGACAGATTGACCTCCCGTATTTCCCTAAGCGTTTCGTTGTGGTCCAACTTTCGAATCTCCAGTGACTAAAAGCATGCCCGGTGCGCCGTCTGTGTCTGCGCGCGGGGCGCATCCCGCCATGCGGGGCGAGGGCCGTTATCCGGCTTTGGCGGGGCGGCCTGTCTTTCCCGCCCGCGAAGGTGGCTTGCATAGCCCGCAGACGTAGCCGAGTTCCAGCTCGTAGGCGAGAACGAGGAAGTTTCCCTTGCAGCAACCGCACGTTCTCAGATGCAGCATGTCGTGCTCGACAAATTTCACGAGCGTCCACGCACGGGTAAAGCTCACCACGGGCTCCGTGCCGCGCGGGACGTGTTCGAGATAGAGGCGGTATGCCGCGATGATCGCCGCGATCCGCCTGATGTCACGCTGCGCGGAGACGGACCGGTACAACGCATGGAACAGCGAAGCGTGGATGTTCGGCATCCACGTCACGTACCAGTCCTCGGAAAACGGCAACATGCCCTTGGGCGGCGATTCGCGGTGCAATTCCTTATAGAGACGAATCAGGCGGTCACGCGACAGCGTGGTTTCGGCTTGCGTGACCTGCAACCGCGCGCCGAGTTCGAACAGTTCGATGGCAAGCAGCGTCTCGTTGACGTCGTCGAGCAGGCGCCGTTGTCCCGGGTCCGTACGCGCGACGACGGCCTTTAGCGAAGCAAGCGCGGTCATCACAGGGTCCTCGCAGGCAATTGAGCGAGCAGCATCGCGGCGTGCATCGTCTGCATGTCGTGCCGGCTCAAGGTGTCGTTGAGTGCGCTCAGCATGGACGGCTCCTGCAGACCGACGCCGCACAGCAGCACGTCCGAATCGGCGAGCCGCACGATCTGCGCGGCAGAAAGCCCGCCGATGATCGCGGTGAGTTCCGCCGACATGCCAAGACGGACTTGGGCCTCGACGGGATTCCTGCGCGCGAGGCGTTGAGCCAGCATCAGATACGCCAGATTGACTTCGCGTATCTCCGAAAAAACTTCGTCAGCGTTCATGATTTCCTCGCAGGCAGGGCGACGTGGCTACGGTCAGCGGGTGTGATGCAGACGGGTTGGCGTCGCAATGCAACCTGCGATGTATCTGTAGCGCTTACGTCAAATTCCCGACCGAGAGTATTGCCCGCGCTGTCTCAAAATAAAATGGGTGTTCGGTTGAATCGCGCGTAGGGCGGGCTACTGTCGTGTAGGGAATGGATGACATGAGTGTTTCCAACGGGCGTGTTGCACGTGGCGACGGATTGCCGTGACGCCCGTTCGATCTTGCCTGGTGCGGCACGATGTCGCGGACCTCGATATCGCGACGGGCGAATTCTTCGATCAACCAGGTGTCACAACAGGCAACCTGATCCATAGATGACGTAGAAGACGTGCTTGCTGAACGGCGCTAGCACGTCGATTCGCCGCTCTTTTGCCTACAAATTACCGAGTGAATAACGCGCCGGAATAATAAATAGACATCCTGAGTAACGCCACGATTTTCCGCTTATCTCGTTATTGATATCCATCATTGCCCGCATGCCCGGCCAACCTTACGATCGCAGTGGACAGTAGCCCCGAATGACGCATGTCGTTCGTTGCGGCTCGATCGACACGAGAACGCGACCTGACGAAGACGCGTTCCGCGATGGCAGCGCGATGCGCGCGCGAGCCGTCTTCTTCTTCAATCGCGAGGCGCGGCAGGTGAGCCGCCCGAGCGCCATCATCCGGCAGAATGGAATGACTCAGTTTTTTCAAACGATCCGCTTCAGGATCATCGCGGCCTTTGCCGTGTGTACCGTGTTACTGGTTGGCAATGCGCTGTATGGCATGCGTGCTGTCAAAACGATGAGCGACAACATGCAGACCGCCTACACGGGCAACCTGGTGCCCGTCACGCAGCTCGCCATGTTTCGCATCCACGAGATCGAAATCCGCCGTCTGCTGTGGCAGACGCTCGTGACGCAGGACAAGGAAAACCTGCGGCGCGTACGCGAACTGCAGGCAGCAATGGATTCGTGCTGGGCGCAATACTATTCGGGCGGCATCAGCAGCGCCGATGAGCAGGCGATCGCCGACAAGATTCACGCTCAGGCCAGCACGTTCAAGTCAATGATCGATCAGGAGGTCGCGCAGATCGAGCAGGGCGATGTGACGGGCGCTATCGAGTTCCAGCGCAATACGGTGGTGCGCGTGGCCGAGGCGCTTAATGCGCTAATCCAGCAGGACATGGACGTGAACCAGGCTCAGGCCAGAGACTTCGCGAGCGATAGCGATCGCTCGTCGAAGCAGATGTTCTGGATCGCGCTCGGCATGCTGGCGTCGAGCGCGCTCGTGTGTCTCGGCGCGACGGTGTATCTGTCGAAGGCGATCACGCGCCCGTTGAACCGCTCGGTCGACCTCGCCAACGACATCGCGGACGGCCGTCTGGACCGTCCGATCGCCGTCGACGTGAAAGGCGAGTTCGGCTCGTTGCTCGACGCCATGAGGCGCATGAGCGGCCAGCTTGCGGACACCGTGCGCCGCATCAAGACGTCGAGCGACTCGGTGACGGTAGCCTCGCGCGAGATCGCGGCGGGCAACATGGAGCTGTCGTCGCGCACGGAAGAGCAGGCGGCATCCGTCGAAGAGACGGCCGCGACGATGACGGAGCTGGCCGAAACGGTGAAGCAGAACGCCGACAACGCGCGCCAGGCCAATTCGCTGTCGGCCAACGCACGCTCGATGGCCGATGCGAGCAACGACGCGGTGCAGGCGATGATGCGTACGATCGGCAACATCAGCGAGAGCTCCGCGAAGATCGCCGATATCACGACGCTGATCGAAGGCATTGCGTTCCAGACCAACATCCTCGCACTGAACGCGGCCGTCGAAGCGGCACGTGCGGGCGAGCAGGGGCGCGGCTTCGCCGTCGTCGCGGGTGAAGTGCGCTCGCTCGCGCAACGTTCGTCGTCGGCCGCGAAGGAGATCAAGGACCTGATCGAATCGTCGACCACGCTCGTTAAGGACGGCTCGCGCCAGGCGGAAGAAGTCGGCTCGACGATGGGCCAGGTGATGCGTGCGATCAAGCAGGTGTCCGATATCGTCGGCGAGATTTCGGCGGCGTCGGAAGAGCAGAGCCAGGGCATCGAGCAGATGAGCCAGGCGATTAGCCAGATCGACACGGTCACACAGCAGAACGCGGCGCTCGTCGAGCAGTCGGCGGCGGCAGCGCAGGCGCTCGAAGAGCAGGCCATGCAGATGACGGGCGCGATCAGCGTCTTCAGGCTCGCCGATGCGCCCAGCGCCGCACCTGCCGTGTTGCTGCCGCGCGCCGTACGCGCGCCCGTCGCCGCCGCGAAGCATGCCCAGGCTGTGCGCCGCGTCGAGCCCGCCGCGAAGCCCGTAGCGGCAAGAGAGACCGTATCTGCCGATGGCGATTGGGAGTCGTTTTGAACGTCAGGGAAACATCGATGCAAGCATCTTCCACTCATCGTGCCGCCTGTGGCGACAACGGCAAGAGCGCCGGCTCGTCTGTCGATCTGCTCACGCAGCTTTCGTCGCTGCAAAGCGATGCGCTGATCCAGTATGGCGCGCGGCTGATCGTGGCCGGTGAGTTGCTGGAGGCGATTCTCGGTAGTTTGATGCCGGCGACGCGAGCCGAGGTCAGGGCCGCGTTCGACGCACGCATCAGGAGGGTGTTGAACGAACCGCGCACGAGCGACTTGCCCGAGTGTTATCACTCGACGATTGCCGCCGAAGTCGGTCACTTTAACGACGCGCTCCGCTAGTGTGCTGGCGGGCTGGCTCCGCACGCAGCGCACGTTGCTAGCCGTCGAAAAAAGGGCCCCGCAGCCGGGGAACTGCGGAGCCCGAAGAGACGTCGCGCACCGTAGAGTGTTATGCGCTCGCCCCGTCGACTATGAGCTAGCCGATGAAGAGATTGTCGGCACTGTGTCCGCCGAAGGCATTGATATTGGTCAGCGTCTTCGAGCTAGCGCATTCACGGCACGGTATGTATCCATGATTGCCTGGTATTCCGTATCAATGTGTTCACCTTGTCGATCCACGCTACACATGTGGCGACTTGCACAAACGCTTCCCCAACATTCGGCCAGACCATTTATGAGCAGATCCATTTCAACCGAATCCGGTGCGGCGCCGCGCCCCGTGCATCGGCGCTGGGCCGATATGTTGCGCGAGGACGCGTTGTGCATGCACTATCAGCCGCTGCTCGACCTGCGCGCCGGCCGCGTGACGAAGGTCGAAGCGCTCGCGCGGCTGCGCGACGGCGACGTGCTGATCGCGCCAGGCCAGTTTCTCCCGTCGCTGGGCAGCGACGACCATCTCGTGCTGTATATGCGCGGCCTCGCGCAGGTGCTGACGCAGCGCAACGCATGGCGGCGCGTGGGCATCGATGTCGTCGTGTCGGTCAATCTGCCGCCAGCCGCGCTCTGCGATTCGCGCTACTTCGACGCGACGCGCACCGCGTTCGATGAATTCGGCTGCGAGGCGGGCGAGCTGACGCTCGAAATCCTGGAGTCCGGCGCGCTGCCGCAGGGCGTCGCGCTCGATAAGCAGATCGCGGGTTACAAGACGCTCGGCGTCGACTTCGCGCAGGACGATCTGGGCACGGGGCATAGCAGCTTGAGCCGGCTGCGCGAGTTACCGTTCGATTGCGTGAAGATCGACCGTAGCATCGCGGATCTGCAGGATCATGACGCCGCCG
Organism: Paraburkholderia hospita; assembly: GCF_002902965.1. Classification (GTDB taxonomy): domain Bacteria; phylum Pseudomonadota; class Gammaproteobacteria; order Burkholderiales; family Burkholderiaceae; genus Paraburkholderia; species Paraburkholderia hospita. Next base: position 2,359,012 of record NZ_CP026105.1, on the reverse strand, counting down.
ACGTGCTGCCGTTCATCCATCATCTGACGCGGCTTGGGCAGGCGCTCGGCAAGGCGGTGGTAGTCGAGGGCGTCGAGGATCCGGCGCTGCTCGACGCGCTGCGGATCTTCGGTGTCGATCTCGCGCAGGGCTACGGGATTGCGCGTCCGATGCCGGGCGAGCAACTCCCCGATTGGATTGCGCAGACGCGTTTCGAGCCGCAGTTCACAGCGCGCGCGAGCCGCTGCGCGCGGCTCGCGCATTTGATGGTGTGGGAAGAGCGCATGCTCGCTGACGCGCATCTGCGTACGCGGAGCGCTGCCGGGCAGCATGGCTCGCAGGCCGACATCGACACATGGTTTCCCGACGACGGCCCCAGCGCACAGGCTCGCGACGGCCTGCTCGACGCGGCGCGGAATTCGGGCGTTCACAGCGGCGCTTATCGCGCGGCGCGGCAACGCCTGATCGCGGCGATGTGAAGCGCTCGTCTGCGCGCTGCCTCGTTCAGTCGCGCAGTTCGCTGAGGATCTGCTCGGCCAGATAGTCGCACGGCGGCCGGTTCGAGCGCGCGCTGCGCGCAAGGATGATCTCCAGCTCCGGCAGCTTCGGCAGCCCGTGCTGGCGGCCGAGCGTGACGAAGCGCTCGGGCACCGCGCAGCGCGCGAGCGGCGCGACCGCGAGGCCCGCGTCGACCATGCTGAACAGGCCCATCAGACTCGGGCTTTCATACGACGTGCGATAGGTGATCTTCGCGCGCTCCAGCGTCTGAATCGCATTCGAGCGCGCGACGCTGCCCACGCCGAACAGCGCGATAGGCAGCGGGCGCTCCTTCCACACTTCGCGTCCCGCCGTGGATGTGCCTGCCCACACCATCGGTTCGAGCCGAATGAACTCGCCCGCAAAGCCCTTCACGCGCGTCACGCATGCGAGGTCGATCTTGTTGTCCTTCAGCAGCGGCTCGAGCGCGTTGCTCGGCAGGCCGACCACCTGGATTTCGACCTTTGGATAGGTCGCCGAGAAGTTGCGCAGCACGGACGGCAGCAGCGACGACGCGTAATCGTCCGGTACACCGATCGCGACGCGGCCTTTCACGTCGGGATGCACGACGGATGCCCACGCTTCATCACGCAGCGCAAGCATGCGGCGCGCGTAGCTGAGCATGACCTGGCCGTCCTGCGTGAGCGTCACGCTGCGCGGGCCGCGCACGAACAGCGGCTTACCGAGCGCGGTTTCGAGCGAACGGATCTGCATGCTCAGCGCGGACTGCGAACGATGCACGAGCGCCGCGCCGCGCACGAAGCTGCCGGTGTCGGCGATGGCGACGAACATCGCGAGCACGTCGAGATCGAGGGCTTTCATCCGCTTGCATCCCCTTGAAGTACGTATCAGAAATATTGATCGAAATGTTCAATATAACGCGTTTGTCTGAACTCAGGGGCGGCGGCATACTGGCTTCATACACTGCGCTCGATACCTGATGCGAGCGCGCTCATTCGGGGACATCATGGCGACGCCTTCCACTTACGACGAATTCCGGCAGCTTGCGATGCGGCTCGACATGTCGCGAGGCAAGCCGTCGCCTGAGCAACTCGACCTGTCGCGCGCGCTGCTCGACGAAGCGGGCACAGCCGGCTTCGTGTCGCGCGACGGCATCGACTGCCGCAACTACGGGCATTTGCTGGGCTTGCCCGAGGCGCGCGAGTTCGGTGCGCAACTGCTGGATGTCGATACGGCGCAGGTGGTCGCGGCGGGCAATTCGAGCCTCGAACTGATGCACGATGCGCTCGCGTTCGCGATGCTGCACGGCATGCCGGGGCACGCGCCGTGGAGCAAGCAGGGTGAAGTGGCGTTCCTGTGCCCGGTGCCCGGGTACGACCGGCATTTCGCGATTTGCGAGGCGCTCGGCATCCGCATGATTCCCGTGCCGATGACTCAGGACGGCCCCGACATGGACGCCGTGGAAGCGCATGTGAAAAGCGACGCTTCGATCAAAGGCATCTGGTGCATGCCGCTCTACAGCAACCCGAGCGGCGCGGTCTGGTCGCGCGAAACGGTCGACCGACTCGCCGCGCTGCCCGCTGCCGCGAGCGACTTCCGGCTGTTCTGGGACGACGCGTACCGTTTCCATCATCTGACGGACACGCCGCGTAGCACGCCCAACATCGTCGAACTGTGCGAACGGGCGGGGCATGCGGACCGCGCGCTGGTGTTCGCGTCGCTGTCGAAGGTCACGGTGGCGGGCGGCGGCATCGCGTTTCTCGCGGCGTCGCAGCGCAATATCGGCTGGTGGCAAAAGCATATGAGCGTGCGCACGATCGGCCCGGACAAGCTGAACCAGTTGCGGCACGTGCGCTTTCTGCGCGACCGCGAAGGGCTTGAACGCCTGATGGCGAAACATCGCGCGCTGCTGCGGCCGAAGTTCGACGCCGTGGTCTCGACATTCGAAGCGCTGCTCGCCGATATTCCCGGCGTGTCGTGGAATCGTCCCGAAGGCGGGTATTTCATCAGCCTGTACGTGCCGAAGGGTTATGCGAAAAGCACGGTCGCGCTCGCGGCCGAGGCCGGTCTCGTGCTGACGCCGGCGGGCGCCGCGTATCCGTATGGACGCGACGACGAAGACCGGCACCTGCGCATCGCGCCGTCGTTCCCTTCGCTCGATGAAGTGACGCTCGCGGCACGCGGCATCGCGCTTTCGTTGCGGCGCGCGCTCGAAGAAGACGCGCGCTAACGGGCACCGTGCGCTTGAGACGTGCCTCGTCAAGCCGTAGCAAGCGCAACAAACCGTAACACCGCGCGTGCCGCCGGACTCGCCATCGGCGGCTGTTTTGCGGTAAAAGAACGGGATGACCGACCGCGCCCGCATCATTCCGCTGATCGTTGCCTGCCCGCTGTTCCTGCAAAACCTCGATACGTCGATCATGGCGACCGCGCTGCCTTCCATCGCGCGTTCGCTTGGCGTCGAGGCGCTGCATCTGAATCTCGCGATCACCTCCTATCTGCTCAGCCTCGCCGTGTTCCTGCCGGCGAGCGGCTGGCTTGCCGACCGTTTCGGCGCGCGCCGCGTGTTCTGTTCGGCAATCGGGCTGTTTTCTCTCGCATCGGCGCTGTGCGGGATCGCGACATCGCTGCCGCAACTTGTCGTGTTCCGCGTGCTGCAGGGCATGGGCGGCGCGATGATGGTGCCCGTCGGCAGGCTGATTCTGCTGCGCAGCGTGCCGCCCGCGCGGATGGTCGCGGCGATGGTGTGGTTCACGGTGCCGGGCGCGGTGGGGCGGCTTGCCGGTCCGCTGCTCGGCGGCGTGGTGGTGACGATTACGTCGTGGCGCTGGATCTTCTTGCTGAACGTGCCGTTCGGCGTGATCGGCGTGCTGTGCGCGCTCGCGTTCATCGACGATACGCATGAGCGCATCGACGAGCGTTTCGATCTGCCCGGTTTCGTGCTGCTGTCGACGGGCCTCGTGGGTCTCGTCGGCGGGCTGGATACGGCCGGCCGCGGGCTCGTGCCGCAATGGGTGACGTTCGCATTCACGGGCACGGGCGTGCTGTCGATGCTGCTGTATTGGCTGTATAGCCGCCGTCACGTCGATGCGATCATCGATCCCTTGCTGCTGCGCTACAAGGCGTACCGGACGGCCGTGCTCGGCGGCATGCCGCTGCGCATCGGCATTGGTGCATCGCCGTTCCTGATGCCGTTGATGCTGCAACTGGGCTTCGGCCTGTCGCCGCTCACATCGGGGTCGCTGAGCGTCGCGACGGCGGTCGGCTCGCTCGCGGTGCGCGGCGTGATGACCAAGGCGATTCAGCGCATCGGTTTTCGCACGCTGCTGATCGTCGCGACCTGCATGACGGGCTGCTTCTATGCGTGCTATGGGCTATTCAAGCCCAGCACGCCGCATCTGCTGATCTTCTGCACGCTGCTGGTGGGCGGCCTGTTCAATTCGCTCGCGATGGTCACGCTCAACACGCTCGGCTACTCCGACATGCCGAAGCCGAAGATGAGCCGCGCGACGGCGCTCTCCGGCATGGCGCAGCAGCTCTCCGTGAGCCTTGGTGTCGCGTTCGGCGCGTCGCTGCTCGCGCTGACCGCGCATCTGCATGGCGGCAGCGCCGCGCATCTCACTGCGCGCGATTTCTCGCCCGCGTTCTTCGTCGTCGGCGCGGCCGTGTTGTGCTCGCTGTTCTTCTTCGTGAAGCTGTCGAAGGACGAGGGCGCGGAATTGCGGCAGGCCTAGTCCGCGCGCGGCCCGCTGCAAATGCACTAGCCCCGCCTGCGCCGCGCGACGAATTCGCCTTCCAGATTCCACGTGACGCCATCGGCGGCAAGCGCGACGCCTGTCCAGCGGAACGAATCGTCGGTGATGTCGGTGAAGTTCCAGCGGATCGGCGTGCCGTTCGCATGCGTGCCGATCTGCACGATATCGCGGCCGATTTTGCGGCCGATCAATTCGTCGCGTTGTCCGCTTGACGGGTTGATGTAGGTGACGCGCCACGCTTCGATCGACGCGTCCCATACGCGCAGCGTCGTACCGTACATGTCGAGGCCGCCGTCGCTTCGCACGCCGCGATCCGCGCGGCGCGGCATGATCCAGACATCCTGCACGGCGCGCCCTTCGAGCGCCCAGCCGAAGTGAATCTCGCCCGTCAGATGCCGCTCGCGCACGTCGACGCGATAGTGCAGCACGTCCATGTCCCAACTGCCGATGAGCCAGCCGTAGAGGTCGTCGGCGGCATCGATGTCAGCCGCGCGACCGGGCGCGGCGAGTGCTGCATGAAACCCGGCAGCGGGACCGTGATCCAATGCATTCATTGCGGGTTGCTCCGTATGCTGAACCTGGTTAAAAAGGGTGGCCAACGCGTCGCGCCGCGCTTGCCGCCGTTGTGATAAAACGAGCATACGGACCTGCCGAGGTGACATCTTGGGAAAAATTGCCGTCGATCTCGAAGCCGCGCTTGCACGCCGCGACAGGCTCGGCGCGTCCGGCAACACGCAGATGCGCGCGCTTGCCGCGGGCGACGGCTGGTCGGTGATGGACGTGCTGTGCACCTTCGGTCCGCGTGACAGGCCGTTCGAGGAGCGGCACGCGGGCGTTTGCATCGCGATCGTGGCGGCGGGCGCGTTCGGCTACCGGTCGGCGGCGGGGCGCGAGCTGCTCACGCCGGGTTCGCTGCTGCTCGGCAATGCGGGCGAGTGCTTCGAATGCGGGCATCGGCATGCGCCCGGCGACCGTTGCGTGTCGTTTCAATATCAGCCTGCGTACTTCGAGCGGATTGCCGCCGACGCGGGTTTTTCTCGTTCCGATACGTCGTTTCGGCATGGCCGCATGCCGCCGTTGCGCGCGTTTTCCGGCCTGATCGCGCGGGCGTGCGCCGGGGCGACGGACCGCGCATCGTGCACGGCATGGGACGAACTCGCCGTCGAACTGGCCGGGGCCACGCTGCGCGCGACGCAAGCGGATGCGAAGCGGCGTGCCATTGCGACGAGCGCGTCCGCATGGTCGCGCGTCACGCAGGCCGTGCGCCTGATCGACGAAACGCCCGATGCGCCGCATACGCTTTCGAGTCTCGCGCAGATGTGCGAGCTGTCCGACTTCTACTTTCTGCGCACGTTCGGGCGCGTCACGGGCGTGACGCCGCATCAATACGTGCTGCGCGCGCGCCTACGCCATGCGGCGCTGCGTCTTGCCGACGAGGACACGAAGATCGTCGATATCGCGCTCGATAGCGGCTTTAACGACGTGTCCAACTTCAATCACGCGTTTCGCGTCGAATTCGGCATGAGCCCGCGTGCGTGGCGCATGCAGCGCGGCGCGTGCGCGAACCTCGCCGTGCGTCGTCACACGGTGCGCGAGGCATGAGCCGGCGAGCGCACCGCTTGCGCGCGGCGGCCGTGTTGCCGCTGATCGTCTGCGCATACGGCGCGGGCGCCGTGCACGCGCAGGAGCGCGTCGCAGCCGACGACATTCCGCCATCGACGATCGAGCGCGACGTGCATCTGTTCGTCGTACAGAAGGACGGCTCGATCGAGGAACACGACGATACGGTGCTGCGCGCGAACACGACGAGCGGTGTCGATGATATTGCGCAACGCTACGTGTGGTTCAACAAGGATATCGAGCAGGTGCAGCTGCTCGCGGCGGAAACGATCGATCCCAACGGCGTCGCGCATCCGGTAGGACCGGACGGCATTCGCGACGTGCAGGAGCCGCGTTCGGCGGGCGCGCCGACCTTCCAGGACGGCGTGCTGCGCACGGTGATCTTTCCGGGCGTCGAGCCGGGGTCGCGCGTGCATCTGGCGTTTCGCAAGACGCGCGCGCTGCCGTTGCAAGGCGGCACGTTTGCCTATTTCGTCGAGCCGACGCGCGGGCCTGTCGATATGCAGCAACTGATCTTCGACTTGCCCGCCGACGTCCCGCTGTATGCCGATGCGCGCGGCTACGTCGCGTTGCCGCCCGTCACAGAGAACGGCCGCACGCGTTACACGTTCGAGTATCGGCATGGGCCGTATGCGCCCATCGAGTCGGGCGCTGTCGGCTACGCGACGTGGGGCGACCGCCTGATGGTCTCGACGACTCGCGACTTCGCGTCGTTTGCCGAACGCTATCGGACGGCGGCGCTGGACCCGACGTGGCGCGATCCTGCGATTGCGCAGCTTGCGCAGGCGCTGACGGCGCGCACCGACGATCCGCGCGTGAAGGCGCAGATTCTCTACGACTGGGTGCGCCTGAACATTCGCTATGTCGCGCTGTTTCTTGGCGAGACGGCGGCCATGCCGCACAAGGCGAGCGATATCCTGCGCAACCGCTATGGCGACTGCAAGGACCACGTCGCGCTGTATGGCGCGATGCTCGCGGCCGTCGGCATCGACAGTCAGGCTGTGCTGCTGAACCTCGGGCCGGTCTATACGCTGCCCGATGTGCCTGGCTATGGCGCAAGCGCGATCAATCATGCGATCACGTGGATTCCTTCACTGCGCATGTATGCGGATACGACGGCGGGTGGTATCGGCTTCGGTTATCTGCCGCCGGGCGCGATGGATCGGCCCGTGCTGCTGGTCAACGATGGCGTGCTCGCGCGCACGCCGGCGACGCAGGAACGCGGACGCAACGTGCGGCTCGAGATCGACATCGAGCGGACGGGCACGGCGGCGTTCACGTATCGCGTCGAGGATGTGGGGGTGTCGGCGGAACTGGAGCGCAATGTGTTTCGTCGCGCGACGCGGCAGCGGTGGCAACTGATTGCCGCTGATCGCTTGCGGCAGACGGGGTTGCATGGGATTGCACGGATGCAGCCTGGTGAAGTGACGCTGACCATGGGGCCTTTCTCGACTTTTATGCAAGGTTCGCTGGAGCACTTCACGTGGCCTGATGGCACGACAGCGTTGCCTGCGTTGACGAGTTTGTCGGGGGGGATCGCGACGCAAGTGCAGGCCTGGCTCGCCGAGCCGGAACGGACGCAGCCGTGGGTCTGTATTGGCGGCGATTTTGATGAGGTTGCGCAGATTGCGTTGCCTGATAGTGTTCGCGTTACTGATATGCCGCAGGATGTTGTGGTGCGCGACCGGTTTTTTGATTATGAATCGCGGTATGTGTTTGATTCCGCTACGCGGGTTGTGCAGATTTCGCGGCGTTTGAGTGCCCGGTTTGGGCGCCAGGTGTGTAGTGCTGAAGAGTTTGCCCTGGCTCGGGCGTCGCTCGTTAAGATCGAGAGGGATGCGTTGGCGCAGATTGTTGTTAGAGCACGGTAGGGGTTTTTTTGTCTGCGACGCTTTGGGTGGTGTTTTTACCTTTGCGCTGGCATCCGCGTTATGCCTTCGTGCTTCATGCGTTGCCCCTGTGCGGGGCGGCACCTACTTTTCTTTGCCGCCGCAAAGAAAAGTAGGCAAAAGAAAGCGGCTCACACCGCCAGTGCTAGTTTTTGCCTGAGGGCCCCTACAGGGTCTTACGCTTCACACGGCAGCCCTTCTGTTTGCGTGCGTTGCCAACGCCTTGAATGTGCGTCTCACCCGCTTCAAACACCCGTACATGGGCTCACGGCAGCGAACGGTATGTGCCGCCCAGGTGGCAAACTGTGTGTAGGTTGTCGCGTCGTATAGCTTGGCGCTCTTACAGGGTGGAACGCGTGCGCTATCGGTCCGGAGTGATCCGTGTCCAGTACTACGGCCTACACACAGTTTGCCACCTGGGCGGCAGTGGAATATCTGGCATGGCATGCGGCGACGCGGGCGCGCGAAGCGGGTGAGGCGCAGTGCAAGAGCGCTGGCAACAAACATGAGTCACGTGATTGCCGTGTGAAGCGTAAGACCCTTCGGGGGCCCTCAGGCAAGAAGAAATGTTGGCGGTGTGAGCCGCTTTCTTTTGCCTACTTTTCTTTGCGGCGGCAAAGAAAAGTAGGTGCCGCCCCGCACAGGGGCGACGCTTGAAGGGCGAAGGCATAGCGCGGATGCCAGCGAAAAAGCAAGAACACCGATAGGCAACGTCCGCGCCGCGAAAGCACAACCTGCGAATGCCAGCAAAGCGCCATGCAAACCAAAACACAGCGCCCGCTGGCAAAACCAAACCCAAACCCTAAACCTTAAACCCCACTCTTCGTAACGACAGGAACCCAAACCCCATTCTTAACCTGATACAGCGTAGAAGCAGCACTCTTCAACGCCCCCGTGGCATCAAACGAAATCGTCCCCGTCACCCCTTCAAAACTGATCGACTTCAGCGCGGAGCGATAAACCTTCGGATCCGTCGACTTCGCCGTCTCCATCGCCTTGATCACGGCCCACGCCGCGTCATACCCGAACGGCGCATACGACAGAATGTCATCGCCAAACCGCTTCTTGAACTTCGCCGAGAAGTCCTTGCCACCCGGCAGTTGCGCGAGCGGACGGCCATACTCCCACGCCATCGCGCCTTCGGCCGCATCGCCAGCAAGCTTGATGAACTCAGGGTCTTCAACGCCGCCGCCACCCAGCAGTTGCGCCGTCATCCCAAGCTGCTTCATCTTCTTCGCAATCGCAGCCGCCTGCGTATCGAGCCCGCCGAAGAAAATCAGATCGGCATTGGTCGACTTGATCTTCGTGAGCTGCGTGCTGAAGTCGACAGCCGTGTTGCTCGTGAACTCGCGCGCAACGATGTTGCCGCCCGCCGCCTTCACCGCCTTCTCGAACTCGTCCGCTTCACCCTGGCCGAATGCCGTGCGGTCGTCGATGATCGCAATGCGCTTGGCCTTGGTGGTTTTCACTGCGTACGTGCCCGCGTTGCCGGCGTTTTGCGCGTCCGTCGAGATCACCATGAACGTGTTCGCAAACCCACGATTCGTGATGGTCGGGTTCGTCGCGGCAGGGTCGATCATCGGAATGCCCGCCTGCTCATAAATCTGCGAAGCGGGGATCGTCGTGCCCGAATTGAAATGGCCGACGATGCCCGACACGTTCTGGTCAACCAGTTTCTGCGCGGCCTGCACGCCGATGCGCGGGTCGGCCTGATCGTCCTCGGACACGAGATCGAAGTGAGCGACCTTGTCGCCAATCTTGATCTTCTGCGCGTTGGCTTCCTCGAGGGCAAGCCGCACGCCGTTCTGCAGGTCTTTGCCGTAGCCGGCGTTGGCGCCCGTCATCGGCGCGGCGAAGCCGATTTTCACGGGCAGTTCGTCGGCGGCGAAACTGGCGAGCGGCGCGATGGACAGCACGGCGCCCAACATCACGGCAAACGGGTTCAGCGTCTTGCAAAAGCTCATGGTTTCTCCTTACATCGGCAGACAGGGATGGGAAAAACAGCCGGCTTGCAGTGCGCGCCGCGCGTGATTCGAAAGCGCGGCGCTGCCGGTCGGATTGCGCGATGCAGTGTGTCGACAGGTCTCCTTCAATGCGTATGCAAACAATGCACGGACTAAAAACACGGACGAGATTACGGACGATGCAGTGTGCAAGGCAATGCTGGAAAACACCAAAGCCAAAACCATTGCGCGCCGTCTGTCGACGGACCGGGAATGTCGCGCAACCCGCGTGCTGCAGCCGATCCGTGGCGCGAATATAGAAAGCCAATATGCGTGCGTCTTGGCAGTTCGCGGCATGTTGGATGCGCATTTCAGCACAGCGCCGCCGCTCGTTTTTAAGCGTCGGCTGCGAAGATGAAGCGGGATGTCGAGCAGGAGGGCGCGGAGGAGGGCCGCGTGATGCGCTTGCCGTGCCGCCTGATCGGGCACGTTTGAAGCGCGCAGCGCCTGATGCCGAAAGCGCTGCGCGCAGGTGTGTGCGTAGGTGTGTTCTAGCGCGGGGCGTTCACTGCTCGCCCTGCATACGCAACAGTTCTTCGCGCAGACGTAGCAGCGGTTCCTTCACGTCGTCTTCGGCCCACGTATCGAGGTCGTCGATCGCGCGGTGACAACCGTCGAGCACCACGTCGAGATCGACGGGCACGCCATTGGCCAGCGCGAACTGGATGGTTTCCGCGAACTGCTGGCACTCGTCTTCACCGTACGAGATGTCGAGATTGTCGGCGATCACCTGGGCGATGTTGCTGCGCGCCTTGTCGTCGGGCGTGACCATGTCGACGATGCCGCGCGCGACGGCGGGCGAATAGTACAGCGCAATATCGAGCCATTGCGCGGCATCGAAATCCGCTTCGCCGAATTGCGCTTCGAAGAATTCGATCGCTTCCTGCTCGTGCGTCTCGTCTGCGTCGACGCTGATGCACAACTCTTCAAACTGCTCTTCACGTTCGCTGCGGATAGTGCCGTCCATCGATGCCTCTCTTGCCAGTCAACCAGTGCCAATAAAAAATGCCGCGCGTTTTTACGCGCGGCACGCATTATAGGACGTCAGGCTGACGCAGGCGTGTCTCGTGCCCGTTGCCTTAAGTCTGCTGCTTACGCCGACTCCACCACCCACGCATCGAACCATTCCCGCGGACGGGCGATTTCATCCTGCGCGGCGATGATCTCCAGCTCATAACGCCCGGCGTCCCACGTCGCGTGCACGACGGCGTTCACGGCGGCGACCGTATGCTCGAACGCGCTACGCACCGAGTCGCCGAGCAGCGTGCGCGCGACGAACACCGCGCTCGTCAGATCGCCGACGCCTACCGGCTGCCGCGCGAACGGATAGAGCGGCCGTTGTCCCATCCAGGCTTCGCGCTCCGTGACGACGAGCATGTTGAAGCGGTCCGCGAGGCTGTTGCGATCGAGCAGATGCTTGACGAGCATCATCCTCGGCCCGCGCTCCATCACCTCCCGGCACGCCGCGACGGCTTCCTCGACGGTCTCGATCTCGCGTCCCACGAGCCGCTGCAACTCGCTATGGTTCGGGCACATCACGTCGGACACCTCGGGCATCGTCCGGACCAGAAACTCCTGGATGCCCGGCTCGACGCGACAGCCCGTCGACGTGCCCATCACCGGATCGCAGAAATAGCGTGCATGCGGATTCGCCGACTTCACGGCGCGCACGATCTCGATCACCGACTGCGCCTGCTCGGGCGTGCCGAGATAGCCCGACAGCACCGCGTCGCAGCGCGGCAGCACGCCGATCGCGCCAATCCCTTCGACGAGCGCGAGCATCTGCGACGCATCGATCGCACTGCCTTCCCAATGACCGTACTGCGTATGGTTCGAGAACTGCACCGTGTTGAGCGGCCACACATTGACGCCAAGACGCCGCATCGGGAACACCGAGGCGCTGTTGCCCGCGTGCCCGAATACGACGTGCGACTGGATGCTCAGAACGTTTTTCATGTCGAACCGATACGGCGCGGGAAGGGCGCCGGAAGAAAGAATGCGCAACGGATGAGCAGCTTCGATGCACCGCTTTGGCGCGGCGAACAACGAACGACGATGCGCGACAGCGCATCGCCGACAGGGCGCGTCACGCTCTGTTCATCACAAGATACATGAGTTTTCGCGCGCCGGAATCGATCCGGCCCCGTCGTGTTGCGCCGAACCATCAATGCGCTAGCCGATGTTGCGCAAGATCATGCGGCGCGCTTATCCGCTCACACCAGCTCGCGGTACAGCGCGAGATAGCGTTCTGCCGACGCGCCCCAGCCGAAGTCCTGGCGCATCGCGCGGCGCTGCGTGGCTTTCCAGTCGGTGCGCCGCGCGTACAGCGCGAATGCGCGGCGGATCGCGGCCGTGAGCGCTTCCGGCTCGAAGCGCTCGAACACAAAGCCTGTTGCCTGATCGTCGGCGATGTTTTCCAGCGAGGCGTCGACGACCGTATCAGCAAGGCCGCCCACGCGATGCACCAGCGGCAGCGACCCATACGCGAGCGCATAGAGCTGCGTCAGGCCGCACGGCTCGAAACGCGACGGCACGGCAATCACGTCGCTGCCCGCGACGATCTGATGCGCGAGCGTTTCGTCGAAACCGAGTTCGACGGCGACGCTTTCGGGATGCGCCTGCGCGACGAGTTGCAAGCCGTTTTCGAGCGCCGGGTCGCCCGTGCCGAACACCACCAGTTGGCCGCCGCGCTTGATGATTTCGGGCAGCGCCGCGAGCAGCAGATCGAGGCCTTTCTGTTCAGTCAGCCGGCTCACGACGCCGAACAGCAGCGCGTCGCTTTTCGGCGCGAGATGGAAGCGCTCCTGCAGCGCGGTCTTGCACGCACGCTTGCCGGCAAGGCGCGTGTCCGTGTAGTGCGCGGCGATCAGCGAGTCGGTGGTCGGCTGCCAGATCGTATAGTCGACGCCGTTCAGAATGCCCGACAGATCGTGCGAGCGCTGGCTCAACAGCCCGTCCAGCCCGCCACCCTGCGCGAGCGTCTGGATTTCGCGCGCATAGGTCGGGCTGACGGTCGTGATGCGGTCGCTGTAGAACAGGCCCGCCTTCAGGAACGACATCTGTCCGTAGAACTCGACGCCGCTCATATTGAAGAAGTCGGCGGGCAGTCCGAGCTGGCCGAACTGCTGCGACGGGAAGACGCCCTGATACGCGAGGTTGTGGACGGTGAACACCGTGCGCGCGGCGGGCTTGCCGTGCTCGCGTTCGGCCGCTTTCAGATAGGCGGGCGCGAGCCCCGCGTGCCAGTCGTGCGCGTGGACGACCTGCGGCGCCCATGCGGGGTCGAGATGCTGCGCGATCTGCGCCGCCGTCCAGCCGAGCATCGCGAAGCGTTGAGCGTTGTCGCCGTATGGCACGTGTTCGGCGTCGAGATACGGATTGCCGTCGCGGTCGTACAGCGTCTGCGCCCGGATCACGTAGACGACGAGGCCGTTCGCGCTCAGCGTGCCGCGCTCCAGCCTGACGTTCGACGCGCCGAAGCGATCGCCGATCCGCGCGACGGGCTGCAGGTCCGACAGCCCGGCTACCACAGCGGGAAAGCCGGGCAGGAGCACGCGGGCGTCGGCGCCCAGTTCGATCAGCGCGGGCGGCAGCGCGCCCACGACATCGGCGAGGCCGCCCGTTTTCAGAAGGGGATACAGCTCGCTTGCGACATGCAGCGCGCGGATCGTCATGGGCTTCAGTCCTGTTCGCTAGGGTTGCGGTGGATTGCGCAGTGTCGTTTCGGTGCGTCGCACGGTGTCGATCCGCGCCGTGCAGCGCGCGCATAACGGAGCTTGACGGAGCGCAACGGAGACCGACAGCGCGCGGCGGCACCCGCCGGAGTGCCGCGCACTGCGTCGTGCTTCGTCGCGTGCCGCCTGCGGTCGCCGTGCCTGCCGTGTCCGCCCGCCGGACGCTACCGTGCAGCCGCCGACTGCCGCTTGAGCGCCTCGGCCGTCACCAGCACGACGCCGCTGTCGGTCCGATAGAAGCGTTCGCCGTCGCGCACCGGGTCTTCGCCGATCACGGTGCCGTCGGGAATCTGGCAGCCGCGGTCGATTACGACCTTGCGCAGGCGGCAGCTCGCGCCGATCGACACCTGCGGCAACAAGACTGCCTCAGCGATGTTACAGAACGAACTCACGACCACATTCGACGACAGCACCGAGCGCGAAATCTGCGAGCCGGAGATCACGCAGCCGCCACACACGATCAGGTTGGTGCCCGAGCCTTGCAGCCCGTTCAGGTCGCGCACGAACTTGGCGGGCGGCAGCTGTTCCTGGTGCGTCCAGATCGGCCAGTTGCGGTCGTAGAGGTCGAGCGTGGGAATCGTCGACGCCAGATCGAGATTCGCGGCCCAGTACGCGTCGATCGTGCCGACGTCGCGCCAGTACGGCTCGACGCTCGGGTCCGACGACACGCACGACATGCTGAACGGATGCGCGATCGCCGTCCCCGTCGTCACGACGCGCGGAATGATGTCCTTGCCGAAATCGTGGTCCGTCGCGACGCTGCTGATGTTCTCCTCGAGCAGCGAGTACAGGTAGTCGGCGCTGAACACGTAGATGCCCATGCTGGCGAGCGCGATGTCAGGCCGGCCGGGCATCGCGGGCGGATCGGCGGGCTTTTCGACGAAGCCCGTCACGCGGCGCTGCTCGTCGACGTGCATCACGCCGAATGCCGTCGCTTCCATGCGCGGCACCTCGATGCAGCCGACCGTGCAATCGGCGCCCGATTCGACGTGATCCATCACCATCCGCGTGTAGTCCATCTTGTAGATGTGATCGCCCGCCAGCACGACGACGTATTTCGGGCCGATCGAACGGATGATGTCGAGGTTCTGGAACACGGCGTCGGCCGTGCCGCGATACCAGTGCGCGCCTTCGACGCGCTGTTGCGCCGGCCACAGGTCGATGAACTCGTTGAACTCGCCGCGCAGGAAGCCCCAGCCGCGCTGCACGTGCCGCAGCAGCGAGTGCGCCTTGTACTGCGTGACGACGGCAATCCGGCGGATGCCCGAGTTCAGGCAGTTGGACAGCGCGAAATCGATGATCCGGTATTTGCCGCCGAAGTGCACGGCGGGCTTGACGCGCTTGTTCGTCAGCGGCCCGAGGCGCGTGCCGCGTCCGCCCGCGAGGACGATGGCGAGTGTCGTGTGTTGAAGATCGTTGAGGCTTGCCGGCGAATCCATGTGCGTCTCCGTTTATTGGTGAGCCCTGGTGGAAGCTTTTGTTTGCCCCGGCGTTGCTGTGTTTTTCTGTCTTTTATCTGACGCTGTGCGTTGTTGTTGTGGTCTTGGTCTGTTGCGCGATGGCTTCTGGCCCTGGCTGTCGGCTGGCGTCCGCAATGCACGTTCCCGCCGGCCAGCGATTAGTCTGGACCATGCGCCTGCCGCGCGCAACATGCCGCGTTCGCCATGCCACATTCGTGCGTGGTCCGGCGGGAGAGGCCGCGCGCGGGCCGGTAGAAAAGGCGGCCTCGCGATGTTTGGCCGTCAGCCGTTCGGGCAAATTATGCCGGACGGACCACGCGCAGAACCCGCGCGGGACTTGAAACGGCTGTTTGAAGCGCGGGCGCGGCTGCTTCAGGCGAGGCCGTTGCACGCGCCGCTGCAAGCGGGCCGCGACGCGGGCATCATGACGGGCCTGTGTTTCCCTTGCTCCTGTCCTTGCCTTTGTTCGCCACCCTATGACACTCCGTTCATCCCTCGTTGCCGTTTCCCTGTCCGCCTGCATCGCCATGCTGGGCCTCGATGCGTGCGCCGCCGAAGCCGTCAATGCCGCCGCCGCGCCTGCGTCGAGCGCGGCCGCCGACGACGGTCCCGCGTACGGCCCCGAGTTGCAGGGCTTCAACTATCCCGCGCCCGTGCGGCAGTTCGAGTTCACGTCGCAGGGCGAGGCGCTGCATATGGCTTACATGGACATCGCGCCCGAGCATCCGAACGGCCGCACCGTCGTGCTGCTGCACGGCAAGAATTTTTGCGGCGCGACATGGGAAAGCACGATCGAGCGGCTGTCGACGGCGGGTTATCGCGTGATCGCGCCCGACCAGATCGGCTTTTGCAAGTCGAGCAAGCCGCAGCGCTACCAGTTCAGCTTTCAGCAGCTCGCGCGCAACACGCATGCGCTGCTCGAATCGATTGGCGTGAAGAACGCGACTATCGTCGGACATTCGACGGGTGGCATGCTGGCCATCCGCTACGCGCTGATGTACCCGGCGCAGACGCAGCAACTGGTGCTCGTCAATCCCATCGGGCTGGAGGACTGGAAGGCGAAGGGCGTGCCGTCGCTATCTGTCGACCAGTGGTACGAGCGCGAACTGAAGACGACGGCGGACGGCATCCGCCGCTACGAGCAGGCGACCTACTACTCGGGCCAGTGGCGCAGCGATTTCGAGCCGTGGGTGCAGATGCTCGCGGGGATGTACCGCGGGCCGGGCAAGAAGGAAGTCGCGTGGGATTCGGCGCTGCTGTACGACATGATCTCCACGCAGCCTGTCGTGTACGAACTCGGGCTGCTGAAGATGCCGACGCTGCTGCTGATCGGGCAGACGGATACGACCGCGATCGGCAAGGACGCCGCGCCTCCTGAGGTACGCGCGAGGATCGGTCATTACCCGGAGCTGGGCAAGGCGGCAGCGAAGGCGATTCCGCACGCGACGCTCGTCGAATTCGCCGAACTCGGCCACGCGCCGCAGATGCAGGACCCAGCGGCATTTCACAAGGCGTTGTTGGACGGGTTGGCGGCGGTGCCGGCGAATCGGTGAGCGTTCAAACGGCTTTCTGTCCCGGCAGCGTATTCCTGCGTTGTTCATCGATACGATAGGAAAAACTGTCGGGGCATTTTGCGGTGCAGTGCCTCGTCTAGGCGACCGCATGGCAAACCGAACTGTTGAGTTGTAGGCGCCGTCACATGCCCGCAGGCAGCCACGGTGATGGCGGTCGCTGTGAGCGCATTCAAGCGAATCGCGAGCCGCCAGGATTTGTGCCTTGGCTACCGACCGCAAAAACCAGCGCTGCACGGCATGTTGTTGTGCTACGTTGTCTTCGAGCGTGCGACCGGCTCGCGGTCTGCCAGGCTGGGAGTAAATCAATGGAAAAAATGTACTCGTACAAAGGCTTTGAGGTCACCGTGAAGCTTGAGTCTGTGCGGGCTGTGTCAAGCGAATTCACATATGGGCCCCCGGTGGGGTACGTTGCAGTAGTGAGTATCTGCACGGTGGACCCGAGAAGACCGGTAGGCGCGCCGATTGGGCTCGTCGCGGAAGGAAATCAAGTCTTCGGCACGGAAGATGACGCCTTGACGGCAGGATTCAACGCAGCAAAACGAGTGATAGACGAGAGAGGCGCCCCTTGACGGGCGTTCTCATCGGTGGCGAGTCGTACAGCTGAATGAATCATCTGTTGCCGGAAACCATTGACCACGCGAATGTGCGTTCGAAACAAAGGCAGCGGTGCGCCTTCGCTTCAAACGGACGCGGGTGTGCGTGCCGGCGTGGTACCGGCTACCGCCGGGCTCAAGCGTCGCCGAGCTCATCGCGCACTTGCGCGCCGATTTCGAACGAACGCAGCCGCGCCGCGTGATCGTAGATTTGCGCGGTGAGCATCAATTCGTTTGCGCCCGTCTGCTGGATGATCGAGCGCAGGCCGTCGCGCACCGTCTCGCGATCGCCGATCACCGAGCACGCGAGCGAGTGCTGCACGCTGCTCAACTCCATCTCCGACACCCCGAGGTGATCGACGGGCGGCTGCAACTGGCCCGGCGTGCCGCGCCGCAGATTGATGAACTGCTGCTGCAGCGACGTGAAGAGGCGGCGCGCTTCGTCATGGGTGTCGGCGGCGAACAGGTTCACGCCGACCATCGCGTAAGGCTTGTCGAGCGTCTCCGACGGACGGAACTGCGCGCGATACACGTGCAGCGCCTGCATCATGTAATCCGGTGCGAAGTGCGACGCGAACGCGAACGGCAGACCGAGCGCGGCCGCCAGTTGAGCGCTGAACAGGCTCGAGCCGAGCAGCCACAATGGCACCTTCAGGCCCGCGCCCGGCACGGCGCGCACGCGCTGCCCCGGCACGGGATCGGCGAAGTAGCGCTGCAGCTCGACGACGTCGTCAGGGAACGAATCGGCGCTGCCGTTCAGATCGCGGCGCAGCGCGCGGGCGGTGGTCTGGTCGGTGCCGGGCGCGCGGCCCAGGCCCAGATCGACGCGCCCCGGAAACAGCGACGCCAGCGTGCCGAACTGCTCGGCGATCACGAGCGGCGCGTGATTCGGCAGCATCACGCCGCCCGAGCCGACGCGGATCGTCTTCGTGCCGCCCGCGACATGCGCGATCACGACCGACGTCGCCGCGCTCGCGATACCCGTCATGTTGTGATGCTCGGCGAGCCAGAAGCGCTTGTAGTCCCATTGCTCGGCGTGCTGCGCGAGATCGAGCGAATTGCGGAACGCATCGGCCGCGCTCGCGCCAGCCGTGATGGGAGAAAGGTCGAGGACGGAAAAGGGGATCATGGAATCGATGTGCGGCCAACTATCGTCTTTTGCAAGGACGAAGCGCGGGTCCGCGTGGCGTGCGGGAAAACGGGATTGTGCCAAAGCGCTCCCGTTCCTGCTGGCGGGCTGATCATGTCCCTGCCGGCAGCAGGGTCGGCGTGTGCGTGAATCGGAGGCCGCGCGGCCAGCGATGCAGAAAACCCCTGAAAACAGGGCTCGAAATGCATTTCCGGCCGCTTCGAGAAGGTCCGATGCGTGTGCCGTCGCACGGAATCACGCGCGCGCGGGCGTTAATGTGTCATCGTCGCCGCCAACGACGCGGATCTGCGCAATGCATGCCCGCGTGACGAGGCGGCGGCCTCCACGGACCTCGACGCCGGTCGGCCCCTCACGTCACGCGTAGGTCGGCTACGCAATGCACACCCGGACGAACCGGGTCGGCCGGGTCAGCCGGGTGCAGGCAGGATGCCCGGCGCGTCGGCGCGGCGACTTCACACGCATCACGCAATCACGAGGCTGGCGTGCCGACGCTAATCGTTGGCCGCCGCACGCGAGATCGCATGCGATTCGTCAGCCGATTCGGTGTAAACGCGCTCTCGCGCATTTTCGAACCTGACGCTAGATTGTCAGCACTTGCCGGATAGTCGAGGGGCCAGCGGCCGCTGTCGTTTGCGGTCGTCATAGCAGTGAAAATTGCGTCACGGCCAGAAGCACATGTGGCTTCTGGCCGAAACGCTTTCAATGTTGCTGCACGCACCGCCACGGTCCCATTCGCAAGCCTTCTTCGTGGGTTCATCGCAGATCCCACTTCTCGCGCACGAGAAATCTCGCGTAGCAATTCTTTAACTTTCCATACACATCTGCACAGCCATCGTTCGCGATCCGGCTGTCGACCGGGTTATGCTCTGTGTCGTTCACATCATTTGTGTCTAGCAAGTTATCGAAGATGGTTAATCGCACCTCGTTGCGCAACATGATGCTTTCCGTGGCCATGGCAGGCGCGCTGTCCGCGCTCGCCGGCTGCGACGACCAGCAGAGCGAGCAAGCCGTGCAAAAGCTCAAGGAATTTTTCAACGCCGTCAAACCGGATGCGCTGCTTCTGAAAGGACTCACGCCCGGCATCACGACGGAAGCGCAGATCCGCGACCAGATGGGCAAGCCCGAAACCGAGCGCCAGTTCACCGACGGCTCGAAGCGGTTCGAATATCCGCGCGGTCCACAAGGCCTCAACACGTACATGGTCGACATCGGCCCGGACGGCACGTTGCAGTCGATCACGCAGGTGCTGACGGCCGCGAACTTCGCGAAGATCCGCGCCGGCATGACGGAAGACGAGGTGCGCCGCCTGCTCGGCAAGCCCGGCGAAGTAGCCGTTTATCCGCTCAAGCCCGAGACGGTATGGAGCTGGAAGTGGCGCGAAGGCGGCGTCACCGAAGAGGGCTTTTTCAACGTGCACTTCGACGTCAATCACGTCGTCTACACGACCTCACGCTCGGACGTGATGCGCGGGCACTGACGGAGGGCGGATAAGCCAGGGCGAGCAGGGCGACCGCAAGCGAAGGCTGGAACGAGGGCTGAAAACGACAGCCGAACGCCACGGTCCAAACAGAAAACGCCTGCAAACAAGGGAGAAAACAACAATGGCCACACGTAGGCGATACAAGCGCATCGGCCTCGTGCTCGGCGGCGGGGCCGCGCGCGGCTGGGCGCACATCGGGGCGATCCGGGCGCTGCACGACGCGGGCATCAAGCCGGACCTCGTGGCGGGCACGTCGATCGGCGCGCTGGTCGGCGCCGTCTATGCGAACGGCGATCTCGACTGGCTAGAAGAGTGGGTGACGGGGCTCACGTGGCAGTCGGTCGTGCGTCTGCTCGATCTGCGTTTTTCGGGCGGGCTGCTCGGCGGCAGGAAAGTCATCCAGGTGTTTGCGAACCGCTTCAACGGACGCGAGATCAGCCAGTTGCAGATGCCGTTCGCTGCCGTCGCGACGGAACTCGATTCGGGCCGCGAGACGTGGCTGCAGGACGGCGGCGTGGTGGATGCCGTGCGCGCGTCGATTGCGATTCCAGGCATTTTCACGCCGGTGCTGCATGAGGGCGTGTGGCTCGTCGACGGCGGGCTGTCGAACCCCGTGCCCGTATCGGCGGCGCGCGGCATGCGGGCCGACTGTGTCATCGCCGTGGACCTGAACAACGACATTCTCAATGGCCGCGACTTCGGCGGCGCGGTGGTCGATCTGCCGCCCATGCCGACGGAAGAATCGATCGAGGCCGTCATCGAGCGAGCCGTCGAAGAATCCGAGCCGCTGCCGCTCGATCCCGACGCACCGCCGCCCGCGATCGCGACGCCTGCGCCGCCCGTTTTGCTACGGCGCAACGGCAAGCCGTTTCCGAACTGGCTGCAGCCTTCGCCCGAACAGCATTCGCGTGATGTGCGCGTGGCGCCTGCGCCGAGCGCGCGCGTGCCGTCGATGCTCAGTTCGATCGCGCAAAGCATCGACATCATGCAGGTGCGGATCACGCGCAGCCGCCTCGCGGGCGAACCGGCCGACATCCTGATCCAGCCGCGCCTCGCGGGTATGGGTATCTTCGACTTTCACCGTGCGGAGCCCGCGATTGCGGAAGGGCGCGCGGCCGTGGAGGCGATGCTGCCCGCGATCCGCGCATGTCTCGGCATCGATTGATGCCCCATCAGATACGCGCTCAGTCCTCGGACCGCTTCGCCGCGATGATGCGGCACACGCGCTTGCCGGAACTGGCGCTCGTCGTGTCGTCGGCGAACAGGATCACGCAGCTGGTCAGCTCGTCTGTGACGAGCGACGGTTCGAACGCCGAGTAAAGCCGTCCATCCGGCTGGCGCGCGTCCACGCCCTCCGTCACGCGCCACGACAGATACAGCATGCCGTTGGGCCGCAGGATGCGCACGAGGTTGTCGACTGCATCGGTGATGGCGTCGACGGGCAGATGCATCAGCACGGTTTCGCAGACCACGTTGTCGAATTGCTCGTCGATCTCGGCGAGCGACGGCAGCGTCGCGGTGCGAAACGCAATCTGCGGATAGAGCCGCCGCGCTTCTTCGAGCAAACCCTCCGACGCATCGAAACCCGTCACGCGATACCCATGGTCCGCGAGCCATGCGGCGTCGCGCCCGTTGCCGCAGCCGATATCGGCCGTCTTGCCCGTCGGCAGCAGATGGTTTTCCCACAGCGCATACATGTCGTCGGGCGGCGGCTGATCGAGCCATTCGCGCGAGTAGCGGGCGGCGTCGTGGGTGTAGGCGTCGAGCGTCGTGGAATCGGGGCGAAGTGTCATGCGGCGATCCTTGTCGCGGAAGCGTCGGGTGTCGAAGGAAGAAGCCAGTCTAACGCGGGTGCGTCGGGACGGCTTCCACGGGAAGCGCCTGGCAGTATCGGATGCGGCTGTCTTTCAGGGAAAGCCCCAATCGGCGCGGGTTTGCGAGCATGCGGGCGGCTTCGCGCGTCTATCGAAAAAGCGACCGCAAACTTGCTAATTCGCGGCACACGCAATGCGCGCACCATCCGCTTACAAACAGATAGCGCCCGCTATACCGGGCGTCCAACGCCCGCCATGCAGCGCCTTCGCGGATGTTGCGATGCACAACAAGCGTATGTCCCGGTTTGAGCAATTTATTTTTGCTTGCGAGTATCCGCGCCATGCCGCAGTTCGTTGTGGCTGTCCGGATAACCTCAAAGGAGACACGCGTGTTCTTATATGGCTTTGGCCCGGTGCTCCTCGAAGGCACGATCAAGACGATCGAGCTGTCGGTTCTTTCTCTGGCGACGGCCGTCGTGCTGGGGCTGGTCGGCGCGGCGGCGAAGCTGTCGTTGAGCCGGCCGATGCGCGCGATCGCGACGGGCTACACGACGCTGATCCGTTCGGTGCCCGACCTGGTTCTCATGCTGCTGCTGTTCTACAGCATCCAGATCGCCGTCAACAACCTGACCGACGCGTTGAACCTGCCGCAATTCGACATCGACCCGTTCGTCGCGGGCGTGCTGACGCTCGGCTTCATCTACGGCGCGTATTTCACCGAGACCTTTCGCGGCGCGTTTCTCGCCGTGCCGCGCGGCCAGCTCGAAGCGGGCGCGGCATACGGTATGAGCGGCGCGCGCGTATTCGCCCGCATCATGTTCCCGCAGATGATGCGCTTCGCGCTGCCGGGCATCGGCAACAACTGGCAGGTGCTCGTGAAGGCGACGGCGCTGGTGTCGATCATCGGACTCGCCGATGTCGTCAAGGCCGCGCAGGACGCCGGCAAGAGCACGTTCAACATGTTCTTCTTCATCCTCGTTGCCGCGGCGATCTATCTGGCCATCACGACCGTGTCGAACCTCGTGCTGATCTGGCTGGAGAAGCGCTATTCGATCGGCGTTCGACACGCCGAACTCTAATTCGCGCCACGCGCAGGAGACGATCATGATCGACATTCTCAACCAGTTCTGGCGCGCGTTCCTCTACTGGGACGGGCAACGTATCTCGGGTCTTGCCGTCACATTGTGGCTGCTGGTCGCATCGATCGGCATCGGTTTCGTGACGTCGATTCCGCTAGCTGTGGCGCGGGTATCGAGAAAGCGCTGGCTGTCGACGCCCGTGCGCCTCTACACCTACGTGTTTCGCGGCACGCCGCTCTATGTGCAGTTGCTGCTGATCTACACGGGCATTTACAGCCTCGAGTTCGTGCGCTCGCATGCGCTGCTCGATTCGTTCTTCCGCAGCGGGTTTCACTGCGCGATTCTCGCGTTCGCGTTGAACACCTGCGCGTACACGACGGAGATCTTCGCGGGCGCGATCCGCGCGACCTCGCACGGCGAGGTCGAAGCCGCACGCGCCTACGGCATGAGCTGGTTCACGATGTACCGGCGGATTGTGATACCGTCCGCGCTGCGCCGCGCGCTGCCGTTGTACAGTAACGAAGTGATCCTGATGCTGCACGCGACC
Organism: Paraburkholderia hospita; assembly: GCF_002902965.1. Taxonomy (GTDB): domain Bacteria; phylum Pseudomonadota; class Gammaproteobacteria; order Burkholderiales; family Burkholderiaceae; genus Paraburkholderia; species Paraburkholderia hospita. The sequence goes on along the minus strand of NZ_CP026105.1, from coordinate 2,335,837 downwards.
ACCGTCGCCTTCACGGCGACTGTGCCCGACGTGCTGAAGGTCGCACGCGATGCGAACTCCGCGACGTACCGCTCGTTCGAGGCTTTCGGGCTCGCGGCGCTGATTTATCTTGCTGTATCGTTCGCGCTGGTTGCGTTGTTCCGGCGCGCCGAGCGCCACTGGCTTGCGTATCTGGCCGTGCGGCGTTGACCGGCCGAGAGCCCGTAATACGTAAGCACCGTTTCACCCGTCTTCACTCTGGGAGAGCACCTTGCTCCACACGACTCAAACGGAAGCCTGCAAGCTCGCCGTGCAGGACATCCACAAGCGCTATGGCGATAACGAAGTGCTGAAGGGCGTCTCGCTGAATGCCAACAAGGGCGACGTGATCAGCATCATCGGTGCGAGCGGGTCGGGCAAGAGTACGTTCCTGCGCTGCATCAATTTTCTCGAGCGGCCGAACGCCGGTCAGATCGTCGTCGATGGCGAAGCGGTGCGCACGAAGGTCGATCGTCACGGCAACTTCGAGGTCGCGGATCACAAGCAGCTGCAGCGCATCCGCACGAAGCTCGCGATGGTGTTCCAGCACTTCAACTTGTGGGCGCACATGAACGTGCTGGAAAACGTGGTCGAAGCACCGCTTCACGTGCTCGGCCTGTCGCGCAAGGAAGCCGAAGAGCGCGCGCGCGAGTATCTGGAGAAGGTCGGTCTCGCACCGCGTCTGGAGAAGCAATATCCGTCGCATCTGTCGGGCGGGCAGCAGCAGCGTGTGGCGATTGCGCGCGCGCTGGCGATGAACCCGGACGTGATGCTGTTCGACGAGCCGACTTCCGCGCTCGATCCCGAGCTGGTCGGCGAAGTGCTGAAGGTGATGCAGAAGCTCGCCGAAGAAGGCCGCACGATGATCGTCGTGACGCACGAAATGGGCTTTGCGCGCAACGTGTCGAACCATGTGATGTTCCTGCATCAGGGCCGCACGGAGGAAGAAGGCGTGCCGTCCGAGGTGCTGGCCACGCCGAAGAGCGAGCGGCTGAAGCAGTTCCTGTCGGGCAGTCTCAAGTAAGCGGGCGTCCCGCAGCACACGTTAATGCCACGTCCGTCGTCCAGTCCGGCACGCACGACTCAGGTCGCGATTGTCGCGTTGCCACCCGTTTCGATGTCGGGCGTGGGGCCTATTGTCGATGCGCTGAATCTCGCCAATGAGATTGATGGCCGCGCGCTGTACCGCTGGCAGGTGTGCTCGTGGGACGGACGGCCGGTGCCGCTCGCGGGCGGCGCGCAGTGGCCTGCCGATACCGCATTCGGCGATGCGATTTCGTGCGACTGGCTGATTCTCGTTAGTGAGCGCTTTCAGCAGTTTGCGGATTACCGGATGTTTCTTGCCAGTCTGTCGCGGGTTGGGCAGCGTACGCCGCTCGTGACGGGTATTCACCACGGCGTGTGGTGGCTGGCGATGGCGGGGCAACTCTCCGGCTATCGCGTCAGCGTGAACTGGGAGACGTATCAGCAGTTCACGGAGCAATTCGAGCGGTCGATTGTCACGCAGCAGATCTTCGAGATCGATCATGATCGCGCGACCTGCGCGGGTGGGCAGGCGACCGTCGATTTTATGCTGGCCATGATTGGGCGTGAGCATGGGCCTGAACTGGCTGATCGTATCGCCGATACGATGGGCGTGGGGACCTTGCGGTCCGGCGAGGAACGTCAGCGGATTCCGTTCGTGACGGCGCCGGGCGAGCGGCATCCTCGGTTGAATGATGCTTTGCTGTTGATGGAAGCGAATATTGAGGATCCGTTGACTTCGGATGAGATAGCTGGGCTTGTTGGCGTTTCGCGTCGGCAGCTGGAGCGGCTGTTTCGGCAGTATCTTGGGTCGATGCCGTCGAAGTATTACCTCGGTTTGCGCCTTGCGAAGGCGCGGACGCAGTTGCAGCGGACTAGTAAGTCTGTTGTGCAGATTAGCCTTGCATGTGGGTTTTCTTCTGCTGCGCATTTTTCTAATGCTTATCGGGAAAAATTTGGCGTTACGCCGCGTGAAGAGCGGAGGAATTTCATCGAGAAGCAGCATGGCAGCGGTGGCAGTGCGGCGATTAGCGAGCCGCGGCCCGCGGCGTTGATTGAGCCGCCGGATCAAGAGGTTTAGGTTTTTTTGTCTTGCGACGCTGGGGTGGTTTGCTGGTGTTTTCGTTGGCATCCGCGCTATGGTGTTTGCTGCGCGAGCTTCGGCGCGGTGTGTTTGCCTTTGCGCTGGCATCCGCGATTTGCCTTCGTGGCACGGCCAGTTTGGTTGTTCTAGCCCTTGCGCTGGCATCCGCGTTACGGTGTTTGCTGTTCAAGCGTCGCCCCTGTGCGGGGCGGCACCTACTTTTCTTTGCCGCCGCAAAGAAAAGTAGGCAAAAGAAAGCGGCTAACACCGCTCATTCCTATTCTTGCCTGAGGGCCCCCAACCGGTCTTACGCTTCACACGGCAACATCTCTATTGGCGCGCGTTGCCAACGCTTCGAATGAACGCCTCACCCGCTTCGAACTCCCATACACGGGCTAGCGGCAGCGAATGGTTTCTGCCGCCCAGGTGGCAAACTGTGTGTAGGTTGTCGCAGCGTATAACTTGGCGCTCTTACATGGGGGAACGCGTGTGCTATCGGTCCGAAGTGAGGCGTGTGAGGTGCTACGGCCTACACACAGTTTGCCACCTGGGCGGCGGAGGACTATCTGGCACGGCGTGCTGCGACGCGGGTGCATGAAGCGGGTGAGGCGTACAGAGAGAGCGTTGGCAACGCACGTGAACAACTGCGTTACCGCGTGAAGGACGGGGCCGTTGGGGGCCCTCAGGCAGGAAGAAGAGTTGACGGTGTGAGCCGCTTTCTTTTGCCTACTTTTCTTTGCGGCGGCAAAGAAAAGTAGGTGCCGCCCCGCATAGGGGCGACGCCTGAAGCACGAAGGCAAATCGCGGATGCCAGCGCAAGGGCTAGAACAACCAAACCGGCCGTGCCACGAGTCAAAACGCGGATGCCAGCGCAAGGGCTAGAACAACCAAACCGGCCGTGCCACGAAGGCAAAACGCGGATGCCAGCGCAAGGGCTAGAACAACCAACCGGCCGTGCCACGAAGGCAAATCGCGGATGCCAGCGCAAGGGCTAGAACAACCAAACCGGCCGTGCCACGAAGGCAAAACGCGGATGCCAGCGCAAAGGCAAAAAGCCCCAAACGGCATCGCCCGCGCCGCGAAGGCTCCCCCCGTTACTATCTTCATTCCTCGACAATCGAGGATTTGGCCAGCTAGGCCCGGCATGATTCTCGCCCCCAGTCGCAGTCATGATCCGGGGGGTGTTGTCACCGGGCCTGGTGGGTGGCTGGTGATCGCTAATAGGGGCTCGGCCAGGATATCTTGAGGCCGTCCGTAACGTGGATGCCGAGACTTGCCACCGATGTTGCAGGCCAAACCGTTCAACCTGCAAAGCCTTCGATGCAAGAAAACCAACAACATAGCTCTGTCGATGTATTCGTCGGCGTCGATGTCGGCAAAGGCCACCATCACGCCGTCGCCCTCGATCGGCGCGGAAAGCGCCTTTACAACAAGGCGCTGCCCAACGATGAGGCCAAGCTGCGCGCCCTCATTACCGAACTCAAGACGCACGGCCAGCTCCTGTTCGTCGTCGATCAACCCGCCACCATCGGCGCGTTGCCCGTGGCAGTCGCCCGTGATGAAGATGTTCTGGTCGCATATCTACCGGGTCTGGCTATGCGCCGCATCGCCGACCTGCACGCCGGTGAAGCCAAGACTGATGCTCGCGATGCCGCCATCATTGCTGAAGCCGCGCGCTCAATGCCGCATACGCTGCGCTCACTTCGGCTGGCTGACGAACCACTCGCCGAACTCACCATGCTGTGCGGCTTCGACGACGATCTGGCGGCCCAGATCACGCAGACCAGCAACCGCATTCGAGGTCTGCTCACCCAGATCCATCCGGCGCTGGAAAGGGTCGTGGGGCCGCGGCTCGACCATCCGGCCGTGCTCGATCTGCTTGAGCGATACCCGTCACCCGCCGAGCTCGCCTCAGCCAGCGAGAAAACACTCGCCAACCGCCTCACCAAACTCGCACCTCGCATGGGCAAGAGCCTGGCTTCCGACATCGTCCAGGCGCTCAGCGAACAGGCTGTGATCGTGCCCGGTACTCAGGCCGCAACCATCGTCATGCCGCGTCTTGCCCAGCAACTCGCATCCTTGCGCAAGCAACGCGAGGAGGTTGCCAGCGAAGTTGAACGTCTGGTGCACGCACACCCTCTTTGGCCGGTCCTGACCAGCATGCCGGGAGTCGGCGTCAGGACCGCCGCCAGACTCCTCACTGAAGTCGCTCACAAAGCCTTCGCATCGGCTGCGCATCTCGCCGCCTACGCCGGCCTCGCCCCGGTGACCCGACGCTCGGGCTCGTCCATCCGTGGCGAACACCCGTCCAGACGGGGCAACAAGGTACTCAAGAGAGCGCTCTTCCTCTCGGCCTTTGCTGCCCTGCGAGACCCGATCTCAAGGGACTATTACACGCGCAAGGTCCAGCAGGGCAAGCGCCACAATCAGGCGCTCATCGCTCTCGCTCGACGACGCTGCGACGTGCTGTTCGCCATGCTGCGCGACGGCACCCTCTACCAACCAAAATCCGCCCCTACCGCTTGACGAATCACATAGGGGCACCCCCCCCGGATACCAGCAAAAAACAAGGCAAACCGCCCATCGCCGCAAGGCAACAAAAACCCCCAACCCACCCCCAGCGTCGCAGACATAAAAAAAGAACCCGTCGCTTCCACGCAAGACGCCCCGCCCACTGTCACCTAAACTAAGAACCGTCAAAGTGACCAAACCCCGAGGCCCCGCCATGCACGACCAAAATGTCACCCGCCAGACCTTCGACGAAGTCATGGTCCCCGTCTTCGCGCCAGCGTCTTTCGTACCGGACCGCGGCGCCGGTTCCCGCGTATGGGACACGCAAGGCAAGGACTACATCGACTTCGCGGGCGGCATCGCCGTCACGGCGCTGGGCCACGCGCATCCCGAACTGCTGAAGGTTCTGCACGATCAGGGCGCCAAGCTGTGGCATATCGGTAACGGTTACACGAACGAGCCCGTCCTGCGCCTCGCAAAACGCCTCGAAGAGCTGACTTTCGCCGACCGCGCGTTCTTCGCGAACTCTGGCGCGGAAGCCAACGAAGCCGCCCTGAAACTCGCGCGCCGCGTCGCCTTCGACCGCCACGGCGCGCAGAAGGACGAAATCGTCTCGTTCACCCAGTCGTTCCACGGCCGCACGTTCTTCACGGTGAGCGTCGGCGGACAGCCGAAGTACTCGGAAGGCTTCGGCCCTGTGCCCGCCGGCATCAGGCACCTGCCTTACAACGATATCGAAGCGGCGCGCGCCGCGATCGGCCCGAAAACCTGCGCGGTGATCGTCGAGCCGGTGCAGGGTGAAGGCGGCGTGATCCCCGCCGATCCCGCGTTCCTGAAAGCGCTGCGCGAAGCCTGCGACCAGCACAACGCACTGCTGATTTTCGACGAAGTGCAAACGGGCGTCGGCCGTACGGGCTTCTTTTATGCGTATCAGGACACGGGCGTCACGCCCGACATCCTGACCACCGCGAAGGCGCTCGGCAACGGCTTCCCGATCGGCGCGATGCTGACCACGAACGAACTCGCCGCCCACTTCAAGGTCGGCGTGCACGGCACCACATACGGCGGCAATCCGCTCGCGACAGCGATCGCGCTGAAAGTGGTCGATCTCGTCAGCGACCCGAAACTACTGGAGGGCGTGCGCGCGCGCAGCGAACAGTTCAAGGCGACGCTCGCGAAGATCAACGAACGCTTCGGCATCTTCAAGGACGTGCGCGGCAAGGGTCTGCTGATCGGCATGGAACTCACGGAAGCTTTCAAGGGCCGCGCGAAAGACTTCGTCACGGCAGCCGGCAAGCACGGCGTCATCATGCTGATGGCCGGTCCCGATGTGCTGCGTTTCGCGCCGTCGCTGATCATTTCCGCTGACGACATGAACGAAGGTCTCGCGCGCTTCGAAAAGGCGATCGAGGAAGTCGTCGGCGCAACAGCGCTCGCGAAGTAATCCTTCAAGCCACATTACACGAGACCACGATGCTCTTCGTCCGCCCTGGCCGCCTGGCCGATCTCGACGCGTTGCAACAGATGGCGCGCACCGCGCAGCCCGTGCTGCACTCGCTGCCGCACGACCGGCGCGCGCTGGAGGCGCGCGTCGCGTTGTCGGAAGACTCGTTTCGCGCGGAAGTCGATTTTCCGGGCGAGGAGTTCTATCTCTTCGTGCTGGAAGACAGCGAGACGGGCAAGCTGCACGGCACGTCGAGCATCGTCGCGGCAGCGGGCTATTCGGAGCCGTTCTACGTGTTCCGCAACGACGCCCTCATTCACGCGTCGCGCGAACTGCACGTTAACCGCAAGATTCACGCGCTGACGATGTCGCATGAACTGACGGGCAAGAGCCGTCTCGCCGGTTTCTATATCGACCCGGCGATGCGCGGCGATGCCGCCGCGCATCTGATGTCGCGTGCGCGGATGATGTACATCGCCGCGAACCGCAAGCGCTTCACGTCCGAAGTGTTCTCGCTGCTGCTCGGCGTGACGGACGATACGGGCGTGTCGCCGTTCTGGGAAGCCGTGGGCCGCAAGTTCTTCGGCCGCAATTTCGCCGATATCGAAGTGCAGTCGGGCGGCCGCAGCAGCACGTTCATCGCGGAAGTGATGCCGAGCTATCCGATCTATGTGCCGCTGTTGCCCGAAGCTGCGCAGCGCGTGCTCGGCGAGCCCGACGAAAAGGCGCTGCTCGCGTACGACATCCACATGGAAGAAGGCTTCGAGACGGACCGCTACGTCGATATCTTCGATGCCGGCCCCGTGCTGACCGCGCAAATAGAACGCAGCGCGTGCGTGAAGCGCAACGAGACGCGCACCGTGCACGAAACATCGGCGCAACAGGGCGCGACGTATCTGATCGCGAGCAACAAGCCGGGCGAATTCCGCTGCGTGCTCGCCGATCTGCCCGCGCAGACGGACGGCGGCGCGCCGCTGCCGGCTGCCGCGCGCCATGCGCTCGACGTGCAGGACGGCGATACGGTGCGCTGCGTGCCGCTGCATCAGCAGGAACCGACACACACCACGGGAGAAGCACAATGATCGTCGTTCGCGTCGTGCAGACGGGCGATGTGGACGCGCTCGTCGCGCTCGCTCAGGAGACGGGTCCCGGTCTCACGACCTTCAAGCCGGATCGCGATGCGCTCGCCGAGCGCGTCGAGCGCGTGCGTCGCACGCTCGAAGACAAGGCCGTGCCGCACGAAAAGGGTTACTTCTTCGTGATGGAAGATTCGCAGACGAAGGACATTGCCGGTGTCTGCGGGATCGAAACAGCCGTGGGACTCGAGCAGCCGTTTTATAACTATCGCGTGAGCACGGTCGTGCATGCGTCGCAGGATCTCGGCATCTGGACGCGCATGCGTGCGCTCAACATCTCGCACGACCTGACGGGCTACGCGGAAGTGTGCTCGCTGTTTCTCAGCCCGCGTTATCGCGCACATGGCGTGGGTGGTCTGCTGTCGCGCTCGCGCTTCATGTTCATCGCGCAGTTTCGCGAGCGCTTTCCGCAGCGCATCTGCGCGGAGCTGCGCGGCCATTTCGATTCCGACGGTACGTCGCCGTTCTGGCGCGCGGTCGGCTCGCATTTTTATCAGATCGATTTCAATGCCGCCGACTATCTCAGCTCGCACGGCCGCAAGTCGTTCCTCGCGGAGCTGATGCCGCGTTTTCCCGTGTACGTCGAACTGCTGCCCGACGAAGCGCAGCAGGCCATCGGCCTCACGCATAGCGACACGTTGCCTGCGCGCAAGATGCTCGAAGCGGAAGGGCTGCGTTACGAGAATCACGTCGATATTTTCGATGCGGGTCCTGTGCTCGAATGCCACGTCGCCGATCTGCGCACGGTGCGCGAGAGCGTCGTCGTGCCCGTCGAGATTGCTGCCGTCGCAGCGCAGGAGGGCGGCCCCCGTTCGCTCGTCTCGAACACGTCGCTGGACGATTTCCGCACGGGCGTCGCGGCGGGTGTCGTGGACCACGGCGTGTTCCGTCTGACGGCGGACGAAGCGGTGGCTTTGAACGTGAAGGCAGGCGAGCCGGTGCGCGTGCTGCCCCTGAAACAGAAATAAGGACTGACATGAGCGAGCTTTTCATCGACGGCGAATGGGTCGCCGGCACAGGACACGCATTCGCATCGCGCAACCCGGGCACGGGCGCGACGGTGTGGGAAGGCAATAGCGCGTCGGCGGAAGACGTCGATCGCGCCGTGATGAGCGCGCGCCGTGCGTTCGCGTTGTGGTCGGCCGTTAGCCTCGACGAGCGCGTCGCTGTCGTGCGCCGCTTCGCTGCGTTGATCAACGAGCGCAAGGAATCGATTGCCGAGGCGATTGGCCGCGAAACGGGCAAGCCTTTGTGGGAAGCGCGCACGGAAGTCGCGACGATGGCGGCGAAGGTCGACATCTCGGTCCAGTCGTACAACGAACGCACGGGCGAGCGGCGCGCCGCGATGGCCGACGGCACAGCAGTGCTTCGTCATCGTCCGCATGGCGTCGTCGCTGTGTTCGGGCCGTACAACTTCCCCGGCCATTTGCCGAACGGACATATCGTGCCAGCGCTGATCGCGGGCAACGCGGTCGTGTTCAAGCCTTCGGAACTCGCGCCGGGCGTGGCGCGCTTGACCGTCGAGGTGTGGCGCGATGCAGGCCTGCCCGCGGGCGTGCTGAGCCTCGTGCAGGGCGAGAAGGACACGGGCGTTGCGCTCGCGAACCATCGCCAGATCGACGGCCTGTTCTTCACGGGCAGTTCCGACACGGGCACGCTGCTGCACAAGCAGTTCGGCGGCCGTCCCGAGATCGTGCTCGCGCTGGAGATGGGTGGCAACAATCCGCTCGTGGTCGCGCCCGTCGCCGATCTCGATGCCGCCGTGCATCACACGATTCAATCGGCGTTCCTGTCGGCAGGGCAGCGCTGCACGTGCGCGCGCCGCATCTTCGTGCCGAACGACGCGTTCGGCGATCAGTTCCTCGCGCGTCTCGTCGAAGTGAGTTCGCGCATTGCCGTGGGCGAGTACAACGCCGATCCGCAGCCGTACATGGGCGCGGTGATTTCGGCGCGTGCGGCGGCGCGTCTGGTCGAAGCGCAGGAACGTCTGATTGCGGATGGCGCGAAGCCGCTGCTGAAGATGGAGCAGCGCGATCCGAAGCTCGGATTCGTTTCTCCCGCCATTCTCGACGTCACGAATGTGACGAACCTGCCGGACGAAGAACACTTCGGGCCGCTCGCGCAGATCGTCCGTTACGGCTCGTTCGACGAAGCGATCTCGGGTGCGAACGACACGGAGTTCGGCCTGTCCGCGGGCTTGCTCGCCGACGACGAAGCGCTGTGGACGCACTTCCAGCGCGCGATCCGCGCCGGCATCGTGAACTGGAACCGGCCGACCAATGGCGCTTCTTCGGCGGCGCCGTTCGGCGGCACGGGCCGCTCGGGCAACAACCGGCCGAGCGCGTACTACGCGGCCGATTACTGTGCGTACCCGATGGCCTCTGTCGAAAGCGCGCAACTGCAAATGCCCGCGAGCGTGTCGCCGGGTCTTCATTTCTAAGGATCGACGATGCAAGCCACTGAAGCCAATTTCGACGGACTTGTCGGACCGACCCACAACTACGCGGGGCTGTCGTTCGGCAACGTCGCGTCGCAGAACAACGACAAGTCCGTCGCGAACCCGAAGGCCGCTGCCAAGCAGGGCCTGCGCAAGATGAAGCAGCTCGCGGACCTCGGTTTCAAACAGGGCGTGCTGCCGCCGCAAGAGCGCCCGTCGATACGCCTGTTGCGCGAGCTCGGTTTTTCCGGCGACGACGCGAGCGTGATCGAGCGCGTCGCGAAGAACGCGCCGGAGCTGCTCGCGGCGGCGAGTTCCGCATCCGCGATGTGGACGGCGAATGCTGCGACGGTCAGCCCCTCGGCGGATACGCAGGATGGCCGCGTGCATTTCACGCCCGCGAACCTGACCAGCAAGCTGCATCGCGCGATCGAGCATGAAGCGACGCGCCGCACGCTGCGCGCGATTTTCGCCGACCCATCACACTTCGTCGTGCACGAGGCATTGCCCGGCACGCCCGCGCTCGGCGACGAAGGCGCGGCGAACCACACGCGTTTTTGCGCGGAATATGGCGCGAAGGGCGTCGAGTTCTTCGTGTACGGACGCAGCGAATATCGCCGCGGGCCGGAGCCGAAGCGCTATCCCGCGCGTCAGACGTTCGAGGCGAGCCGCGCGGTTGCGCACCGTCACGGTCTTGCCGACGACGCGACCGTGTACGCGCAACAGACGCCCGAAGTGATCGACGCGGGCGTGTTTCATAACGATGTGATCGCGGTTGGCAATGCGCGCACGCTGTTCTGCCATCAGCTTGCGTTTGTCGAGCAAAAGGCTGTGTACGACGAACTGCGTTCGAAGCTCTCGAAGTTCAACGGCGAGTTCAACGTGATCGAAGTGCCGGATGCGCAGGTGAGCGTCGCCGATGCCGTGTCGTCGTATCTGTTCAACAGCCAGTTGCTGTTGCTCAACGACGGAACCAGCGGCAAGCAGGTGCTGGTCGTGCCGCAGGAGTCCCGTGAGAATCCGCGCGTGGCGGCTTATCTCGACGAGCTGGTCGCCAGCACGGCGCCCATCGACGATGTACTGGTGTTCGATCTGCGCGAGAGCATGAAGAACGGCGGCGGCCCGGCCTGCCTGCGCTTGCGTGTCGTGCTGAACGAAGCGGAGCGGGGCGCGGTGGCGCCGGGCGTGTGGATCGATGACAAGCTCTTCACGCGTCTCGATGCATGGATCGAGACGCACTATCGCGACCGCCTCGCGCCGACCGATCTCGCCGATCCGAAATTGCTGATCGAGTCGCGCACGGCCCTCGATGAACTGACGCAGATTCTTGGTCTGGGTTCGCTGTATGACTTCCAGCGCTAATCCGTCCGTGCCGGCGATGCTCGACGATTTCCTCGCGTTCACGCTGGCCGGCCATCGGCCCGCCGACGATGCGCGCGAGGGCGTGTGCGCGAACGGCGTGCGTTGGGCATGGATCGACGACGGTGTGCTGCAGTTCGAGCCCGCCGGGTTGGCGGATGGCGAGGGTCGCAGCGTGCTGGCGTCGGCGGGCATTCATGGCGACGAGACCGCGCCGATCGAACTGCTGTCGTTTGTGGTGCGCGACATCGCACAGGGACGCGCTGCGCTTGCTTGCCGGGTGCTGGTGATACTCGGCAACGTGCAGGCGATGCGCGAGTCGTGCCGTTATATCGACGACGATCTAAACCGGCTGTTCAGCGGACGTCATGCGCAGTTGCCCACGAGTCACGAGGCGCCGCGTGCAGTGGCGCTGGAGCGTATCGCGCAGCAGTTTTTCGCCGAGGCATCCGACGCGCCAGGCGCGCGATGGCATGTCGATCTGCACACTGCGATTCGCGCTTCCGTGTTCGAGCAGTTCGCGCTGCTGCCGCATACGGGTGCGCCGTTGTCGCGCGCGATGTTCGAATGGCTGCGTGATGCGCGGATAGCGGCTGTGCTCTTGCATACCACCAAAGGCAATACGTACTCGCATTTCACCTCCGAGGTTTGCGGTGCGGATGCCTGCACGCTGGAGCTGGGGAAGGTTCGTCCCTTCGGGCAGAACGATCTTGCGCGATTTGCCTCCGCCGATACAGCGTTGCGCCAGCTGATTGCCGGTGAGCCAGGCGATGCTTCCTTGCCGCTGCCGCGTGTCTTTACCGTCATCGATCAGATCACCAAGCAAAGCGATTCGTTCGAGTTGTTGCTCGCGAAAGACGTGGCCAATTTCACGGCCTTCACGCGCGATACGGTTCTCGCGCGCGATGGCGATTATCGCTATGTCGTGCGCCACGACGAGGAGCGCATCGTGTTTCCCAACGCGACTGTGAAGCCTGGATTGCGGGCGGGGCTTCTGGTTGTCGAGACGACGGACCAAACGCACTCGCAACTCGCGTAGCCCGGGCGGGCAGTTCAAGGTTTGGCGGTGTCGCTCGTATAGCCGCCACCCAGCGCTTTCGTCAACGCGATACCTTGCTCAAGGCGCTGGCCATCGAGCAGCAAAAGCGCCATCTGTTCAGCCAGCACGGGCAGGCGGGCCTCGGTTGCAATCTGACGGCTCGCGAGACCACGCGTGTAGTACGCCTCGGCTGATTCTTGCGCGAATCGGGTTGCGCCGATCTTTTCCATCTGGAGTGCGCGCTCGTCATCAAGCGCCTGCAGACGGTTGCTGCTGACGGCGACGTCGCGCACGGCGTTGAGCACCGCCTGATTGTATTGCTCGATCAGCATGTCGCTGGCGGCGCGCGTGCCATGCAGGTTGGCGTTCAGACGGCCGCCGTCGAAGATCGGCAGGTAGAGACCCGGTATCAGGTTGATCTGTTGACTGGCGCTGCGAAAGAGCTTGTCGAGGTGAAGCGAGTCGAGACCGATCAACGCCTTGATGTCCAGACTGGGATAAAAAGCGGCCTTGGCGGCATCGATCTGGCTGAAGGACGATTGCACGTACCAGCGCATGGCCTGAAGATCGGGGCGTCGGGCGAGCAGTTCGTATTGCAGCGTACGTGGCAGGCTCGCTTCCACTTGCGGCAACGGCACGGGGTGGATGTCGTTCAGATCATCGGGTCCCGCGCCGACCAGCGCCCGGATCGATTCGCGCAGTTCCTTGACCTGTCCTTGTGCTGCAACGATCTGGCGGTCGACGGCCAGCACTTGCGCGCGCGCGCCATGCAATGGCGTGTTCGCTTCCAGTCCGTGCTGGACCTTGCCTCGATGCGCGTCGACCGCGTAGTCGAGTGCATCCCTCGTTTGTTGCAGCAAATCGAGCATCCGGTACGTGGTCTGCATGCTGTAGTAGAGCTGTGCGATGCCAGACGAAATGTCCAGTTCCGCGGCGGCCGTTTCGGCGATCCGCGCATTTTGCACACCGAGCGCGGCTTCGACGGCCGAACGGTGCATGCCCCACAAATCGATATTCAGATCGGCGACCGCCCCGAGCGCGCCTTCCGTGTACCACGGACCGGTGATGCCGAGACGCGGCAGATTCAGCGCATAAGGACCCAGAAAACCGTTTGCCGATGCGCGTTGCTCGTTGATCAGCGCGAACGCGGCCATTTGCAGGCCCGTGCCGGCACGGAGCACGTCCGCCTGGGACCCCGCCTGAGTGACACGCGTGCGCACCATCGCGATAGTCGGAGAGCCTGCCAGGGCGCGCTGGATCAGCGTGTCGAGTTGCGGGTCGTCGTAGCGCTTCCACCATTGGGCGTCGGGCCAGCCGTCGTGGGCGAGATGGATGTCGTCGGCAAGCCGGATCTGTTCGGGCGCGATCTGCACGTGCGGCGCAGTGTCGTTGTGGATTAACGCGCAGCCCGACAGCAACGCTGTGCAGCAGATCAGTATGTCGAGCCTGAAGCGAGAGAGTGAGTTTGCCATGTCAAATGCTCTTTCCCGGTTGCGTAGCGGCGGTGTCGATGCCGGAAGCAACCGTCGTCGTCCAATCCGGTAGTTCGATAATCTGCGTGGCCAGTTGCCACGCTTGTGTGGCGAGGGGCGATGGCGGGTTGGCGGATGGAGCAACGGGCAGCGAGCGGGGCGGGGCAGCCACGGGCGGCTGCGCAGCCAGCCCGTCGGCGTAGTGGTCGAGTGCTTCTGCTGCCTGCTGACGCCACGCGTCCCATGCCTGATCTGCGACAGGTTCTTCATGGCCTTCGGCACCCAGCCTGTCACGCAAGACGTCCCATTGATCGACAATCTGCCGGCCGCCATCCAGAACGTCGCGCGTGCGTTGCAGCATCGCTTGTCGCGTGGCGGATGGCAGGTTGACTTCCATTGCCACGCGCTCCACCATGTCTTCGCAGTTCTTGAGCGCGTTCCAGCAGGCCACGCGTTGTTGCAGATAGCCCAGCTGTTCGGAACCGCCCGCACACTCGGGGTGACGAATGAGCTTGCCTGCTTCGCGCAGCGCATCGGCGAGTTTCTGGCGGATCGTATTCACCTCGCTCTCGGGCCAGATGAACGTGTAGACCACGGCCGACACGACGATGCCAATCAGGATGCCGATCGCGCGGTCGCGAATCTCGCCCAGATCGGCAGACGGACGGAACCCGTTTTCCAGCGTGGCCATCGCGAAGGTGAACACGAACTGCGTACCGATATAGGACGAGCGCTCGGAGCCCGTGGCCACCCACGCACCCGCGAAGAATATCGGGGCGAGCATCAGCAGAAAGCCAAAGATGCCGTCGAGGCGGGGGATGATGACGATGGTCGTGAGCAAAGCGAGCAGCGCGCCGATCAGTGCGCCGCCACAGCGCAGCATCATTTTCTGGAACGACGCGCCCGTGCTGGGATACGCGACGATCACGCAGGTCAGCAGGCTGGTATGGATGCCGTCCCACTGCGCGCCGTGATAGAACACGTAGCAGATCAATGCGGCCAGCGTCACCTTGAGCGCGAAGCGCAGATACACGGGTTCGTCAGCGAGTCGGGGACGAACATTTCGTCCTTTGGCGCCTTCGGCGCCGGTTGTCCGAAGTCGAAACGCGTCAGATCCTGCAAGGTATGGCATAGACCGTCCAGACCGAACGTCGTGGCGGTTGCGCGCTCAGCATGGGTCGGTATCCATGTGCCGCGATACGGCTCGGCCCGCTCGACTGACGCGTTCAGCGCCGCCACTTCGTCCCTCAGCCTGCTCACAAGCGCACGTCCGGCATCGCCCATCGGGAGCGGGCGTTCGGCGAGTGCGTTCGTCTTCGCGCGCAGGTAGCCGGCGGCGGCGATGCACGCTTTCCAGTACGGTGCGATCGCGCGATAGCCGGCGTCGTCCGACGTGGCGAAGGTGTGCAGCCCTTGCAGCGCCAGTGTGTCTTTTTCGATGCGCGTGGCAGGCGATGCCGCCGATGCGTCCGTTAGCGCCGCGCCGCGCATCTGTTCGAGACGCGCCGATACATCGGAGAGCTGACGATGCAATTCGCGCTGCAACAGGGCGACGGGACGGGAAGGGAACAGAAAGCCGCACACGATCACCATGAGCAAAACGGGATACATGCCCGCGATGACCGCCCACATCAAAGCGCGTACCGCGATTTCCGGAAAGTCCAGCGAATCGGGGATGGTTTGACCGTAGGCGGCCACCAGCGCAACCGCGAAGAACATCAGCCCAAGCTTGTTCACGCGCATCAGATACATGCTGACGAACAGAATCAGGCTGGCTGCGGCAATGCGGATCAACGGATAACCGTAAGCGTATTTGAGCACCAGAAACAGGCAGCCGACGTCGAGCACGGTCGCGACGACGAATACGACGGCAACGACCCTGGTAAAAAACGCGTTCTGCTGTACGCCGTAAAACAGCACGATCAGGGACACCGCGATCATCGGCACGCTCAGTGTCATCGACACAAACACGACGAGCAGACAGAGCGAGCCCAATTGGGTTGCCTGAGCGACGCGCCCGGGACGCGCCTCGGTCAGTTCCTCACGGAAAAAGCTCGCCAGAGCCTGGAGAGGCTCCGGCACGTAGTCGGCCAGTTTCATCGCGGACTCAGGAACGGGGTTTATCGGCGGCCTGCGGGTTCAACTGCGCGACGGCCGACGCGCCGATCCTGAACAGTTCCGCATCGGGTTGATCGACCAGGATCTTCACGGGAAACCGCTGCGCAACCCGCACCCAGTTGATGCTGCGCTGTACGCGCGGCAGTCCGCCGAGCACGAGGCCGCCGTCGTCGGGCAGCACGCCGTAGCCGATCGAATCGACCCTGCCCTTGAAGCGCTTGCCCGTATCGCTCATCAGATAAACGGTAGCGGGCGTGCCGGGGCGAATGTTCTTGAGTTCGGTCTCGCGGAAGTTGGCGACGACGTACCAGTGCCGTGTATCGATCAGCGTAAAGATCGGCTTGAGCGCCGAAGCGAACTGGCCGACGGAGGTTTTTAGCGACACCACGCGGCCGTCGAAGGGGGCGCGCACCGTCGTCATGTCGAGGCGGAACTGCATCAGCGCAATGTCGGCGAGGACCACGTCGCGTTGCGCGACTAGCGCATCGACGCCCGTGACGGCCGAGGTGGCCTGCTGGGCCTGGAGCCGCGCGGCGACCAGGTCGGCCTCGGCCGCGCGTTGGGCGGTGCGGACCCGATCGACGTCCTCCGCGGACACATAGCCCGGTGCCAGCAGAGGCTGCGTGCGCCGCAGCGTTTCCGCCGTTTGCGCGGCTGTGACGCGGGCGCGCTCGACGAGAGCATGCACGGAATCGGCGCCGTACTGCTGTGCCGTGACCACACGCCGCGTGAGCGCGATCTGTTTGTCGAGCGCGACGAGCGATGCCTTGGCTCGCGCGAGTTCATCCTCGAACGGGCGCGGATCGACACGGAACAGCAGGTCGCCCTTGTTGACCAGCTGATTATCTTTGACAGCCATCTCGACGATGCGTCCGCTGACGTCGGGCACCACATCGATGGTGTCGGCCTGGGCATAGGCGTCGTCGGTGCCGGGTGAAGTATCCACGCGCCAGATGACGTAGGCGAGCAGAGCCAGCGTGATGACGGCAAGCATCAGCGCGGGCCACTTTCTGCTTTTCAATGTGTTGGGGCGAACGGCCATCGGAAGGCTCTGATTGACGATGTTGCAGCGTTAAAAGAAGACCAGCCAGACCAGCAGCGAAAAGAGCAGCATCAACGTGGGCTGCACCATCACGGGCGGGCCGAATGTGCGCTCCTGTCCGAGCCGGATCAGCAGGCCGCGCACGATCAGCGCGAGCACGAGCCCGGCGATGGCGCAAAAGAGCCAGTCCGGAAAGAACGAGCCGAGCACGGAAATGGATCGCGGCATCGTGCAGCCGGAGGCGGCCATGCTGAGCATGATCAACAGGATCGGTCTAATCACAGGCATAGCCTTCGAAGAATGATGTCGATGCGAGCAGGCGTCGCGAATCGGGTGCCTGGTGCGCCGTCAGCCGCGAGGCACGCGGGAAGCGCGTGCCTCGCGAGACGGGATGGCGCGTCAGTCGGACTTTTTGGTCATCGCTTTCGCACGTGCGTTGTTGCGCGCGATCTCGGCATCGACGCCGGCGCGTATGCCATCCACCGTGAAGCTGGCAGGAGTCTGCGCGGGCGGATACGCGACGAAGGTGTCGAGGAATCTTGCCGTCTCCGCAATCGCGCCGTAGAGCACATAGACGTTCTTGGTCGTCCAGTCGTAGTACTGGTCGGAGACGACGTCGGCGCGCTCGTACGGGTCCATGCGCAGATTGAAGATCTTCGGCACGCGCAGACAGGTCAGCGGGTTGTTCCACACCGCGAAGCCGCCGGGAGCGCGCTGTTCGCAATAGACGAACTTCCAGTCGCCGTAACGCATGTCGACCAGCACGCCGTCGTCGTCGAAGTAGTAGAACTCCTTGCGCTCGCTCTTCGCCTGCTTGCCTTCGAGGTACGGCAACTGGTTGTAGCCGTCCAGATGGTTTTTGAAGGATTGCCCGCCGATGCTCGCGCCCTTCAGCAGACGCTCCTTGATGCTGGTGTCGCCGGCAGCCGCAAGCAGCGTGGGGAACCAGTCCATGCCGGAGAAGATTTCATTGGAGACCTGTCCCGCCTTGACGTGGCCGGGCCAGCGCACCATGGCAGGCACGCGGAACGCGCCTTCGTAGTTGGAGTCCTTCTCGTTGCGGAACGGCGTTGTCGCGGCGTCCGGCCATGTGAACTGGTTCGGACCGTTGTCCGTCGTATAGACGACGATCGTGTTGTCGGCGATCCCCATTTCGTCGAGCGACTTGAGCAGCTTGCCGACGTCCTGGTCGTGCTCCCACATGCCATCCGCGTAGGTGTTGCCGGCCATGCCGCCCTTGTCCTTGTACTCTGGGCGCACGTGGGTGAACACGTGCATGCGCGTGGTGTTCATCCAGACGAAGAACGGTTTGTCCGCCTTGGACTGTTCCTTCATGAAGTCGATGGCGCGGCCTGTCGTCTCGTCGTCGATGGTTTCCATGCGCTTGGACGAGAGCGGGCCCGTGTCCGTGCAGACCTGTCTGCCGACCTTGCCGAAGCGCGCATCGACGGTGGTGTCGTCATGGTCCGAGGCCTTGCAGTCCATCACGCCGCGCGGCATGAAATACTTCGCATAGGCCTTGCCTTGCGGTGTGTCGGCTTTCGGCCAGTACGGACGTTCCGGCTCTTCTTCCGCATTCAGGTGATAGAGGTTGCCGTAGAACACATCGAAGCCGTGGACAGTCGGCAGATACTCGTTGCGGTCACCCAGGTGATTCTTGCCGAACTGGCCCGTCGCATAGCCGAGCGGCTTCAGCGCCTGGGCGATCGTCACATCTGACGCCTGCAGCCCCTGCGGCACGCCGGGAACGCCCACCTTGCTCAAGCCCGTGCGCAACGGCGATTGCCCCGTGATGAACGAAGAGCGGCCCGCTGTCGAACTGTTCTCCGCGTAGTAGTCGGTGAACATCATCCCTTCGTGGGCGAGGCGGTCGATATTGGGTGTCTGGTAGCCGACGACACCCTGGCCATACGCGCTGATGTTGGTCTGACCGATGTCGTCGCCGAAGATGACGAGAATATTCGGCGGCCGGGTAGTGTCGGCTGCGTGCGCGACGGGGCTCAACGCGAGCCATCCGGATACCGCCGCGGACAGCGCCGTGACGACCTTGCGTTTGAGCATGTGTCTGAGAGGCATGGTCTTTTTTTCCATCGATTGCTCTTGTTGGCTATGGGTGCTGCACTTGAATGTCTCCTGCGAAAACGAGGCGGCAGGAGGCGACGCGGACGGATTTCCATCCGCTTTGTGTTTGAACGCGTGGAGGACGGGCCGGCCAGGCTATCCGGGCTGGAGGCTGCGGGCGATCTGCCGCAGCCTTGGGCCGGCATGCGCATGAAACTGCCTGATCCCCGGGCATAGATAGTTGAGTCCGGGCTCGCCGTCCGGCGCACGAACGAGGCGGTTCTTCGGACATTCGCCCCAGCACAGGTTCAGGTGCGGGCATTGCAGGCAGTACTTCGGAAGGGTGTCCTTCTTGCCGAATCCGAAGGCTTTCTGGCGCTCAGAAAACGCAACGTGATGCAGTGGATGGCTGAAGATGTCGCCCAGTTCGTATTCGGGATAGACGTAGTGATCGCAGGAGTAGACGCGGCCGTCGTGCTCCATCGCGAGCCCCTTGCCGCAGAAAGGGGCGGTGATGCAGAGCTGCGACGGTAGGCCCATGGTCTGCGCGACGGCCGTTTCGAAGAGGTTGACCAGCACCCGGCCCAGATCCTCGCGATACCACTCGTCGAAAGTGCGGCTCAGGAAATAGCCCCAGTCGTCGGGATCGACGGACCAGTCGGTGACGACGGAATCCGCCGCGCCCGGTTTCGCCCGTTCGGTGCCGACCACAGGAATCGATGCCTCGTCCCAGAATTGCGGCGCAACCTGTTTGAATGTCCTGGCTTCGACGCACGGATTGAACTGCAGGTAAGTCGCACCGACTTCTCGCGTGAGGAAGCGATAAACGTCGATCGGTCTGCGTGCGTTGAGCCGGTTGATCACGGCGAGCGCATTGAAGGCGACGCCGTGACGGTGTATGCATTCGAGTCCCCGCATGACCCTGTCGAACGTGGGCTTGCCCGAGCGGGACACGCGGTAGGCGTCGTGCAGCTCGCGCGGCCCGTCTATCGACAGGCCGACGAGAAAATCGTGCTGTTTCAGAAACGCGCACCACGCGTCGTCGAGCGCGGTGCCGTTGGTTTGCAGGTTGTTTTCAATGCGCTGGCCCGCGCTTTTGTACTTCTCTTGCAGGCGCACGACCTTGCGAAAGAAGTCGAGCCCCATGAGGGTCGGCTCTCCGCCTTGCCACGAAAAAACGATCTGCTCGCCGTCCTGCCCTTCGATGTATTGACGGACGAACGTTTCCAGCGTCTCGTCGTTCATGAAATCGCCGCGGCGCTGGTCGAGCAGCTGTTCCTTGTGGAGATAGAAGCAATACGTGCAATCGAGATTGCAGGCCGACCCCGTCGGCTTGGCCATGACGTGAAAACGCCGCTTGAAGCGCGGACCCGATGGCGGCGCGTTGACGTCGCCCGCGCTGGTCGCTAGTGGTGTCAGCGGAATGGCCGTGCTGTGTTTCATTGCAGTCGATGCTCGAAGATTCGCCTGGGATGCTTGGAGTGCGAGGGATATCGACACTATTTTTGTAAAAAAATAATGTCGTAATCCTTAATGAAAATATCATACGCAATACGAAGCAATTAGCGTATTAGCCTATAGGCGTATTGCGTCGTCGTGTGGCGGCGGGTACGCTGACGCGCCGCAAGCACGACGGCATGCCAGTCGTCTGAATCTATCGACAGATTTGCATCACAACCTCTAGCGGTTTCTTGAGTGCCGGCGAATTTCCTAAGGAGGATTGCGTCGTTGCGACAGGATTTTTCTGATTTGAGCCGAACCTATCAGCGCACGACGAAACGCAAAGCCGGTGCACTCGACGGGGGTGGCTGAGGAAGACCCTGTAAAATCCCGCGCTCGCGTCGCCTTGTGCGCCGCACCAAACCGCACGACGGTGTTTGAACCGTATTTTTGGCGTGCCCATGATCGCGGCACGCCCAAGGCGGGGCATTCCGCCCACAGGCACTTCTTGAGGAAAGCTTTAATGAAAATGAGTTGGCAAAAGATGGCCACGCTTGCCGCAGTGGCGGGCACCTTGATGGCAGCGACGGTAACGGCCGCAACGGCAGCTGAGATCAAGGAAATCCGCTTCGGCGTCGAGGCGTCGTATGCGCCGTTCGAATCGAAGTCGCCCGCTGGCGACCTGCAGGGCTTCGACATCGACATCGGCAACGCCGTCTGTGCCAAGCTCAAGGCTAAATGCGTATGGGTCGAGAACGCGTTCGACGGTCTGATTCCCGCGCTCCAGGCCCGCAAGTTCAACGCGATCAACTCGGACATGTCGATCACCGACCAGCGCCGTGCCGTCATCGACTTCACCGATCCCATCTACGTGATCCCCAACCAGGTGATCGCGAAGAAGGGCAGCGGTCTGCAGCCGACAGCGGCATCGCTGAAGGGCAAGCACGTCGGCGTGCTGCAAGGCTCGATCCAGGAGGCCTACGCAAAGGCGAAGTGGGCGCCCCTCGGTGTCGACGTCGTTCCGTATCAGGCGCAGGATCAGGTCTATGCGGACCTCGTCGCGGGCCGTCTCGATGCGTCATTCCTCGACGGGGAAGCGGCGTCGAAGGGCTTCCTGAAGAAGCCGCAAGGGGCGGGATTCGAATTCGCGGGCCCGGCCGTGTCGGATGAAAAGCTGCTCGGTTCGGGCGTCGGCTTCGGTCTGCGCAAGGGCGACGCCCAGCTGAAGGACGCCGTCAACCAGGCGCTCAAGGAACTGAAAGCCGACGGCACGATCGACAAGCTCGCGGCGAAGTATTTCGACGTCAAGGTCACGTTGAAGTAATGCGCGCTTCATCCGGCGCGGATCGTCGCGCCGGAGTCGAACGTCGAACGGCCGCTTCATGCGGCCGTTTTTTTGCCCTTGTTTTCCAGTCTTTTTTCGCTTCTTCATGCTCCTGCGCATGGCCGCGTGCGCTAAAATCTGCGCACGGGGAAAGACGGCTCGATATGTTGCGGGTGCAGCCACGCATGTCGGATGAAGCCGCCAGAACGATACTCAACAGACGAGAGCACGAAGCGCCACGCTTCGCCGCAACTACTTGCATGGGACCAGCGTAAGCAATGAAGCGCGAACGCTGGCCGGACAGGGGACCGGAATGACCACCACCGCAGTCGCTGAGGAACGCCAGGCAGAAGACGTTCCGGGCTTTGCGCAGGACGCGCGCGCAAACGTTTCGTTTGCCCGTCAGCCCATCCTGAACCGCGACAACATGTTGTGCGCGTTCGAACTCAAGCTGTATCAGGCGCCCGCCGCCGAATCCGGCGAGCAGGAAACGGAAGGCGAGCAGCCAGAGGCGCAAGCCGGCGCCGCCGGATCCATCATCCACGCGATCCTGCAGCCCGACGTGCGCGCCGCGCTGGCCAATCATCCCGATTATCTGCCCGTCACGCGTGAGCTGTTGTTCGACGACGCGATCCGCAGCCTGCCCGCCGATCGCTTCATGTTCGAGCTGCCGCCCGACATCGTCGCGGACGATCAACTGATCTCGCGCATCGTCGAACTGTATGGGCGCCGCTATCGCTTCGTGATCGACAACGTCGCGCAGGCCAACGATACCTTCGCGCGCCTGCTGCCGTATGCCGACGCCGTGAAGATCGACATGCACCGCATCCCGCAAGCCATGCTCCCCAAGTTTGCGAGCGTGCTGAAATCGGCGGGCAAGCTGTTGATCGCGCTGGGCGTCGAATCGCAGGAAGTGTACGAGCAGGCGCTCGATCTCGGCTTCGACCGCTTCCAGGGCTATTACTTCGCGCATCCGCAGGGCGCGGCCGCGCGCAAGGTCAGCGCGCCGCGCCACGCGCTGCTGAATCTGCTGCAACTGCTCGGTGGCGAGCCGACCGTCGCGCAGCTCGAAGCCGAGCTGAAACTGAACCCGGTGCTGGTGATGCATCTGATGCGTCTTGCCAACTCGAGTGGTCTCGCGATGGGACGCAAGGTCACGACCTTGCGCGAAGCGATCAACGCGACGGGCACGAACCGCATCGCGCGCTGGACACAACTGCTGCTTTACGCGGACGGCCGCAAGGTTGCGCTCGAAGACGATCCGCTGCTGCAACTCGCCGCGACGCGTGCGCGTTTCATGGAACTCGCCGTGCAGCGTCTGCCCGAAGCGGGACGCGACGAAACCGACGCGGCGTTCCTCACGGGCGTGTTCTCGTTCGTCGACTCGGTGTTCGGCGGCTCGCTCGAACACACGCTGAATGTGCTCGCGCTGTCCAAGCCGATCCGCGACGCCATCCTGTTGCGTGAAGGCGTGTTGGGCACGTTGCTGACGGTGATCGAGGCGCTCGAACGCGGCGCATGGACCGAGATCGGCAGCGTGTGCGAACGGCTCGAAGGTCTGCAGGTGCTCGACGTCGCGCAAATGGGTCTGGTGGCGGCTGCGTGGGCGGGCGTCGCCGACCGCAGCGCTGAGGCGACGGGGCTGGAGCGGATCGAGGATTGATGCGGGAGAATGCGCGGCTCGAACTCATGAGCCGCGCATGTCGATGGAAGAGGGCGCTCGTCTTTCGTTAGAGCGTTTCGACTTCGCTCACAGGCGCATGCGCGAAGAACCGTCCTAACTCGCGCGCCAGTTCGTTGAGCGCGGCCATTTCCCGCTGCGAGATGCGGCGCCGTACGTCATGATGCGCCCAGTCGCCATAGAGCAGGGCGACCGTCGACTTGTTCTCCAGCACCACGGGCAGCAGCACAAATGAATGCACGCCTTCGAACGCGCGGCGATACCAGTCCGGCAAGCGCGCGTGCATCTTCGGATCGCGCGCGTTTTCGATGAAGATGCCGACCGAGTTCGCAATCGCGAGATGGAACACGTCGGGCGCGAAGGCCGCTGCAAAGCTGAGCTTCGGCAGCGCGGCATCGATCTTCGCGCCGAAGCCCATCGTCGCCTTGAAGATGCCGCTGCCATGGCGCACGAATACGACGGTGCGCTCGAACTGCAAACCTGCGAGCACCGTTTCCGACGCCATCGCGAGCGCGGGTGCGAGTCCGCTGTCGCTCGGCAACGCCTGCAATTCACTGACGCCCGCGCGGATGCACGACTCGGGATCGAGCGTCTCGCGCGCAATCGCATCGGCATTCGCGCGCAGTTCGAAGATCTCGCGCATCACGCCGTCGCGGGTCTCTTCTTCGGCGAGCGTCAGGCTCATGTCGACGAGTACTTCGGGATCGGCGTTGAGCGTGCGGCTGTAGCGCTGCGCAAGTTCGGCGATGCGCACGTCGCGCTGTGCCTGAGGCAGATGCGGCTGCGTGAGCACGTTCGCGACTTCCGTCGAGTAGTTCGTGATCGCGCGCAGCCATTGCACCTGGCGCGGCTCGTCGTCCTGCAGCGGATCGAACTCGGTCATGCCGACGCGGATCATCTCCGGCAAGCGCCAGCGCGACGCCGCTTCGAGGCCGATTTCCTGGAACGTCACGCCGAGCACGGTTTCGCAGGCTTCGTTCTCGCCCATGCCTGTATCGATCTGGCGGCGAATATGGTCCCACTCGGCATCGAGATAGAACACCACGAGCAGCTTGCCGATCTGGCGCATCAGCGTGCAGACGACAGCCTCTTCGCCGTCGCGCAGGTCGCCGCGCTCGGTGAGCTTGCGCGCGACGCAGCCCGACAGCATCGTGCGGTTGAGTTCGAGTTTCGCGTCGATACGGCGCGGCACGCTGTGATGAAAGTGATCGACGATCTTCAGGCCGACCACGAGATGCCCGACGGCATCCATGCCGAGCACCATCAACGCGCGCGAGACCGTGGTGATGTTGCCGCCGAACGCCATGTACATCGCCGAATTCGCGAGACGCAACACCTTCTGTGTCAACGCGAAGTCGGAGAGCACGATCTGCACGAGGGCGCTGAAATCGAGGTCATCGTTATTCATCGCGGCCATCGTCGAGCGGAGCGACTGCTGCAGCATCGGGAAATCGCCGCGCTCGTTCATGCGAGCCCAGAGCCGGTCAAGCAGCGCAGCCTTTAGCATGAGAGTCCCGCAAGAGCCATACAAGTTCCAGTGAGTGGCAAGTCGTGACGTTGACTGTGCCCAATATCAACACGCGTCATGTCAGTCACGCTTCACCATGCACGTGAAGCGCGCGCGATGCGAAGCGCTGTGCGAGTTCTTCCGATGGGAGTGCCTTGCAGACGAGCCAGCCCTGGATGTGACCGCAGCCCATCTCGGTGAGCAGTTCACGCTGCGCTTCCGTCTCGACGCCTTCGGCGACGAGTTCGAGATCGAGGGTTTGCGCGAGGCCCACGACGGCGCTGACGATCGCCTGATCGTTGCGCGAGGTTAACAGATTCTCCACAAAACTCCGGTCGATTTTCAGTTTCGCGAGCGGGAAGCGTTGCAGATACGCAAGGCTCGAATAGCCCGTGCCGAAATCATCGACGGCGAAGCGGATGCCGATGCCCGTGAGCTCTTCGAGCAATGCCGTCGCGTGCTGCGGGTCGTGCATCAGCAGGCTTTCCGTGATCTCGAATACGACCCGGTGCGGATCGATGCCCGTGAGCGCGATCGCCTCGCGCACGCTTTCCTTGAAGCGCGGATCGCGGAACTGCTGCGGCGACACATTGACGGCGACGTATTGCAGCCGGATGCCTTGTATGTCCCAACGGATCAACTGCATGCACGCGGCCTTCAGCACCCAGTTGCCCAGGTAGTTGATGAGGCCGACGGATTCGGCGAGCGGGATGAACATCGACGGCGGCACGAGCCCATGCACAGGGTGCTGCCAGCGAATCAACGCCTCGACGCCGACCACGCCGTGCGACTGACTGCTCGTGATCGGCTGGAAGTGCAGCGAGAACTCGCCATTGCGCACGCCGTCGTACAGATCCGATTCGAGCTTCAGGCGCTCGGCGTCGGCGGGGCTGTCGTCGGGCACGTAGAACGCGAGCGTGTTGCCGCCGGCCGCCTTTGCGCGTGCCAGCGCATGGTCCGCCCAGCGCAATAGCTGGCTGTCGCGCGGCGCGTGTTCGGACGATTCGCCCGAGTGCTGAGTGTCCGGATACAGCGCGATGCCGACACTCGCCGACAGATGCACCGGCTGGCGGTTGAACGTGTACGGTTGCTGGATTGCCGTCAATAGACGCCGCGCGAGCGCTTCGGCAGCGATCGCGGTGTCGGCGCGCGCGTGCGCGGGCGGCAGCAGGATCGCGAACTCGTCGCTGGAAATGCGCGCGATCACTTCGCCTTGCGTCGTCATGTTGGACAGGCGGCGTGCGGTGTCGCGCAGCATTTCATCGCCGGCGTCGTAACCGAGCGCGCGGTTCACGCGCTGGTAGTCGTCGAGATCGAGCAGCAGCAGGGCGGCCGACTTGCCCGTCGCGTCCGCCTCCTGCTGCGCGTGACGCATTTCCTCGACGAGGGCGGGCACGTTCGCGAGGCCCGTCAGGTTGTCGTGATGCAGTTGATGCTTGAGGCTCGCTTCCGTCGCGCGCCAGCTCGACACGTCGAAGCCCGCGATCGCATACCCTTCGATGCCGTCGTGACAGTTGCGCGCAATGCGCAGCTCGACAGGCACGGGGTAGGTCAGCGACTTGATCAGATCCAGCGTGACTTTTTCGACGGCGCCGCTTTCGTCGGCGCGGCGCAGCGCGGCGTCGAGGCGGGCGACGTCGCTGGGTGCGACGAGTTCGTGCAGCGTGACCGTTTGCAGATATTCGCGGTGATAGCCGATGAAGCGCAGGCTCGCCTCGGAGACATACAGAAAGGTGAGATTGCGCGCCACGTGCGCGAGGAAGTCGACGGCATGCGCGGCCTGTTCGAGCCCGTGCGAAGCACCTGGCGAACCAGATGCGCCTGGTGCGACCGTCGCGCGCGCGGGCTGACGGGCCGCGCGGAATCGGTCGATTGCCGTGCGCAGCAAGCCCCGGCGGGCTGGGGTGATCCTGGTCGCTTCCATGTGTGTCGCTGACTACCCGGTTCGTCTTGAGGCTGGACGTCCTTGCGATGCCCGTCGGCCGACCGATCGGGGCAGGCGCGAGGCCGTCCATCAGAACGGGATAACGACGTTTGCGGCAGAATCTTTAGCTTTCAGACACAAAAAGCGCCATAACATATGGTAAGGATTCGCGGCTACCCTGGATGCCTGTGCATCGCTGATGGATTCCGCTAAAGTGGCGGCGAACGCGCTCCGTTATTCCCCCGGACGGGGCGCGAGTTGGCGACCCCGCAAGCATGCCGTTTTCCGAATCCAAGCAGCCGCTAAAAATGCCTGATCCGTTTCAAAACGACGAAGCCGGCCGCCCCCAAACGTTTGCGCAAGCAGGCGAAGAGGACGAGGCGATCTCATCGGCGCAGTTCGTCTATGTCGGGCGTCAGCCGATTCTCGACCGCGACGGCGCGCTGCACGCTTACGAGCTGCTGTTTCGCGGCAGCGCGCAAAATTACGCGCAGGTTTCCGACGACGCGCAGGCCACCGCGCAGGTGGTGGTGCGCACGATCGGCGGCATCGGCGTGCCTTCCGTGCTCGGCGCGCATCGCGGCTATGTGAACATCAGCCGCGACCTGTTGTTCGACGACATCGTGCATCTGATGGAGCCTGAGCGCTTCGTGCTCGAAATCCTCGAGACGGTGCAGTTCGACGCGCGGCTCATCGCGCGCATCGCCGACTTGCGCCGCGCGGGCTTTCGCATCGCGCTCGACGACGTGTGCGAACTGTCGCCGAACCTGCTCACTGCGCTGCCGTACGCGGATATTGTCAAGGTGGATTTCCTGCAGACGGACCGCGCGCAACTACCGGCCCTCGCGAAGGCGCTCGCCAGTCGCGGCAAGACGCTGATCGCCGAAAAGGTCGAGACGCGCGAGGACTTCGCGCTCGCCCGCGATCTCGGTTTCGATCTCTTCCAGGGCTATTTCTTCGCGCGGCCGCAGGTGCTGTCGACGCGCCGTACGCGCTCGTCGCGCACCTCGCTGCTGCGGCTGCTCGCGCTGCTCGCGCGTGAAGCGGGCATCGTCGAGCTCGAAGATGAGCTGAAGCGCAATCCGAATGTCGTGATGCAACTGCTGCGGCTCGTCAATTCGAGCGCGTTCGGGCTCGGGCGCAACATCTCGTCGCTGCGCGAGGCGATCATCGCGACGGGCACGCGGCAGATCGCGCGCTGGGCGCAACTGCTGCTGTACGCGGGCGGCGGCGATCTGCCGTGGCGCTCCGACCCGCTCGTGCAACTCGCGGGGACGCGCGCCCGCTTCATGGAGCTGGCGGCGCGCTGGATTCGCCCGAACGACGAGGCGTTTGCTGACGCCGCGTTCATGACGGGCGTGTTCTCGCTTGTGCATGTGCTCGTCGATTCGACGCCGGACGCTACACTAGATCCGCTCGATCTCTCGCCGCTGATTCGCGATGCGATCGTCGAGCGAGCGGGGCAGATGGGCGCGCTGCTGAGCATCGCGGAAGCGGCGGGCGAGGCGCAGGATGCGGCTGCCGTGGCGAGCGCGCAGTCGCTGGAAGAATTCGGCGCGCTTACGCCGATCGTGCTGGCCGAGCTGAATCTGTCGGCGGCTGCGTGGTTTGGCGCGCATCTGGGCGACTGATAGCCAGATGATTGGCGACTGACTCGCGCGTCGTGTCCATCTTGTCCGGCTGACGACGCGCAATTGCCAAACGTGGTCCAATATGGGGCGCAAGTTGAGCCTCGACGCTTCATGTTGTAAGGCATAGCGTCGCGAGGCGTTGCACGGGCATCGTGCGCTTACGATTCGAGGATTCGACATGAAGCTAAAGATTGTGCCGTTCGCGCTGGCGGCTGCGCTGTGCGCGGGTATGTCGCTGTATACGTTGACGGCTTCCGCGACGCTCAAGCCGGGCGACAGCGCGCCGGACTTTACGACGCAGGCGTCGCTGGGCGGCAAGACGTACACCTATGCGCTGGCCGATGCGTTGAAGAAGGGCCCGGTGGTGCTGTACTTCTATCCCGCTGCTTTCACGAAGGGCTGCACGATCGAGGCGCACGAATTCGCGGAAGCTGTGGATGAGTACAAGAAGTACGGCGCGACCGTGATTGGTGTGTCGCACGACAACATCGACACGTTGACGAAGTTCTCGGTCAGCGAATGCCGCAGCAAATTCCCCGTTGCCGCCGATCCCGACTCGAAGGTCATCAACGCGTATGACGCGGGGTTGCCGATGCATGCGTCGATGGCGAACCGCGTGTCGTATGTGATTGCGCCTGACGGCAAGATCATTTATGAGTACACGAGTCTTTCGCCCGACAAGCATGTCGAGAACACGATGCAGGCTCTGAAGCAGTGGACCGCGACGCATAAGTAGCCCTGAGCGGGCGTCGGTCGATATTTTCCTTTTACGCTGCGCGGCATCTGATTGCTGTTTTGTTGCTTGCGTTTTAGATATCGCGCCGCCATTGCAGGACACGTTGCCATGCCTATCGTCGTTGCGCTGTTGGCTCTGATTGCGTTGATTTATGGCTGCGTGCAGGCGTTTCATGCGCTCTCTGCGCATTTTGGGCTTGGCGTGGCTGTGGGTGCTGCGATCCTGTTTGCCGCACTCGTGCTTGCGGCACTTGCGTGGTGGTGGCGTCGGCATAAGGAAGTGTCGGCGAATATTCGCGATGGCGACTGGACTCACGAACTCAAGGGCGAATGGGGTGAGGTTCGCCTCGCGGCGGGGAAGCGGTTGTGTGACTTGCAGGTCGCTGGTCTGAGGGGTTCGTATATTTTTGCGGATCTTCGGGAGGCGCAGCCGGTGCGGGATGGGGAGCGCTGGCAGGTCAAGCTTGATGTTAAGGATGCGGCGCATCCCGAGTGGCGCTTACCTGTGAGGTCCGAACGCGAGGCCCGGCAGTGGGTCAGGATATTTGATCTGGCGATGGCGCAGAAGCTTTAAGGTTTTTTGTTGTCTGCGACGCTGGGTGGTTTGCTGGTGTTTTCGTTGGCATCCGCGTTGCGGTGTTTGCCGTTCAAGCGTCGCCCCTGTGCGGGGCGGCACCTACTTTTCTTTGCCGCCGCAAAGAAAAGTAGGCAAAAGAAAGCGGCTAACACCGCCAACATTTCTTCTTGCCTGAGGGCCCCCAAAAGGTCTTACGCTTCACACGGCAATCATGTGACCTTTGTTCGTTGCCAACGCTCTTGCGGTGCGCCTCACCCACTTCACACACGCGTACTACAGGATGCCGTGCCAGATAGTCCACGGCCGCTCAGGTGGCAAACTGTGTGTCGGCCCAAGTGCTCCACACGCTTCACTTCGGACCGATAGTACACGCGTCCCACCCTGTAAGAGCGCTACCCCGTACGACGCGACAACCTACACACAGTTTGCCACCTGGGCGGCACATACCATTCGCTGCCACTAGCCTGTGCACGGGTATTCGAAGCGGGTGAGGCGCTGATTCGAAGCGTTGGCAACGAGCACTAACCCGGGCACTGCCGTGTGAAGCGTGGGGCCGTTGGGGGCCCGTGGATAAGAACACGGGCTGGCGGTGTGAGCCGCTTTCTTTTGCCTACTTTTCTTTGCGGCGGCAAAGAAAAGTAGGTGCCGCCCCGCACAGGGGCGACGCTTGAACGGCAAACACCGTAACGCGGATGCCAACGAAAACGAATGGCAAACACCATAACGCGGATGCCAGCGAAAACACTAGCAGCCCACCCAGCGTCGCAGACAAAACCAACCCTAAATCTCACGCACCGGAGGCCGCCGCACCTCGCTTGCGCCTGGTTTCCCACCGAACCCGAATCCGATCCATATAAAGATAAACCACAGGCGTGGTATAGAGCGTGAGCATCTGGCTCACAATCAAGCCGCCCACAATAGCGAGGCCAAGCGGAGCCCGCAGCTCCGCCCCTTCACCGCGCCCAAACGCGAGCGGCAGCGCGCCCAACAGCGCAGCGCACGTAGTCATCATGATCGGCCGGAAGCGCAAAAGACAAGCCTGCTCAATCGCTTCACGAGAAGAAAGCCCTTTCCGCGACGCATCGATCGCAAAATCGACCATCATGATCGCGTTCTTCTTCACGATGCCAATCAGAAGAATCACCGCAATCAGCGCAATGATGCTGAACTCGGTATTAAAAAGCAGCAGCGCGAGCAACGCCCCGACCCCCGCCGACGGCAACGTCGACAAAATGGTCAGCGGATGAATATAGCTCTCGTACAAAATCCCAAGCACGATATAAACCGCCGCGAGCGCCGCGAGAATCAAAATCGGCTGGTCGGACATCGACTGCTGGAACGCCTGCGCCGTGCCCTGGAAGCTGCCGCGGATCGTCCCCGGCATGCCGATCTCGGCCATCGTCTGGTAGATGATATCCGTCACTTCCGACAGCGACTTGCCCGGCGGCAGGTTGAACGAGATCGTCGACGCGACGAACTGGCTCTGGTGGTTCACCGCTAGCGGTGTGCTACCCGGCCCAAAGCTCGCAATCGCGGAAAGCGGAATCATCGTTTCCTTCGACGTCGACACGGCTGCACCCGTCGATGCGCTCGACTTGCCGCTCGCCGCAATCGAGTTGTTCGCCAGATTGCGCGCGGCATCGCCCGCGACAGCGGCCGCGCTCGATGACGTCGTGCCTCCCGTGCCGCCCGATGAAGCACTCGACGTCGCGCTCGACGTGACCGTGCCCGCCGTCGCATTGGTCGACTGCGAGCCGCTCGCGCTGCCGCCCGACGTGCTGATCCACACCTGCTTGAGCATGTCTGGGCTCTGCCAGTATTTCGGCGCGACTTCCATCACGACGTGATACTGGTTCAGCGGGTTGTAGATGGTCGAGACCTGGCGCTGGCCGAAGGCGTCATACAGCGTGTTGTCGATCTGCGCGGGCTTGATGTTCAGACGCGCCGCCGTCGCCCGGTCGATCGTCACCATCGCTTCCAGACCGCCTTGCTGCTGGTCGGAGTTGACGTCGGTGAGTTCAGGGCGCTTTTGCAGCGCTTCCGTCAGAATCGGCGTCCATTTGTAGAGATCGGCAGTCGAGTCCGATAGCAGCGTGAACTGATACTGTGCGTTCGACTGCCGGCCGCCCACGCGAATATCCTGCACCGCCTGCAGGAACGTGCGTGCTCCAGCGACGTCCGCCAGCGGCCCGCGCAACTGTTGGATCACCTGATCGGCGGAAATCTTGCGCTCGCTCTTCGACTTGAGCGACACGAACATGAAGCCCGAGTTGGTCTGCCGTCCGCCCGTGAACCCCACCACGCTGTCGACGGCCGGGTTCGCCTGGACGATCTTCATCATCTCGGAGAACTTCACCTTCATCGCCTGGAACGACGTGGACTGGTCGGCCTGTATGCCGCCCACTAGCCGGCCCGTGTCCTGCTGCGGGAAAAAGCCCTTCGGCACGATGATGTACAGATACACGTTCAGTCCGATCGTCGCGACCAGCACGACGAGAATCAGCCGCGGATGCGCCAGCGACCAGCCGAGCGTGCGCTCGTAGCCGCGCTGCATCCAGTCGAAGCCGCGCTCCAGCCAGCGCGCGAAACGGCCTTCCTCTTTCTTTTCGTGGGGCTCGGACAGCAGGCGCGAGCACATCATCGGCGTGAGCGTCAGCGACACGATCAGCGACACGCCAATCGCCAGCGACAGCGTCAGCGCAAACTCGCGGAACAGCCGCCCGACGATCCCGCCCATCAGCAGAATAGGCAGGAACACGGCGACGAGCGAGATGCTGATCGACATCACCGTGAAGCCGACTTCGCGCGCGCCGACGAAGGCCGCCTTCATGCGCGGCATGCCGTTCTCGATATGCCGGGAGATGTTCTCCAGCACGACGATCGCGTCGTCGACGACGAAGCCCGTCGCGATGGTCAGCGCCATCAGCGACAGGTTGTCGATCGAAAAGTCGAGCAGGTACATCGCCGCGAACGTGCCGATGATCGAGATCGGCACCGCGACGCTCGGAATCAGCGTGGCGCGCCAGTTGCGCAGGAACAGGAACACGACCATTACGACGAGCGCCACGGCGATCATCAGCGTGAACTGTGTGTCCTTCAGCGACGCGCGGATGGTGGTGGAGCGGTCGGCCGTCGGCGTGACTTCGACAGCGGCGGGCAGCGACGCCTTCAGCTGCGGGATCATCGCCTTCACGCGGTCGATCGTCTCGATGATGTTCGCGCCCGGCTGCCGGTAAAGAATCACGAGCACCGAGCGCTCGTTGTTCATCAGGCCGAGGTTGCGCAGGTCTTCGACGGAATCGACGACTTCAGAGACATCGGACAGATGCACGGCGGCGCCGTCGCGATACGCGATCACGAGATCTTTGTATTGCGAGGCCTTCTTCGCCTGGTCGTTCGTGTAGAGCTGCACGTGGTTCGGACCGAACTCGATCGAGCCCTTCGGGCTGTTCGCATTCGCCGACGCCAGTGCCGCGCGCACGTCTTCGAGACCGATGCCGTAGTGAAACAGCGCCTGCGGCTCCAGTTCGACCCGCACGGCGGGGTTCGCCGAGCCGCTCACGTCGACTTCGCCGACGCCGTCCACTTGCGACAGCGACTGCTGCAGCACGGTCGCCGCCGAGTCGTACAACTGGCCCGCCGTCATCGTCTTCGACGTGAGCGCGAGAATCAGGATCGGCGCGTCGGCGGGATTGACCTTGTGGTAAGTCGGGTTCGAGCGCAGGCTCGCGGGCAGGTCGGCGCGCGCCGCGTTGATGGCCGCCTGCACGTCGCGCGCGGCGCCGTCGATGTTGCGGTTCAGGCCGAACTGCATCGTGATGCGCGCCGAGCCGACCGAGCTCGACGAGGTCATCTCGGTGACGTCGGCAATCGTGCCGAGATGCCGTTCGAGCGGGCTGGCCACGCTGGTCGCGACCGTCTCCGGGCTCGCGCCCGGCAGGCTCGCCTGAATCGAGATGGTCGGGAAATCAACCTGCGGCAACGGTGCGACGGGCAGCTTCGCGAACGCGAAGAGGCCCGCCAGCGCAATGCCGATAGCGAGCAGCGTGGTGGCGACCGGGCGTTGAATGAAGGGGCGCGACAGGTTCATCGGTTCGGCCTCTTCATTCAGGCGTCGGCGTCGGTGACGGGCGGCCGGGTCGGACCGTCGCTATGACCTTCGCGATGAAAGCGCGCGCGCAGACGCCGCGCAATCGAATCGAAGCCGAGATAGATCACGGGCGTCGTGAAGAGCGTCAGCAGCTGGCTGACGATCAGGCCACCCGCAATCGCGATACCGAGCGGACGGCGCAGCTCCGAACCCGCGCCCGTGCCGAGCATCAGCGGCAGCGCGCCGAGCAGCGCTGCCATCGTCGTCATCAGGATAGGGCGGAAGCGCAGCAGACAGGCCTGATAGATCGCTTCGCGCGGCGGCTTGCCGTGCTCGCGCTCCGCTTCGAGCGCGAAGTCGATCATCATGATCGCGTTCTTCTTTACGATACCGATCAGCAGCACGATGCCGATGATGCCGATGATGTCGAGATCGTGGCCCGTGACGAGCAGCGCGAGCAGCGCGCCGACGCCCGCCGACGGTAGCGTCGAAAGAATCGTGATGGGGTGCACGAAGCTCTCGTACAGCACGCCGAGCACGATGTACATCGTGACGATGGCCGCGAGGATCAGGAACAGCTCGTTCGAGAGCGACGCCTGGAACGCGAGCGCCGCGCCCTGGAAGCGCGTCTGGAACGAAGCGGGCAGGCCGATGTCTTTTTCCGCCTGCTGGATCGCCTTCACGGCCGCGCCAAGCGACGCGCCAGGAGCCAGGTTGAACGAGACGGTCGTGGCCGGGAACTGGCTCAGGTGCGTGACGAGCAGCGGCGCGGGCCTTTCGTGGAAGCTCGCAATCGAGTTGAGCGGCACCTGTCCGCCCGACGACGTCGACGACGGCAGATAGATCGAGTTCAGCGACTCCGTGTAGTGCTGCATGGTCGGCTGCGCTTCGAGAATCACGCGGTACTGGTTCGACTGCGTGAAGATCGTCGAGATGATGCGCTGGCCGAATGCGTCGTAGAGCGCGTTGTCGACGGTGGCGGGCGTGATGCCGTAGCGGGCCGCCGACGCGCGGTCGATCTCGACATACACCGACTGGCCGTTGTTCTGCAGGTCGGTTGCGACGTCGACGATTTCAGGCGACTGCGCGAGGCGCTCCATCAGCTTCGGCACCCAGGTCGCGAATTCGTCGATATTCGGATCGGTCAGCATGAACTGGTACTGCGTCGGGCTGACGGTCGAATCGATGGTCAGATCCTGCACCGGCTGCATATAGAGCGTCGCGCCGGGAATGTGCGACGTGTCGCGCTGCAACTGGCGGATCACCTGGCTCGCGGTCGCGTCGCGGTCGTCGCGCGGCTTCAGGTTGATCAGCATGCGGCCGCTGTTCAGCGTGATATTGCTGCCGTCCACACCGATGAACGAGGTCAAGCTTTCGACATTCGGGTTCTTCAGGATTTCCGCGGCGAGCTGCTGCTGGCGCTCGGCCATCGACGCATACGACACCGACTGCGACGCCTGCGTGATCGCCTGGATCACGCCCGTGTCCTGTACCGGGAAGAAGCCCTTTGGAATGTAGACGTACAGCACGCCCGTCAGCACCAACGTCAGCACGGCGACGACGAGCGTCGAGCGCTGCCGGTCGAGCACCCATTCGAGCGCGACCGCATAGCGTGCGATCACCCAGTCGATGGCCGCGTGCGCGCGCGCTTCGAAGCGGTGGCTTTCCTTCGGCGGCGTGTGGCGCAAGAGCTTCGCGCACATCATCGGCACGAGCGTCAGCGACACGATGGCCGAGATCACGATGGTCACGGCAAGCGTGATCGCGAACTCATGGAAGAGCCGCCCGACCACGTCGCCCATGAACAGCAGCGGAATCAGCACCGCGATCAGCGAGACCGTCAGCGAAATAATCGTGAAGCCGATCTGCTTCGAGCCTTTCAGCGCGGCCTCTAACGGTGACTCGCCTTCCTCGACGTAGCGCGCGATGTTCTCGATCATCACGATCGCGTCGTCGACCACGAAGCCCGTTGCAATCGTCAATGCCATCAGCGAGAGGTTGTCGAGCGAGAAGCCGCAGAGGTACATCACAGCGAGCGTGCCGATCAGCGAGAGCGGCACCGACAGGCTGGGGATGATGGTCGCGTAGATGTTCGCGAGGAACAGATACATCACCAGCACGACGAGCACGACCGACATCATCAGTTCGAACTGAACGTCGCGCACGGACGCGCGGATCGTCGTCGTGCGGTCGGTGACGACCTGCACGTCGAGCGCGGCGGGCAGCGACTGCTGCAGCGTCGGCAACAGCTTCTTGATGCTGTCCACCACCTGAATCACGTTCGCGCCCGGCTGGCGCTGCACGTTCAGGATGATCGCGGGCGTACTGTCGACCCATGCGCCGAGCTTCGTGTTCTCCGCGCCGGCCACGATGTTCGCGACGTCCGTCAGCATCACCGGGCGGCCGTTCTTGTACGCGACGACAGCGCTCTTGTACGCGTCGGCGTCGGTCAGCTGATCGTTCGCGTTGATCGTGTACGAGCGCGACGGGCCGTCGAAGTTACCCTTCGGCGTGTTGACGTTGAGGTTCGAGATCGTGGTGCGCAGATCGTCGAGATTCAGCCCGTACGACGCGAGCGCGCGCGGATTGGCCTGGATGCGCACGGCGGGGCGCTGGCCGCCCGACAGGCTCACG
This sequence comes from Paraburkholderia hospita, assembly GCF_002902965.1. Taxonomy (GTDB): domain Bacteria; phylum Pseudomonadota; class Gammaproteobacteria; order Burkholderiales; family Burkholderiaceae; genus Paraburkholderia; species Paraburkholderia hospita. Next base: position 2,299,550 of record NZ_CP026105.1, on the reverse strand, counting down.
AGGCCGACGCCCGCGACCTGCGAGATCTTCTGCGCGAGGCGCGTGTCGGCGATGTCCTGGATCTGCGTGAGCGGCAGCGTCTTCGAGGTGATCGCGAGCGTGATGATGGGCGCGTCGGCGGGATTGACCTTCGCGTAGATGGGCGGCGCGGGCAGGTCGGACGGCAGCAGGTTGCCCGCCGCGTTGATGGCCGCCTGCACTTCCTGCTCGGCGACGTCGAGGGGCAGGTCGAGGCTGAACTGCAGCGTGATGATCGACGAGCCGGCCGAGCTTTGCGACGACATCTGGTTCAGCGACGGCATCTGCCCGAACTGGCGCTCAAGCGGCGCCGTCACCGACGACGTCATCACATCCGGGCTCGCGCCCGGATAAAACGTCTGCACCTGGATGGTCGGGTAGTCGACTTCGGGCAGCGCGGACAGCGGCAGAAAACGCAGTGCGACGAGCCCGACCAGCATGATCGCCGCCATCAGCAGGGCGGTGCCGACCGGGCGGAGGATAAAGGCGCGGGATGGATTCATGCGGTATCAGCCGTGCCTTATTCCGCCGACGTCTGCGACGCGTGCCGATGACGGTGCGCGCCAGAGGCACCCATCGCACCGGACGCGCCCGAAGCCGCATGGGCCGCCGATGCGCCTGAAGCCCCCGACGCGCCGCGCGGACGATCGGCGGGAATGGTGATCTTCGCGCCTTCCTTCAGCCGGTCCGAGCCGTCGATCACGACGCGCTCGCCGACCTGCAGGCCCGACGCGATGCTGGTGCGCTCGCCGTCGACGGGGCCGACCTTCACCTGACGCACCGTTACCGTGTTGTCGGGTTTCGCGACATACACGAACGCGCCCATCGAGCCGTTCAGTACCGCCGAAGTCGGCACGATCACGGCATCCTTCACGACGTTCACGAGCAGGCGCGTGTTGACGAACTGGTTCGGGAACAGCAGGCCTTCGTTGTTCTGGAAGGTCGCGCGCAGCTTCACGGTGCCCGTGGTGGTGTCGATCTGGTTGTCGATGGTTTCCAGATAGCCGGCTTCGAGCGAGGTCGTGTTGCTGCGGTCGTACGCCGTCACCGACATCTTCTTGTTCGCGCGCATGCCTTTGAGAATGGCGGGCAGGTTGTCTTCGGAGGTCGTGAAGATGACGCTGATCGGCTGCAACTGCGTAATCACGACGACGCCGTTCGTGTCGCCCGGTGTCACGTAGTTGCCGGCGTCGACCTGGCGCAGGCCGACGCGGCCCGAGACGGGCGCCGTGATGCGCGCGTAGGTGAGATCGAGCTTGAAGGTGTCGATGTTCGCCTGGTCCGCCTTCACCTGGCCTTCGTACTGCTTGACCAGCGACGCCTGCGTGTCCACCTGCTGGCTCGCGATCGAGTCTTGCGACAGCAGCGTCTGATAGCGCTTCAGGTCGAGACGGGCGGTTTGCAGAAGTGCCGTGTCCTTGGCGAGCGTGCCTTCGGCATTCGCGAGACTGATCTGATACGGACGCGGATCGACCTGCGCGAGCAGATCGCCTTTGTTGACCATCTGACCTTCCTGGAATGCGACCGTCTGCAGCGTGCCTGTCAACTGCGTGCGCACGGTGACGTTCGCAAGCGGCGTGACGGTGCCGAGCGCATTCAGCACGACGGGCATTTCGCCTTGCTTGACGGTCGCCACGTGAACGGGTTGCGGCTGGTTCGCGCCGCCTGCGCCGCCGCGGCGGCCGCCGCCGCTGGCACGTCCCGCCTGTGCGCCGCTGGCGCCCGCTGCTGCGCTCGCGCCGTCAGTGGTCTTGTTCCACGGATGCCAGCGCACCAGCACGATGCCCGCGATCACCACGACGGCGACGATCAGAGCGATCGTGCGCCCGCGATGCCGCTTGACCGCGCCAGGTCCAGGACCGGGATCGCGCCCGGGAGGCGGGCTGGCAGGGGCGGCGTTGCGTGAAGGTTCAGACTGCTTTTTTTGTTCGTCCATCGTTCGATCAGGTGGCTGGCTTAATAGGGCAAACGTGCTGGGGCAAACGTGCTGGTGTACGTGCTGGTGTACGTGCAATACGCGCGGCCGAGTTTCGCCGGGCGCCGCTTCGTGTTGATCGCGCGTGCCTGCGCGATGCTAATTGATGCGTGATTCATTGCGATGACCGTGACGTGACGGCGGCCGCTCGCGGCCAGACACGTTATCGGCATGACTGACGGCTCCTCCCTGTTGGCCGTGCTGGTGTCCGCCGCTGCGTCCGTTGCCGGGCGCGTTCCCGCCCGCGTTGCCGATGCGCATGCGCTGGCGGGGCGCGAGGAAGACTCTGGCAGCTTCCCCGGGCGCGCGGGAAAGCATGATGCTACGTCCCGGGCCGAGTTACAGTCCAGCGGCGTATTTTTCGGCGGATTACGACCGTTACACAGATTTCGCGCGGTCGAAAGGCGTGCGTCAGCGGGATGTCGGGTTTTTCATCGGCTTGCCGCTGCGGCGCGCGACTGTGGCTCACCGTGCTCAGGCGTCGAGCCGGCGCCCCGGTGTGCCGCCGATCTCGTGGACGATCCGGTCGATCGTCGCGAGCAGCGCCGGCGCCGCGCGCGAAACGAGCCAGTCGCGCGGGCACTGATGCGCGGACCCGCCGCAGTTGACCGCGTAACGTTCGCCCGAAGGCCCGATGAAGCCGGCTGCAATCGCGTTGAGCCCTTCGTGCCATTCACCCGTCGCGATGGCGAAGCCTTGCGCGGTCGTTTCACGCAGCGCCGCGTCGAGCCGGGCGCTGATGTTTCCCCAGTCGTCGCCTGCCGCGGCCTGCAAGCCGATCAGCAGCTTTTCGCGGTCGGTGTCAGTGAGCGCCGCCAGATACGCGCGTCCGACGGCGGTGCGGCTCAGGTCCATCCGCGAGCCGACGTCGAGGCGCGACACCAGCACGGCGGAGCGCGGCTTGATCGCATCGATGACGACCATTTCGAGCCGGTCGCGCACGGCAAGGTGCACGGACAGCGAGGTCCGCTCGGCCAGCTCGATCAGAAACGGCCGCGAGCGGGCGCGGATGTCGAAGTTGCGCAGAAAGCCGTTGCTCAACTCCAGCACCGACGACGTGAGCACGAAACGCTCGCTGTCGGGCAGACGGAACAGAAAGCCGGCGCTCACGAGAGTCGCGGTGATCCGGGAGACGGTCGGTTTTGGAATGCCCGTCAGTTCGGTCAGCTCGCGGTTGGACAGTGGGGCGTCGGCGGCCGCGACCCGCCGGAGTACCGTCAGGCCGCGTGCGAGCGCGGTGACCTCGTCGCCGGAACCGTCTTTTTCTTTCGCGGAATCCATGACGGCCGGGCGCGTCGATGACTGGTTCATGTTGGTTTTTATGAAACGTTATTTCAATATTGTGGAACACGCTCCGGGATACCGATTCCTTCGAAGCGCTCCAGGCCTTCTCTCAGCAAGGCCTAAGTCCCTTTTTCCTACGACGATTCATTGTATAGGAATGTAACTTTTGAGCAGTCCGCACCGATTAAATTTTGCTTGACTTAGTCAGCATTACCATAAAAAATGGAACTATATTTCGAAAGCGAGCGGTAATCGCGCGCGTGTCATAAGCAGATGCAGCCGCTGCGGCGCCGCTTTCCAGGTAGTTTTTCAGTACCGTCTCTCAGGTTCTAGCACGGCCCTCGGAATGGCTAGAACTTTTTGAAGGCGCCATGGAAACATGGCGCCTTTTTTTTGTGCTATGGGGTGACAACAAAGTCTGCGGCTTTCGTATTTTCGCTGCTGCGTCGCAGCAGTTCGGAGTCGTGTGCCATCACCCCTCGAACTCGATGGGCGGGCCGTCAGTCCGTGCGGACATTCCCGTTCAGAAGTTACTTGATTCGCCCTATGGCGGGTTTTCTTGCTGGCCGAAAAAATTGGTGTGAACGCGTTGAACCTCAAGGAGACCGTACAGGGTTACAACGCCGAGGCAACTCTTGGCCGGGACCCGCGCTCTTCGGCAAGGGCGGTAAAGCATATAACCGTTACCAGGGCGATGCTCTCCACTCGCCAAATCCGTGCGTCGCACCTATCGAGCGCGGGCCATTCTATGCGCTGAAAATTCGGGTCGGCGACGTCGGGACATTCGCCGGTCTGAAGGCTGATGCGTCCTGCCGTGTTCTCGACTCGAACGGTTCACCGATTCGGGGACTGTTCGCAGTCGTTCAGGCGAGACCGGATGACTCATTGTTTCGAGCCGGGGCCGCGTGCACTGACGTTAGGATTGCGGGCTCTCGTGCAGCTCTACCCGGTGCAACGGGCAATCCGGTTGGCGGGCGACCTGCTCGAGGACCCGAGTCATGGGGCATTCGTTGCGGTTTGGACGGACTTTGGTCCCACAGTCATTCAATATCAAGGCGCAGAGACGTATCTCGATGTCGGACTACATATCGGCACTGTGATGTCCATGGTCCACAGCGGTGCAGGGCGATTCTTCGCGGCATTCCTGCCGCAACAGAAATTGGAGCATATGCTCGGTCGTGAAGTCGCAAAAAGTCAGGGACCTGCGGTAGCCAATGTAGATGATGACCTTAATCGCCTCGCAGCAGATATACGGCACACCCTTCTGTCACGAACTCAAGGTGTACCCATCCCCGGCGTCGACAGCTTAAGCGCACCCGTCTTCGACCACGCGGGCCAGATAGTCCTTTCAATAACGCTCTTCGGTCCATCGGACAAGCTTGATGCTTCGGCACAGGGTACATTGGCGAAAGAATTACTTCGCGTGTCCGACAAGCTTTCCGTGCGCAAACCAGAGAAGGCTTCCTCAGTTAGGCGCGGAGGAAAGCGCCATTGGCAGAGGGAAGCACGAAGAGTTAGGGCGCAGACGGAGGCACTCGCTACTCCCTACCGAAATGTGCGAAGGACAGGCGGATCGAGGCGACAACGAAACAAGAGAGTTGATAGCAACCAGGAAGAGTGATGGCGCACGGGTTCGCTCTCGTCATCAAATAAACTGAAACTGCCACGATTCTTTTCTGCAATCTCTCGCAGCTACTTCCTGCTAGGGACTTAGGTACAACACTGCGCTCCACATCGTTTCAGCAATGCGATTGTCATGTCGACGCTCGTCGACATGACTTGGTCTTCACCCACGTTTTGCTTGACCTTCACACACGGAAAATGGGTATCCGCATCTGCCAAATTCGAGTGCACGACCACTCATTGAGGCGGCCCCTATTTCGGCATCAGCACCTTGTCGACTACCATGATGACGCCGTTGCTCTGGACGACGTCATAGGTCGAAATCTCGGCGGTGTGCCCGAAGGCATCTGCAACGACAATGTTGTGAGGTCCGTTTTCCGAAAACGTGAGCATCTCTCCGTTGATGGTCTTCAGCTCTGTCTTCCCACCGCCTGCCCTGATAGCCGTGTCCAGCTTCCAGAAGTCGTATCGGCCAGGGACGACGTGGTAGGTCAGGATGCTGGTCAGCGCAGCCTTGTTTTCCGGCTTCACGAGCGTCTCTACAGTGCCCGGAGGCAATGCTGCAAACGCTTCATTGGTCGGGGCAAAGACGGTAAACGGGCCAGCGCTTTTCAAGGTATCGACGAGCCCAGCCGCTTTGACTGCAGCAACGAGCGTAGTGTGGTCCGCTGAGTTGACAGCGTTGTCTACGATGTCCTTGCTGGGATACATCGCCTGTCCGCCCACCATGACAGGTTCACCTGCTGCAAATGCGTTCGACGTTGCCATCGTCAGTGCCACAACCGCAAAGAATATTGCGCGCTTCATGCTGGTCTCCTGAAACAGGCAACGCTCGATTGCGCTGCCATGACCGTATATACGGGAGGCACCGGCGCCTGGATTCAAATCAGCCTGGACGATGAAAGCAATGCCACGTTGGCGTGGCGAAGAAGGAGTGGAGCGCTCGTTGCCCGTGCTTCTTTTTGCACGCATACCCGGGTGCAGCGCGGCTGCGCTTTGGCAGCGCCGTGGACTAGCCGGTCCAATGCCCACCCTATACGTTCCGGGCCTCTGGTTTGGGCGGCACGATAGATTTGAGGGACTTGCTCGACGACTCTGCAGTAGGGGCCAGGTATCGTCACGATTAGCGTCGGAGTCACTGCGACGCAGGCCGGGCAAGACAGCGACCCTGCATTGCTCATCGGAGCCGCCGACCGCGCACTGTATGCTGCCAAACGGCAAGGCAGGAATTGCATATGCGTCGTGGACGTCGATGACCAGGAGCCGACAGAGTCTGAATTGCGCGTCGAACGAGGCGAATCGTCGTTCTTTCGACTCTTGATTCTCGCCAATACGCCACCTATCGTGGAAAGTGCCAAAACGGCACGAGACATAAGGAGTACATCATGCCATCGCCCAGAAAGGCCTCGCCTGCTCACGGGGCTGAAGCCGAAATGTCGAGCAAGAAGAAGGTAGCCTCGCCGGCGAAGGCCGCCGGAAAGGCGCAGGGCGAGAAAAGCCCCCAAATGACCAAACAGCGCCCCAAGAACAAGTCGAAAGCCTGAAACGGAAACGCCCCAGAAACGGGGCGTTTCCATTAGCTGGCGAAGCCTGTCGTCTCGACGTGCAACATAGAATGCACATGCTGCAACCAGCAGCACAAGGAAGCGTTGCCGGACCCGCATCACGTTCAATGGATGACGTCCTCGGTGCTTGTGCGTTCCATCGGGCAGCACATTGAAACCGGGCGGCGGCGAGCAAGACATCTTCTCCCGGAAAGGACGTGAATCCACGATGCCGGGCTCGACTAATCGACGTGCGGTGCATATTCCTGAAAGCGAACGAGTCTTCGTCGGCTTAAGCGTCGAGGGTCACCTCACATTCAAGACCTCCAATCGGTCGCCTCCAAAGTCGGTTGAGATGTTCAGCGAGGTTGGTGGGTGAGGCAACGATACCGTCGTACCCAGTTGGAAGATTAAACGTTAGCGCGGGCCGCGTTGCCTGCCCACGCTGTCGTTTTCATTTGTCGTCTGACGTAGGCCGCGTAACTGCGCACAGTCTTATCGGTCGACGGCCTGCGTGACCGCAAGCGGAGAACCGTGCGAATCCTGCGCGAGAAGGTCTGCCACCACGCGCAGCACCTCCGGATGATGGACCATGCCAAAGTGGCTCACATCCTCGACCTCGATGTTGCGGTGACTCGGCGACTCCGCCGACACACATCCCTCCCACGCAACAATGCCGTCAGTTTTCGAATAGACGGAAGCGCATGGAACAGACGGGGCTGCATCGAGGTGCGGCGTCGAGTCGAGATTCATTGGAGCGATGCCGCTGCTCAGCACGTTCAGCAGCCACCCCGCATGCGTAGCGTCCGAGTTATCGTCAACAGGTGTCGCCAGCGTGATGACCTGACGCACCAGTTCCGGATATTTCGCGGCCAACTGACGGGCATAGATACCACCAAAGCTCCAGCCGACCAGCGAGACCGAACGTCGATGCAACGAATGTATCTGCTTCAGATGGTCGCCCAGGAGTTCGAGCTGCAGGTCATTGTCACCATTCGGCCCGAAATTGACGCCCTGTTCCCAGTCATAGACTTCGTAGCCCAGCCGCTGCAGGCGCTGGCGCAAGTCCGACGTGGCGGCCCCGCTGACACCCAAGCCTGGAAATACAAGTACCGGGTGGCCGTCGCCAAGTGGCAGCGGGAAGGTCAGTGGGGCCTGACCAGCGACATAGTCAACTGCTGCGCGAAACGGTTCCAGAGCCAGAAGCGTTGCCGAGGGCGGCTTGAGTTCAATGCTTGTCATTGCATCTCCATAGGAGCACGTATGTGCGGGTAATCCCCAGTATGAGACCTTATTGATGCAATGCAACATGATTATGAAAATATCACATTCATTCATCTCAACTGTGGAGGAGAAACGGAAAGGCCGAGCGCCGGACGGGGCAGGACCAAAGCCCATAGATACTTGAAATTTGCATTGACTTCGCAGCGCTCGCGGTTATGATGAGTCTGCATTGTTGCATCGCAGCATATTCATCGGCCGACGTGCGGCCCCACTTTTCTTTTGGAATCGACCATGACCTCTCTCGTCCCTGAACAAACTATCGGTGCAACCAAAGCAGGCTTCGACACAGCCTTCGGCCTTACCAGCAAGGCTTTGCTGGGCTTCGAAAAACTCATCGAGCTCAACGCGCAGACGGTCAAGGCAACGCTAGCCGAAGCGCAAGAGCTCGCTGCCCAGTCCCTTTCCAGAAAGGAGCCGCAGGCCGTTTTCGCAGTTCAGACAAGCCAGCTGCAGACCGCCGTTCAAAAAGCGCAGGCCTACTGGACGCACGTGAACGAAATCGTGTCGAGCACCCAGGCTGAATTCGAGGCGACGGCCAAAACGGTCTTTAAACAGCCTGCATTTGACACGAAGGCGTGGTTCGACAACCTGTCGAAAAATGCACTGCCGGGTGTGCCGGGCGGTGACGCGATTGCGGCTATGTGGAAGGCCAGTTTCGGTGCGGCGGGCCAGACGGCTAGCGCAGCGTATGCGGCTGCCACGAAAGCGACCAAAAAGGCCGTTGAAACCGCTGCCAGCGAAGCGTAGTACTCGCTCGCGCCCGCCGCCTTAACATTCCGTGTTTCGGAAACGCGGGCGCCGGCGCGGCGGTGGACGCTCCATGGTTGGTCGAAAGACGGCGAGTCCCGGTTCGAAGACCAGAACATCCAGTTCGGTCGGATTTGCGCGACGGCTTTCGAGCGCGAAGGGCAACTCGTTCTCCACGGATTCGCTTCGAACCTGACAAGTTCGAGCGTCGATGGCCGGCCGTTGCCATCTGACGCGAAGTGTCGTTCAAGGGCGCTCGATGCGGCTTGTACGTAGCGAGCGGCGCTTACGATGCGCTCCAACGCGCGGGTTTCATCGGGCCTCGTCTTTCCTGTCGACATGGGGTTCGCCAGTGTTGCCTGGCATGCCGTTGACGCGTGTTCTGTCTGTGGTGATAGGGACGATGTTGTTGTTCTTCCGGCAATTCGGCGCCGTACGCGGGAAGTGATGGAATCAGCCCGGCGACAACAATCTCATGGCGGACCCAGCGACGTCCACCAGGGGCTAGCCGCGAGCGTAACGCGCGATGGTCCGCGGCGTTACAGGGGTGTGGACGTCAGAGCCGACCCCTCACGAGCAATGCTGCCGGCAGTTCCCCTCGGCCTGTCGGCAGCCGGCGGAAACACGTACCAGCCGCCGTCATCGTGCCTGAAGAAGAACAACGCGCGCACTCCGCGTGAGGACGACGTCTCAACGTACACACACCGTCGCCCGCCCAACTGGGTGCGACTGAATCTGGTTACATGACCCGATATCGCCGGAGCCGGTGCGAGCCATTTCTCGACCTGGCAACGCAGCGAGTGCCCGTTCACGCTTTTCATGTTCCGCTCCAGCAGGTACAAAGCCGACCGGCGTTGAAATGAGCGCGGGTCGCGAGGCGGACGGTTCTCGCCTCTTGCATCCTTAACGTCGCCGATGGCCGGGATGTTGACCACGGGTTTGTGAGTTCTGAAACCGAAAATTTCGCGTTGAGCTGGCGACAGGCGGTCGCCGCGGAGGAAGGCGGCCGACGGAGCCACGTGCGTCTTACATCGGGCCAGGACAGAAATAGTCCCGGCGAAGCGGACAGCACACCTCTGCGACCCGGTTCGCCGTGCTGGCGCGTTGTCCTCGCTTTACGTCACCGTGCCTTGACGCCCGGGCCGGCGGGCGGGACACTCAACGTGAGTCGTTGTGCGGCCGACGTCTCGCGCGGCGCTGAGTAACGCAGGCCTCCGAGACACTCTGACGGGGCACGTCGAACGCCGACTGGAACATAGGCCGCGGAAGGAGAAACCCCGTGGCGTTTGCACTGTCGTTTTCACAACTGTTTTCAGACTCGGTTGGCGAAAGTCACTTTGCGTCGGTAAACATCGAACTGGTCACCCGCAACTTCGCACCCCCCGCTGAATCCTTTGACGTGTCGGATTTCGCGGCAGCGACCCGCTACGGTTTTGTGCACGTGCCCAGCGGATGGGTCGGAGACCTTCATCCTTCGCCCACGTGCCTGTGGGTATTTTTTCTCAGCGGGGAGATTGAGTTCGAGGCCAGTGACGGTGAGCGACGTCGCGTCGCGGCAGGAGGCGCGATACTGCTTGGGGATACCACGGGCAAGGGACATCAGAGTCGTGTCATCGGCGACGTGCCGGCGCTTCTCGCCATGGTTCAAGTTTGACGTCGTGGTTTCCTTGGCCGGGGCGCAAGCTTATGCCGTCGAGGTTAAGTCATGCTCGAGAAGATGTCAGTCCGAACTCCGCATACGCCCTGTATCCCATGGTCGGGTCGAACTGTCCTGAACCGGGCGAGAGCTGCTTCGGGCACGCGCGCGAAGCGGCACATAAAGCTCAAAACGCCGTTTGGTTGTCGGCAGAGAGGATTGCGCATAGGCTGAACTTGGCACGGTGATGGACCTATGTTGAAACGTTCAGGTGCTCCAGACAACATTCACTCTGTTTGGGGCTCCAACCTGTCCGCGGGCGAAAAAAAGCGCGGATGCTAAGTCGCAGCTTTCCGCGCTAACTGGTACTGCAAGGAGCCGTTTATCGAACGAGGAACCCGTACGTCAGGGGGTCACGCTCATCAACAATCCATTGTGCGAAGCCGCAGATATACGCATTGCCTTCGACTTCCGGAATCACCGCCTTGAAATCACCAACGTTCGTTTCGCTGAGCACACGTCCCTTGAAAACAGTCCCGATGATGGACTCATTTACCAGGGTTTCGTCCTTGCCGAGTTCGCCGCGCAGGTACAGTTGAGCGACACGGCCGCCTGTTCCCGAGCCGGTTGGAGAGCGGTCCACTTCCCGGTCAGCAAACACGCAGCAATTCGCTTGCGTCGAACCGTCGTGCCGCGGCTTGTTGGCAATGATGGTGCCGTAGATGTGATTGATTTCCGGGATGTCCGGATGTTCAACCCGGAAGGCCTTGTTTGCGGCCTGCTTCACCTCAGCGCCGAAGCGGACCAGGTCTTCGACCGAAGACTCGCGAACTTCCAGGTCGTGAGGCGCGCCGTCGGTGTAGAAGTAGAATGCACCGCCGAAAGCGATGTCGCCCTTGACCGTACCGAATGACGGTGTCTCGACAGTGACATCACGCTTCCAGATGAACGACGGGACGTTCACGAAGCGAACATTACCGGCATGTTCGCCGTCCCACTGCACGAATGCTTCGATAAAGCCGCAGGGTGCATCGATACCGATTCGCGTTTCAGGAATCTGGCGCTGGACCCAACCCAGCTCGACTGCCGCGGTGGACAGCGCGATAACGCCATGTCCGCAGTGGTCGCTGTATCCTTCGTTGTGGAGGAAAATGATTCCGAAGTCAGCAGTCGGGCTAATCGGTTCAGTCAGATAGCCGCCATACATGTCGGCGTGGCCACGCGGCTCGAACATCAATGCTTTACGAATGTCGTCTGCGTTCTCTTTCAGCCATGCGCGACGCTTCACGATGGAGTCGCCCGGCAGACGAGGAAGTCCGCTGGTGACGATGCGGAACGCCTCTCCGCCGGTATGGACTTCGACAGTAGAAATGGTGCGAGTGAGTTTCATGTGTCATTCGTTGCTACGCTATCAACTTCACTGACCGTAGGGCACCGGCAGGCCGTTCTTGATGACATACACGGTGGTCGGTGCGCCCTTCAGGTCGCCGTCCGCATCGAAGGAGTACGTTCCTGCCACGCCTTTGTAGTCGGTCTTGGACAGTTGGGCAGTGATTTTCGCTTTATCGGTCGTGGTGCCAGCCTTGACCATCGCATCGGCCAGCAGCTTGACGCCGTCGTAGTAGCTAACCGCGTACACCTGCGTATCGATGTTGTAGGCAGCCTTGTATTTCTGCAGGAATTCGCGGCCGGCCGGCGTTTTATCCAACGAGACGCCACCTTGAGCGCAGTAGACAATGGATGCCGCCTCACCAGCAACCTTGCCCATATCGGCCGAGCAGATACCGTCGCCACCGAGCAGCTTGGCGCGCAAGCCACGACCCTTCATTTGCTTTGCCATCGGCGCGCCTTGCGAGGCGTAGCCACCGAAGAAAATAACGTCAGGGTTTTTGGACTTGATGCTGGTGAGAATGCCGAGGAAGTCAGTGGCCGACGAGTTGGTGAACTGCTGGTCGATGATTTGGATTCCGTTGGCTTTGGCTTCCTTCACGAACTGCTCAGCAACTCCTTGCCCGTACGCCGTTCGGTCATCGATAACTGCAGCGGTCTTCGCCTTCAGCGTCTTGGCTGCGAACTGGCCCATTGTGCCACCCAGTTGTTCATCACTTGCGCCAATACGGAAGATGTTCTTGAAGCCTTGCTTGGTCAGCGCAGGATTCGAGGCAACGGGCAGCATCGGGACTCCTGCCGTGTTGTACACCTTTGAAGCCGGGATAGCGACACCCGAGTTGTATGGACCCATCACTGCGACCACGCCGCTGTCGACCATTTTTTGCGCGACCTGAACACCAACTTTCGGGTCAGCCTGGTCGTCTTCTGAGTCCAGTTTGAAGGTCACCTTTTGACCGCCGACACTGACGCCAGCCTTGTTCAACTCGTCGATTGCAAGACGTGCTCCGTTCTCATTGTCCTTCCCGTTTGGTGCCTGCGGTCCCGTAAGCGGAGCCGAGTGACCGATGGTGACGACGGTTTGTGCGTTCGCTGAAGCGACGAAGCCGGCGGCTGTTAGAACAGCCATTGTTATGGTCAGACGCATTATGTCTCCAAAGTTTTAGACTGGTGAGCGACCAGACTAATTCAGCCATGGTTTCCGGGCAACCTATCGAAAGTAGGAAAAACCCGTGATTTGATGGTTTTGAAGAGGATGCGGGATTGAATGCCTGGAGACCTACGATGCCACGACATCCAACAGCGTCGAGTTTGCGAGTCGTCAATTTGTCAGCGAACAATTGCGTCTCCGGCGTTCCCTTTCGTGGCCCGGACAGCGACGTGACCAGTTCCACCATCTGCGCCCGGAATTCCGCTGGGTACGGTGTACGAGTCTTGCCCATTTCGGCACCTCCTTCTCAAAGAGGATAGCAACTGTCTTGGAGGTCAAGCATTTTTGAGGTCCGTCCCATGAAACGATGCGTCCCACGGCCTGCCGGCTTTGACCATCGCGTTCAGAATGGTCAGCAGTTTGCGCATGCAGGCGACGAGCGCGACCTTCTTTGGCTTTCCGGCTTCGACGAGGCGGCGATAAAACAGCCTGATCGCCGGATTGTGACGGGTCGCCACCAGGGCAGCCATGTAAAGGACACGTCGCACGCCGCCTCGGCCCCCAAAGATCGTTCGTTTGCCGCGCATCGTGCCTGAATCGCGATTGACTGGCGCGACGCCAATTAGCGCACTGATTTCCCGTCGCGTCAGTTTGCCCAGCTCAGGGACTTCGGCAATCAAAACCGAAATCGTTGCATCGCCCACTCCCTTAACGGTACGAAGCAACGCTGACAGGTCCGCAAAGTGCGAGTGGATATGCCCGCCCATATCGCTATCGATACGGGCAAGTTCATCCTTCAGCGCCTGGATTATGGTTTCGATGCTTTTGCGGGTTTGAGCATGCGCGGGCGCCAGCCGGTTGCCCTCGGAGACGAGCATCGTGATCAACTGCCGACGCCGCGCAACGAGCGCCGCCAGCGCTTGCTGTTCGATGGTCGGCAAGGTCTTGACGAATTTCTCGCGCTCGGGATGACGTTCGATCACTTCGCCGAGCTGGGCGAGAATGCGAGCATCGATGCGATCAGTCTTCGCAAGTTGCCCCATCGCACGAGCAAAGTCTCGCGCCTGCCGTGGATTGATCACTGCCACGGCGTATCCGGCGGCCTGCAATACGCAAGCTACTGCCATTTCCAGCCCGCCTGTCGCTTCGAGCACGATCAGCGCAACCCGGTGGCGCGCCAGTTCCTCAAGCAAGGTATCGAAGCCATCCGTCGTGTTGGAGACACTCAGCGGCGTTGCCTTGACGCCAATCGCCACATCCAGCGTAGCCTTGGAAACGTCAATGCCAACGGTAATCGGTTTCGGATCTGGCAAGCTCGTCACTACCCCTCCTTGTACATGCGAACTTTTTTCAAACAACTGTTCGGGCTGTTGATGAGCGGCTCAGCTCGTGCGCCATTCGCTATCCTGCGGGCTGCAAACCCAAGGTGTCATCAGGCTGCACGAGCCTTGCCAAACCGACACAAAACCAAGGCTGTGGATTTGTGGACGATGCGCCTGCGGCGCACCGGAAAGCTTACCGTGGACAACGCTGCGCGTTGCCCACCGCGCTCTCCTTCGCCCAAAAGCTCCACAGCCTCCAACTACGAATAATAAAGAGAGGCTTCAAAGCCGTACTTCAAGATACAAGGTGTCCGTTTTCGCGGGTCAATTTCACTGTTTGGTAACGTGTCGGACTACATTGGGGCCCGCGTTCCGATGTTGGTAGGTCTCGCCGCATCGGCGCTGGGCACGCTATGCCTCGCTACAGCTACCCACGTGGAATGGCTTTTCGTAGGCAGAGTGTTCATGGGAGTCGGAGTCGGTCTTTCCGCTGGTCCGGCTACGGCATCGCTGGTCGCGTTCAATCCCAGCGGAAGAATGTCGTATTCGGCTACGGTTACGCAGCCTCTCAGGCAATCGGGCTTGGTGCCGCTATGCTGCTTGGAGGTGTCCTTGTTCGATATGCACCATTTCCGACGCGGCTCAATTTCTGGATTTTGCTGGCGGTAATCGTGACGATTGCATCAGCAGCATGGCGCCTGCCTCAGACCTCAACGCTCAAGTCGTTCCGCAACTGGCGACCGGGGAACATAGGGATGCCGCGAGACATTCTTCCAATATTCGTCGCGTCGGCGCTGGTAGTGACGACAGCCTACGTGCTGGGCGCAATTACACTCTCGCTTGGGGCGCAGATTGCAAAACAGGTGGTGGGGTCAAGCAACGCGTTCGTCAACGGTGCGGCCATTTCGCTGTTTGCAATATGCAACGGGGCAATCACGATTTGCGCGGGAAACGTTGGGGTAAAGCGAAACATCGCCTTGGGGACCACAAGCTCGGTTGCCGGATTGCTTCTCCTCATGCTTGCCGCGCATGATCGCTCACTTGCCATGTTTCTCGGTTCTTCGACGTTCATGGGCATCGCCTATAGCATGCAATTCCGCGGGGGCCTTAGCCTACTGGTCGAAGCTATGCCAGTCGAACAGCGGGGCGCGACCGTGTCCGCCATCTATCTGATTGCATATCTGTTTCAAGGAACGGTTGCTTTGTCACTTGGCGTGTTGGCGACCGCGCATGGCCTTTCCACTGCCGTTTATACAGGAGCTCCAGCCGTCGCGGCATTAAGCCTTGCGGGGTTGCTTCTCGGTTCCCGGCTGGAACCGAGGATTTCGACGGCGGCAACTGCAAAGTAGGCTCAGCTTTCTCCATCGCTTCGGCATTGATGGCAAGAGCGTTTGAACACAATTGGGTTCGGCAGCTAGGCATGCGAGTATGCTGCGCCCACAAAGGTTGCCTTGAGCGTATAGGGCAGTGTTGTCGACCCTGTCCAAGAACAGTCCTCCGCTGCCGCGCGTCATTTCGACGAGTGTTAATGCTCAGGCGGGATGGTCGATGGCTTCAATGAACGTGCCTTAGGTTCTCATCGACCGAGCAGTTCTGGCGGAGTGCCTTACGGCGGAGATTGAGCTTGTGGCGCTCAAAGAACAACCTCCGATAGTCGTGACGGGCTACTCGCTCCAAGTGACGCAGGTGCGTTTGCGACCATTCCGGCTAAACAGCGATGCCTTTTGATTGCGGCCGATGTCGTTTGCGTCGCCATTTGTTCAGGTAACCTGCTCTTTCTGGGCAAACAGTTGTTTGCGTTGCTCATCAGTTAGTTGTGACGGACGCACCGCTTCAGCTAACGTGTACGCGCGTTTGACGGCGGCCCGGTTTTCAATACGCTTGAGCCATCGCGCAACATGCGGAAAGTCTCCGATTGCGATGCCTTGCTTGGCAAACTGAACTACCCACGGATAAGTGGCCATGTCAGCAATTGAGTACTCACCGGCGATGTATTCGCGGTCTGCCAATCGCTTATTCAGCACATTGTAGAGTCGCATCGTTTCGTTGGTGAACCGGTCGATTGCCAGCGGCAATTGTTCTGATGCGTAGTTACGGAAGAATACCGTTTGACCCAAAATCGGCCCGAGACCGCCCATCTGCCAGAACAACCATTGCAGGACCTCAATGCGACCTTGCGGATTGGCAGGAATGAACTGGCCAGTCTTTTCTGCCAGATGCAACAGGATTGCGCCCGACTCGAAAACCGATGCATCGAGTTGACAGTCTACGATGGCGGGCATCCGGTTGTTCGGGGAAATTTTTTCGAAGTCGGGAGCGAACTGCATCCCTTTGCTGATATCGACGGGATGTACCCGATATCTCACCTGCGCTTCCTCAAGGAAGATGGCAACTTTCTGGCCGTTGGGGGTGGGCCAATAGTAGAAGTCAATATCGGAAGAGTTAACGTTCGCTGCGGTCGCCATGGGAATTCCTCGTGGGTCGAATTCGGAATCACGCTGTTCGTGATTGATGGCGCTGAGTATGTTCGCTTGCATGAACTCCGGAAACGGGACACAGCCGAAGACACTATTCTCGAAACACGAACACTGAGACGGGGCGACCCGGAGTGCATGGCGGATGCGCTATGCACTTATCCGAATTAGTAAGGACTTTCCCGATCTCGTGGCATAGCGATATGTCAGGATGGTTGGTGCTAGGCAACCCATCTGAGAAGGGGAAAGTCATGGACAAGATTACTCGTATCGGCGTGGATCTGGCCAAGAACCTGATTCAGGTACACGGCGTGGACAGCATGGAACGCGTGGTGGTCAGGAAAGCCATCTCACGACAGAAGTTTCTCGAGTGGTTTGCCAACCTCGCGCCGTGCCTGGTCGCAATGGAAGCGTGCAGCGCAGCCCACTACTGGGCGCGCAAGCTGCGCGCGCTCGGCCACGAAGTCCGCCTGATCGCGCCGCAGTTCGCCGCGCCATACCGCAAGGGCGGCAAGCACGTGAAGAACGACAGGCTGGATGCTGAGGCCATCTGCGAGGCCGCGGGCCGGCCGCATATGCGCTTCGTGGCCGTCAAAACGGCAGACCAGCAAAACGTGCTGGTGCTGCACCGGATGCGGGACGGTTTCGTTGAGGAGCGCACCGCGCTCGTCAACCGGCTGCGCGGTGAGCTGGTCGAGTTCGGCGCATTCCTGCCGCAAGGCATCGACGCATTTCGTGCCCACTTCGTCGAGGCACTGGAGGACGGGGCTACTGAACTGAACGGTGTCGCGCGCACTGCCCTGCTGCGAGGCTGGGAGCACCTGCAGGCCCTCGACCGGCAAATCGCCTGGTGCGACGCGCAAGTCGCCACGCACGTGAAGCACGACAGCAACGCGCAGCGCGTCATGGCGGTCATCGGCATCGGACCGCTCACCGCGTCGGCCGCGGTGGCCACCGTCGGCGACGCTCACCTGTTCAACAACGGCCGGCAATTTGCCGCCTGGGTCGGCACGGTGCCCAAACAGAAGAGCAGCGGCGGCAAGACCCGGCTGGGCCGCATCACGAAGCAGGGCAACACGTATCTGCGCACGCTGCTGTTCCAGGGCGCGCGCGCCGCGGTAACGAGCGCCCATCGACGAACCGACCGGCTCTCGCGCTGGATCGTTCAGCTCCAGGCACGCGTGGGCTGGTATCGAACGCTGGTGGCCGTCGCCAACAAGCACGCGCGCATCCTGTGGGCGATTCTGGCCAAGGGCGAGCGCTTCGATCCCTCGCATGTCTCAACACCGCGCCGGCCACTGTAGGACAACAGCATGAACAGGTAAATTCGCAGCGTCACCTAAAAGCGTGACTTCGTAACCCAGGACGCAAAGGCAAGGATAGCGACAGGTCAGACCGGCAGCGGGCGAACTCGAACACCCCCCAGGCGCTACATCGCATGTATTCGCCGTGATCCGGATGGAGTCCTGCTGCGCGGTTACTATCCGGGCCCGGGCACACGCAACGATAGTGCTCAACAAGGCCGCTTATAGGTGTGCAGTCTGTCTCGCCGCTGAATGCCGAATGTGTCTCCGATGACATGGGAGTCGAATGGATGGATGGATAAATCAACCCCAGCTTGCAAAAAGGGAAAGTCCTTATAGGGGGGCGTCAGCAGCCTTCGAGGCGCCGAACCCGCAGGGCGAGGGTTGGTTTGATAACAAGACGCCACGCTCCACGAATCGCTCAACCCTGATTTATCGTCGCTCGGTGGAGTGCGTCCGTTCGGGATGATGTGGGACGCGATAGGACGAAAAAAAGCCGTCCCGACGCGGGCCGGGTCGGCCAAGAGATTTCTGGCTATTCCGAGGGCTGTGCCAGAACCTGAGAGATCCCATCATGCCGCCGAATGCCACAAATGGCATCACGTTGCTGCGGCGTTTAGTGCCAAGAAAGGTGCTCGCCCGCGCCCCCTGCGTTCTTGTCATCCCTCAGGCGGCGGTCGTCTGAGCCTCCTTTTGCAACTCGGCAATGCGCGACCGGTTTTCATCCCCCCAGGCGCAAAGCGGTTTCAATGCTTGCGCCAAGGAGTGACCAAATGGGGTCATTTCGTAATCCACCTTAGGCGGAACTGTCTGATAGTCCCGGCGAATGATGACCCCGTCATCCGCAAGCTCTCGCAACTGCTGAATCAGGACTTTCTCACTGATACCGGTCACAAGTCGCTTCAGCTCACCAAATCGACGAGGGCCATGGTTGAGATGGAACAAAACAAGGGGTTTCCACTTGCCGCCGATAACCGTCAACGCGACCTCGATTCCGCAGCTGTCCGAACGCAGTTCCATCCAAAAAACCTCACACTTACCTTTAGGTAGGTACTATCTTATCAGAATGTGCCGTCCCATAATGCAACCTCGAAACGTAACTGGAGTGTCGAGATGGGTAGGCTTAAAGGTAAAGTTGCATTGGTCACTGGCGCGAATAGCGGTATCGGTCTCGCAATCGCAAAGCGCTTCTCTGCGGAGGGGGCACGTGTTTTCATGACCGGTCGTCGTCAGGAAGCGCTGGACAAGGCAGTTGCCGAGGTCGGCGGTGACGCTCGGGGCGTCCAGGGGGACGTATCAAACCTTGCAGACCTCGACCGCCTCTACGCGACCATCAGGGAAGAAGCGGGTGTCATTGATATTCTGGTTGCAAATGCTGGCGGTGGCGAGTTCGCCGCGCTCGGCAATATCTCCGAAGAGCACTTCGACAAGACATTCGCGATTAACGTAAAAGGAACGCTCTTCACTGTGCAGAAGGCTTTGCCGCTGCTCAAGGATGGGGCATCTGTAGTTCTCACGGGCTCGACGTCAGCCGTCACCGGCATTCCGGCATTTAGCGTCTACAGTGCAAGCAAGGCGGCCATCCGCAACTTCGCCCGCAGCTGGATTCTTGACCTCGCGCCGCGCAAGATTCGTGTGAACGTACTTGTGCCTGGCTCGACATCGACACCGGGTTGGCACAACCTGGCTCCGTCAAATGACGTACACGAAGGCATGGTGAGTTCGGTGGAGGCGACGACGCCGCTCGGGCGTTTGGGTAACCCTGACGAGACCGCCAGCGCTGCGCTATTCCTGGCATCCGATGAAAGCAGTTTCGTCAACGGAAGCGAACTGTTTGTAGACGGCGGCTCGGCGCAGATTTAATTCGCAGTTGCAGCGTCTTCGGTTCTGCAGCCATGTTCGATGAGCTGCGAGCGATAGTCTTCATCTGAAACTTTAGATTTGCGTGTCTGATGTAAATGCAGAAGCCATCGGCTCGCTCTGCCGACGGTCGCTGTGCTTTTGATGACAACGGTGCTCGGCATCGCCGAAACATACTTTGTCAGTACGCTTGGTGCCGATGCCATCGCTGCGGCATCCATGGTCGTTCCCATCATGCTGACGATGACCATGGTCGCAAATGCCGGAATCGGAGGCGGGGTTTCATCGGCGATTGCTCGCGCGCGTGGCGCCGGCCGCTATGGCGAGGCAGAGAGCATTGCTTGGCACGCAGTGGTGATTGCAATTATCGCGGGTGGGCTGTTTTCGATTGTCGCCATTGCGGCCGGTCCGACAATCTACCGATATCTTGGCGGCGTTGGACAATCACTTCACCAAGCTATTCTGTACTCCAACATTCTCTTTGCCGGCGCCATTCCGTACTGGATGCTGGCGCTCCTGCAATCGGCGTTGCGCGGTTCCGGTACCGTACGCTCAAGCACCCAGCATTGGCTCCTCTGGAGATTAGCGTAGTTCCGAAAACTGTGTTAGTTCTCTCCACTGAAGTCCTTTATCGAGTTCTCCGCGCGGCTTGTACTCGCATCCAATCCAGCCTGTGTAATCACGCAATTCAGCTTCATCGAGCACATCCGCGATATCGACGTCGCCGGCTCGGGGTTCCCCCCGGTCCGGGACTGCAGCAATCTGGATGTGGCCAACCTTTGACCAGTTTCTTCTCAAGACGTCCCGAACTCTGCGGTGATGCATGCCAACATGGTATGTGTCGAACTGAATTTTGAGCCAGGGATGCGCCACCTCGTCGAGTAGCCCGGCAAGCTCATCGACCTGGTGGTAGAAGTAATCCGGATGAAGAATCCGGTTCAATGGCTCAAGGAGCAGCCTGACGTTGCACGAGGAGGCGACCTCGGCAGCCAATGACATGTTCGTTCTGAAGGATTCAAGGCATGCCTCGCGCCAATATCCAGCGGTGTTGCCGGCCATAATATGTAGAGCCTGCGCTCCGGATGCCTGGCAATATTCCAGCGCCGTGTACAGGCTTTGCGCGAATTCGTCTTCGCGACCGGGGATAGCAGCGAGGCCGAGTTCGCCCTTTGCGAGGTCGCCAGGTGGGGAATTGATACCCAGCAGCGTCAGGTCGAACTGCTCAATGGCCTTGCGAACCTCGCCCGGCGCTACCGCGTACGGAAAATGCATTTCTACCGCTCGGAAGCCTGCGCACGCGGCAGCTTCAATGCGCTTCAGAAGCGGCAGATGCGACCAAAGCGTTCCAATGTTGGCAGAATATCGTCTCATCGGGCGGTGGTCATCGGGCTTCTCGCGCAGCCACCAAAGCGCGCGTAACCGCAGCGATGGTCTGGTCCACATCGTCATCCGAAATCGCGGTCGAGCCAACGAACATGTTGCGGAGAACATGCAGTCCTTCCGTTGCCATCAGCTTTGGCATTTTGGCGGCGAGCGCCGCGACTGTGGGGGTTTGCTGTGTGTAGAGGTCGCGGTAGTCGACAGGGATGCCCTCGGTGAAGAGCAGGTTCGTCATCGACCCTCGATTCACGACATGACCTTGCGTGTTGGTGTCAGTAAGCGCACGCCGCAACCCATCGGTCAGGCGTTGCCCCTGAACGGCAAGCATTTCGAACATCTCTGGAACCATAAGAGACATTGCAGTGAAGCCTGCTGCCATGGACATCGGATTTCCCGTGAAGGTGCCCGAATGCTTGACCTTCGGCTCGCCTTCGTCGACCGAGAAGACCGACATCACGTCGCGCTTACCGCCGACCGCGCCGATGGGCAATCCACCACCAATCATCTTGCCCATCGTGGTGATGTCAGGTGTGATGCCGACCGCGCCTTGTGTACCTCGATATCCGCTGCGAAGGGACCACACTTCGTCAAAAATCAGAACCATGCCGAGCCTCTCGGTCGTCTCGCGCAGCGCCGCCAGGAATTCGCGGTCTGCATAAACGCCTGTTCCCAGTGATAGGCCGCTCGGGTCGATGATGACGGTGCCGACTTCGGAGGCGTTGCGCCTCAGGATTTCCCGCATGGTGGCGATGTCGTTCAATGGGAACAACACGAGCTCGTCGAGCAGCGACTTGGGCGTACCCGAATTATGTGCAAGGACAGCCGGGCAGTCGCGCGCGCCCCATCTATCGGCTGACGGCACATAGCTAGCCTCGAGCAGGTCGTACTGACCGTGATATCCGCCTTCCAGCTTTGCAACTTTGGACTTGCCGGAGAATGCACGCGCTGCCTTGATAGCGATGAGATTGGCTTCTGTGCCGGAATTCATGAACCGGACCTGCTCGACCGATGGAATCCGCTCGACCAGCAACTCCGCGAGGCGAACTTCCCACTCGGCGGGCATCGTGGCCGAAAGTAGGCGCGCAGCCTGTTGCGAGATTATTTCGACAACCTCGCGCTTGTTGTGCCCGTGAATCAGCGAAGCGAAGTTGTTGACCCAGTCAATGCGAGTCCAACCATCTGCATCGGTTATGTACGAGCCTTCAGCGCTTACGGCGTAGAACGGATGAGGCTTGGTTACCAACATGTTTCGGGTGTAACCCGAAGGCATCACGGCACGAGCACGCTCAAAAAGTTGAGCCGAACTGTCTCTGTCAATTGCGTTAGTCCTAACTTTCATTTTGTTCCGTTGAATTCTTTAATAGTTGCCGTCGCGGCAGTAGGGGTAAGCGTTGACCATTGTGGGCTCTCAGCTGTCAACACCTTGGACAACAAACATGCTCACATCAGCTGCGCCTTCTCGGGCCGCACGAGCCCTCGAATATTCGACTGAGCAGTGGAACTGCCTGGCTTTATCGAGGTCATCAAACTCCACGATAACCGTGCGCTCAGGAGCCAATCCTTCCATCACTTCGTTGCGCCCACCTCGCACGAGAACCCTGCCACGGTGAGCCCAGATTGCCTCGGTGGCCAAGGCTCGATAGTGGTCATAGCGGCGTGCATCGATGACCCGAATCAAAGCGATAACATAACCTTTTGGCAATTCTGTCCTCCTGTCGTTGTTCGGAACTCGAGAGGTTTCAAACGACGAAACTGGCGGAAACCCGCTCCAGTACCACTAGCGTAGGTGACTATGAACGTTGTTGACAAATCACTTTTGGCGTCGCTACATTACCTCTGAGTAATATAAAAGAGGCGAACAATGCTGACACCAATAGAGAGATTTTTCTCAAGTGGCTTGCGGCTGACGCATTTGCGGCTGCTCGTTGCACTGGCCGACCTAAAACAGGTTACGAAGGTGGCTGCCGCCTTTCATGTCACCCAGCCCGCAGTGTCGAAGCAGATAGGAGAGATTGAACAGGCATTGGGCACTGCTATTACAGAGCGGGTTGGGAAGGCGGTCTTACTGACGGACGTTGGTGCCGTCCTCGCGCGTCGCGGTCAGGAAATCCTCCGGCAGGTGGGACTGGCGCAGCGGGACGTCGCCTCACTCGTGACCGGCACCGCGGGCCATGTGAACCTCGGTTCGGTGACGGCAGTCCCACCTACGTTCATCTCGCAGTCCATGGTGAGTTTTCTCACTCGAGCGCCCGCAGCTTCGGTCCGATTTATCGAAGCGCCATTGGACAAGCTTCTCGAGATGCTGCGAACAGGGGAAGCGGACCTCGTACTAGCGCGCGCAAGGGCGAAGGACGACCCAGACCTGATGTCGGAGTCACTTTACAGTGAGCCGTTCGTCTTCGTTGCTGGGCCCTCGCATGCACTTTCTAAGGAGCGATGGGTCACCCTGAAAGACCTCAAGGACTTCACTTGGCTAGTACCTCAACAAGGAAGTCCATCCTACATCGCGCTTGCTCAGTTGATGGAAGAAGAAGGCCTGGATATTAAAGACGCGGCTGTGGAGTCCAGTTCCATCGCGTTGAATATTGAATTGATGGCACGCGCGCCGTTCGTGGCAATACTTCCCCTGTCTTACGCAACTGAGTATGTCGCAAGAGGTCGCATCTCCTTAATGAATACTCCCTCGCTGACACGACTTGGGGAGGTTGTGTTGTACCGACGAGCGGACCTGGATAGCCCAGCGCCACTTTTACTGGCTGAATGCATGCGCGAAGAAGCTGCTGAGGCTGCTTCTGACAATGCACCGCCGGATGGCATCAGCAAAAGATAAAAAGCGCATCGCTCGTCACGATGAGGTTGGCATTACCACCGCGTAATATCAGCGACCGAAAGAGTAAATTGTCATCGTCTTTTTGCCCCAATAGCCTTTGTTCGCCGCCTCTCGACTGTATCCCACGGGCGCGCTAACTGTTGCTGCAGCGATTGGCGTCGAGCCGACCTATAGAGTGTCGCGCTCCTCACAGCCGTGGCAACTCATTTTGTCGTCAATCGTAGGCGCTGCGCCAGAAAGAACGACGCATCAACTGGCTACAAGGATATTGGGAGCAGGAGACATGAACAGTCACTTCAAAACTGGACTTGCCGTAACGACGTTGTTCGGGTGCTGTATATCGTACGCAGCAGACGACCTTAGGGTCGTGAAGATTGGCAGCGCTGCACCCACCACCGGCGCAATTGCGAACCTGGGAAAGGAAAACGAGAATGGTGCTCGGTTGGCAGTGGAGGAGGTCAACCGGCAGGGGCTCGTAGTTGATGGACAGAAGGTGAAGCTGGAACTCGTCGCGATGGATGACCAGGCGGACCCTCGCCAGGGGACGCAGGTTGCACAACGGCTGGTCGATGACGGTGTGGTTGCCGTTGTCGGGCACCTGAATTCCGGTGTTTCAATCGCGGCATCGCGCATCTACCACGATGCTCAGATTTTGCAGATTTCCCCGGATTCAACCAATCCGACGTTCACGCAGCAGGGCTTCAACACGACTTACCGCCTGGTTGCCACCGATGCACAGCAATCGCCTGTGCTGGCGCACTACGCCTTGGATACCCTTAAAGTGAAGAAGGTCGCCGTTGTTGACGACAGCACTGCATATGGACAAGGGCTTGCCGACCAGTTCGTAGCTGCTGTCAAAGCCGGCGGCGCACAGGTCGTGGCGCGGGAAGCGACCAACGATAAGGCCATTGATTTCAAGGGGCTCATCACGAAAATCAAGGGCCAATCGCCTGACGTAATCTTCTATGGTGGCATGGACGCAACCGCGGGGCCATTCATCAGGCAGGCCGCGCAACTGGGACTGAAAGCCAAGGTGCTCGGCGGCGATGGAACATGCTCGGATGAAGTCGCGTCACTGGCGGGGCCTGCCGTTGACAACCTCGTTTGCAGCATCGCGGGGCTTCCTCTCTCCCGGATGAAATCTGGTCCGACTTTCCAGAAGAACTATGAAAAGCGATTCGGCACCTCTGTACAGATATACGCCCCGTACGCCTACGATGCCGTCATGGTCATAGTTGATGCAATGAAGCGCAGCGGCAGTACTGACCGCGCGGAGGTGCTGGCGGCTGCCCGCTCGACCGACTATGAAGGCCTGATCGGTGGTATCCGGTTCGACGATAAGGGCGATGTGAAAAGCCCCAAGCTCTCGCTTTACGGTTACAAGGACGGTAAGAAGACGCTACTCACGACGATGACACCTTGAGCGTCAGGCGTCCGGCTAACCATTCATCATCGACCATATCAACAGAAAGACCTCGCCGGTTCGAGGTTTTTCTCTGACACCAGGGCGAATGCTCAGTTCCCTGGCCAAGGCAGCTGTAGACGCCGGCCTTGAAGTCAATTCCAAGGCCAGCATAGCGGAACTATCCTCAATCAGTGGTTGTCCCTCGGAACACCGTGCGTTTCAGCGATACGTTGGTACTTGACGGCGAAATCGAGGCAAGCACCATCCTCCAGCTGTCCGATATATCGCCGCTGCAGTTCCTGCCAGGGAGTTTGATGGATGAGTTCTGGTGCTCTCCACTCCCGACGGCGCCTGGCGATTTCTTCTGCGGGAACAAGCATGTCGGCAGTACGGCGGCCGATGTCGAAGCGAACGCGGTCGCCTGTCTGTAGAATCGCCAGTCCGCCTCCGACCACCGACTCGGGCGATGCATTGAGAATCGAGGGGCTCGCGGACGTCCCGGATTGGCGTCCATCGCCAACGCACGGGAGCAGCGATACACCTCGTTTGATGAGTTCCGCGGGCGGAATCATGTTCACGACTTCAGCGGCGCCTGGATATCCAACGGGGCCAGTACCTCTGATGAAGAGGACGCATTGTGCATCGATTTCGAGTGACGGGTCGTCAATGCGTACGTGATAGTCTTCCGGCCCTTCAAACACAATAGCCCGGCCTTCAAAGGCGTTGGGGTCTTCGGGGTTCTGAAGGTACATACGATGAAAGTCCTCGGAGATCACGGAAGTCTTCATCACTGCGGAGTCGAAGAGGTTGCCGCCAAGTACCACGAAACCGGCCTGTTTCTTAAGTGGTGACTCATAAGGTCGGATAACGTCCGCATCAGTCGTCGAATTTTCACCGTAGCATTGTGAAAGAGTCTTGCCTGAGACGGTCATGACGTCCGGATGAAGCTTTCCAGCTTTGAGCAGTTCAAACACTACCGCTGCAACACCGCCGGCTCGATGGAACTCCTCTCCGAGGTATTTGCCTGCGGGTTGGCAGTTCACGAGAAGCGGAATTTCGTAGCCGAGTCGGTCCCATTCTCGCAGGTCGAGCTCAACACCGATGTGTCGGGCGATGGCGTTGATGTGTGGCGGGCAGTTGGTCGACGCGCCGATGGCGCTTGCCACCACGATAGCGTTTTCGAACGCTTCACGCGTCATCAAGGAAGAGGGGCGGACGTCATCGTGGACGAGTTGCACAATTTGCCGCCCTGTCTGATATGCAATCTGTCCGCGTTCGCGATACGGCGCGGGAATTGTCCCACACCCAGGCAAGGACATTCCCATGACCTCAGCAAGACTGTTCATTGACAACGCAGTACCCATCGAATTGCAGTGTCCAATTGAGGGCGCCGAGCTTGCAACGCAACTTAGAAACTCGTCGTAATCCATGCGACCGGCGGCAAGTTCGCTACGAGCGTGCCAGATGATTGTTCCCGAACCTGCCCGTTGTCCCTTGTACCAGGCATTAAGCATAGGCCCCCCAGAGAGGACGATTGCCGGAATGTCCACGGTCGCTGCACCCATTAGCATGGCAGGTGTAGTCTTGTCGCAACCGCTTGTTAGCACCACACCGTCGAAAGGGTAGCCATACAATGTCTCGACCAGTCCGAGGTACGTAAGATTCCGGTCCAGAGAGGCCGTCGGGCGTTTGACCGTCTCTTGAATAGGATGTACCGGAAACTCAATCGGAATTCCACCAGCGTCTCTGATGCCGTCTCGAACTCGTTGTGCAAGCTCGATGTGGTGACGATTGCAGGGCGACAGATCACTGCCTGTCTGCGCAATCCCGATAATCGGGCGCTCGCTCTTCATTTCGTCAAGCGTCAACCCATAGTTCATGAAGCGCTCGAGATACAGGGCAGTCATGGTCGGATTTTCGCTGTTGTTGAACCAGGCGCGTGAACGAAGGGGTGTTTTGTCTCGGCTGTTTTTCATCAGGAATCTCAAATCGGCGTGGGCTATGTTCATTGCCGCAAGCTGGTTCGACCGTCAGACAGGCACCACCACGTAACGCCTCAGGCGCGGCCGCCCAGCAAATCGACGAGGCCGGAGCAGGTTTCATCGGGCGTACCCTTAAGGCCTGGAGAGATTGCAAGTCTTGCCTATGGCGTATGGAAAATCCAATGCGATGTGACCGATGCGGCGTTCGAACCTGCGGCATCAGGAAAGGATAACGACGCAGGCTTGCGATTCGGAATGACTTTTCTCTCTCTCCGCATTACCCGAAACTCATAAATCTACCAATGCGTACCGCATGTTCGGTCCGAGCATACTCATAACCGCTGCGTAATGAACGTCTTCGAAAGATTGATTTGTGAAGATCTACGCAGTGGATTTAATCTTCTCAGTAACGAAATATGCGAGGTACTCGCCCGCTATTCGCTTCTGTAGGAGCCCTTTGCGGGAATGAATCGGGACTGTGGAAATGAAAGAAATGAATGAGCAGCGCGTAGGCTTATGTGGCTTGGGGAAGATGGGCTCGCCGATTGCGCGACGTCTTATCGGTGCGGGTAGGCGGATGGTTGTCTGGAATCGCTCAATTGAGAAAGCACGGGCATTGGAGCTGGGCTTCGCCGAGCATTGCGTTGCCTCCAGAACACCGGCTGAAGTCGCTGAAAGTGTAGACATTGTGCTGTTGTCCCTCGCCGACGGGCGAGCCGTCGAAGACGTAGTGTTCGGTCCGAATAGCCTTGCTGCAGGTGCGGGCTCAAGGCCTCTCACAGTCGTTGACCATTCCACCACTACGCCTACGCAAGCGCGCTCGCTTTCTGCGCGTTGGCGCGAATCCACGGGTGGTGCCTGGATTGACGCGCCGGTATCCGGGGGCACCACGGGAGCCGCGGCAGGCTCATTAGCCATTTTCGCCGGCGGTGACGTGTCGACTTTTAACGAAATATCGCCGGTGCTCGTGGCGTACGCTGCTAATGCCACGCTTATGGGGGAGTCCGGTGCCGGACAGGCCGCAAAGCTTGTGAATCAGACCATAGTCATGACTTCGGTCGCTGCGATTGCCGAGGCGACACTTCTTGCGCAGCACGCAGGCGTAGATGCCACCCGCATGCCCGCAGCGCTCGCAGGCGGATGGGCTGATTCGGTTCTTTTACAGACTCTTCAACCTCGCATGGTCGTCGCTCCCAGGCAGCCCACGGGTTCGATTCGAACGATGTTGAAGGACCTTGATGCCGTGGAGCAACTGGCGTGCGAAAGTGGCGTGAGACTGCCCATTGCAGGGCGCGTGCGTGACTGGCTTCGGCGTGCGGTCGAAGAGGGGCTTGGAGATAACGATATTTCGCAAGTTATAAGAGTGGCACTGACCTGAATATCACATCGAGCCGACTATCGTGCTTTTCCACGACTATCTTTCTGAGTTGCAATCGGGCCTGAAGAAACAGGAGTCTCCATCCATGAACCCGGTCTTCGGCAAGCCGATTATTCCTACGCTCGATGCGTCTTCTCTGGATGAATGGAACTTGGACACGCCTCTCTGGTTGGCCTATCGGGGCGCTTCAGCACCACCGCAAGACATCTAATGTCACATGCTGGTCGGGACTGTTGCGGTATCCACTTTAGGAATGTCCTCCGAGAGCATTGCGTGCCAGCAAACCATTCTGGCGTCTCAAGTCCACAAGCTATTGGGCTATGTGGGGCAACAGAGGTCAGCGTGCCGCCGGTTTGGGTCAACATAGCGGCCGTAAGAGGCAGAGCTAATTGGGGGGGCTATTGTTGTGCGTGCTTTGAAGTTTGCGAATCAACACGCCGCTCGCTTGGAGTCACGAAGTGACTTTCAAAAGAGGAACTTGAATTATTGGATGGCGAACTTGAAAGGTGAGCCTTCCATGACGATAGGTCAACTGATGCAAACTGCACGAACGAATACTCGTGTGCTTACGATATTTCAACGTAGAGCGATAGAACGTTGGCTATGTGAGCGTTGGGGTTGAACGCCTCCGCGAAACCTATTCGCGCTGCGTCGCAGCATGACTGCATGATGTATCCCGCGCTTAGACTCGACGCGCGCGTTGCCTGGCGGCATTGCTGCAGACTTTGTGTTTGTTAGGAAGGACGTTGCAACTGCTCGATAGGCTACTGCTGCAGACTGTGCTGCCTTGAAAATGCCTACTGGCTATCGGTTTTTCAGTGCCTTCGTGGATGTTTCGCTGCAGACCTAGTTGTTACCCCATATGTGCTTTCGTTTTGTGCTTTCCACCCGTAACCGGGTCCGCTTTATCGGGACCGACGGAGAGCCATAGCAAGTTTTCGTCGGATCGATTTCCGACGACTCACTGCGCGTTTGCGACTGGAAGGGAAGGCGGAGGGGGAAATATGCCGTGAAGCGGGGACGTGCTGGGGGCGAAACGGTCGATGCGCTCGCGTCAACCGCGCCGGTGACTACTCCACGGACATTCCCGAATCCCGGTTTTCGGACTGCGGCCGGATGGGGGCGCTCGGCTCATTTCGCCAGATATCGACCAGCGGTATCGTGGTCACCGTGACCGCGACATTTTCTGATTCGGGCAGAAGCCCGAAAAGTGCGGCAATCCCAGTCCCGCAAACGGCGATAAGGGCTAGCGCGGCGATGGCGACGATGGTCGTGGTGCGAATCGACCTCGGTTCGGCTGCATCCGGAAAATGGCTCATCATGTCCTGCTCCTGTTTGACATAGCCAACAAGTGCAATGACCGTGCCGACGGTGATGACTGCCGCGCTTCAATGAGCCCCGGCGGGGCTGCGGCCGGTTGTGCGTCTCGATCTGAGTGGACGGCGGGACGCTTCGATGTTGGATGCGGACGAACACTCCGCATGCGCTGGTGTTGGAGTGCCGCTTTCGATCCAACGTTGCGCATCCATGAAAGTACGCGGCGGCCGTCCAGCAGGACGGCCGCCGCGACTGCAGTTGAAAGAAGAATCAGCGATTCGCTCGACGGTTACATGACGGGCGAACGCTGGGCCGAAGCCAAAAGTGAAAGCCGGATCAAAGCCCCCGATCCCGCACCGCAACAGGATCCACGGACGTCGTCGTCCAGTACGGATCGCGGTTGTAATACTGGTGCATCTGCGTGCCCCAGGTTTCGTCGGCCATCGACGGCCAATGATCCTTGTCGAAGCCCGGTTCGTCCTTGATCCGCTGCGCGGTGATATCGACGCGGAACACCTTCTCGTCGGTATCGAGCGTCAGCGCGCCCCATGGGATTGCGTGCAGATTGCTGCCCATGCCGAGGAAACCGCCCTCCGAGAGCACCGCATAAGCGACGCGTCCGCTCCGCACGTCGAGCATGATGTCCGAAATCTTGCCGACGTGTTCGCCGTCCGACGAGACGACCTTGTTGCCATCGAGCGTTGCCGCAGCCATTACTTCAGGCCCCGGACCTTCGCCCACGCCACCGCCGACGATGCCTGCGCCCCCATGTACCGGGTTCATTTTCGGGTCAAGTATGGTCATCATTTCCTCCTTTGGAAGTCCACGGGATGCATAGCGCATCCGGCGTGCCTGTCCGTTCGGGCGGCGCGCGAGGGGGCGTGGCGTTCATGTGCATATGGGTCTGCGAGCGGGGCGCCGGACACGTGGCGTGGTTTTAGCTGTGCTGGGTGATCACCGTGCGTCGATTGACCCGGCGCGCGGCAATGCGAACCCCCGACGCGGGAATGAACATGGACGCCCTGAATATCAGCCAGCCCGAACTTGCACCACTTCAACAGCCAGCGCCGACGACGCGCAAGACAGTCGAATATCTGTACGCGACGATGGCGCTCGGCGGGCGTGTCGTGAGCGCCGACGCGGCCTTGCGCGATCCGTCGTTGCGCTGGTGCCTGCTCGAATACCGGATCGATGACGACGACGTGGGCCGCGAGCCGTCGCGGTACATCTCGCTGAGTGCGCCGAAGGCGATCGTCGCGGCGCGGCGCGCGCTCGCGGATGCGAAGGCCGTGCATCCAGGCGACCTCAGCACGCTCGAACCCGATGTCGACGATGCCGAACACCGTTGGACGAATGCGTGCAGGCAAAAAATTCAAGCACTACGCGTCAAGCTGACAGAGATGCGCGCGCACGCGGCGCCCGATGCGCACGAGTTCGTGCTGCCCGAGCGTCGCGTCGAAGGTGGCGCGCTGGATATCGTCGCCAGCACGCGGATACTCGCGCCGCACTATTTCATCTATCTCGCTCCCGGCGAGAGCATGGCGAGCGGTAGCGGGCATGTCGATGTTGCGAACGTTCCGCAGATGACGCCGTTGCCGCGGTTGCAGCTACGTGCGCGCAACTATATCGGCGGCTGGCTGCAGGAGGAAAACGTGGAAGTGGCGGCGGCAGACGTCGCATTGTGCGGATGGCCGTTACCCGCATTCCAGCACTGGATTCAGGGCGTCGTTGCATTGCGACGCAAGCCGCCCCGCGACGAGGGTGGGCGGTTCCCGTCGACTGCGTGCTCGCGGCAGGCCAGGGCTTCTGTCTCGTGCTGGATCTGCCGACGTTCGTCACGCGCAACCTGCCGCAGGACAGATAGACGCAGCATCAGAAGTCGCGATTTTGGCACAATCGGGAAAGCGTATGATGTCAGCTGCATCGGTCGATGCATCACAAGGCATCTTGTTGTCGCTCCCGATACGAGGCCCCATGAAACACGACGATCGCGCGCATGACGTCGCCGATTCCGGCGGCGAAGCGCAAGCGGAGTCGACGTTCGCCGCGCTCGCAGCGCCGCTCGTCGACGAAGCGCTTTCGCACAACGCATCCATTCACGCCGACGCTTCGCCGGAATCCCTGCATCAGCTGCGTGTTGCGCTGCGGCGCTTGCGCTCGTTGTGGTGGGCGTATGGTCCGCTGCTCGACAGGCAGGAAAACACGCGGCAGCGCGCGCTGTACCGCTTTCTCGCCGATGCCGCCGGTAAGACGCGCGACTGGGACATCCTGCTGGAACTGCTGGCGGGCGAGAAGAGCGAAACGAACGAGAATGGCGAAGAGGGCGCGACGTGCGCCGCGCCCGCCTGTCTGCGCGAAGCGCGCGAGCGCGCGCTGGCCGCGAGCCGCGAGACGCTCGTCAACGCGGACATACGCAACGTGCTGCATGGCGCGCTCGCAAGCACATCGAAGGAATTGAACACGGCGCCCGAAAGGCACGCATTGCAGAAGTTCGCGGCGAAGCGCGTGCGTGCCGCCGAAAAGTCGTTGCGAAAGCGGATGCGCACGGCGTCCCGCGCGAAACGCGCCGACTACGATCTGCTCCACGACGTGCGCAAGGCGGGCAAGAAGGTTCGTTATCTGATCGAGCTTTTCGGCCCCGTGCTCGATGACGTCGGTCAGGACCAATCGTTGAAGCGTCTCAAGAAACTGCAGCAGTGCTTCGGCGAACTCAACGACGTGACGGCAAGCATTGCGTTGTTGCGCGAAAACACCAGCCTGTTCGCCGACGAGACCGAGGCGCACGCGGCGCTGGTGTTTCTGAAAGAGCGTCGCAAGGCATGCCGGTGCGAGGCGGTGCGGCTGTTGCGCGAAGCGTAGCGGGCGCTGTCTTCTAAACATCACTTTATGGCGAGCAGCACTGTCCGATAAACCGTATATACTGTTTATACCGTTAACGAGGAAACACGATGAGCACGCCACGAACCAAGGAACCCACCAAGAAGGCCTTCCACTTCCCGAAGAGCGCGAAGGAACCGGCTACCGAAACGAAAAAGCCTGCAGCGAAGGCTTCGCAGACTTCGGAAGCGAAGAAAGCATCGACGGTCGAGCAGGCGCCCGTGAGCGCGCCGGAAGCAGCCAGCGCAAGCCCGAAGACCGCCAAAGCCACGAAGACCGCGAGCGCCGCGGGTACTGTGAAAGCGGCGAAGAGCGCAAAGACGGAAAAGGCAGTCAAGCCCGCCGGCAGCGCGAGCCCTGCCTCGAACGCGAAGCCTGCCGCGAACGCGAAGCCTGCGAAGGCGCCTAAGGAAGCCAAGGCCGTCAAGACCGCGAAGAACGCATCGGCACCCGCCACCGCCGCCGAGAAAAAGGCGCGCGTGAAGAAAGAGAAGGAAAAAGTCGTCCGTGACAGCTTCACGATGCCGAAATCCGACTACGCGAAGATCGCTGAACTCAAGCAGCGTTGCCTCGACGCGGGCCTTTCCGTGAAGAAGAGCGAACTGCTGCGCGCGGGTCTGAATCTGCTTGCCGTGTCGCCCGCCAAGCGGCTGATCGCGGCCGTGCAGGAACTCGAAGCGGTAAAGACGGGGCGTCCCGCGAAGTCGTAAGCTGGCGCGGCGGCCGCGCGTGCCGCCGCGTTGCCAGAGAGCCATCCGCGCTCAGCCGTTCAGCGCGGATAGCGCTCCACGAACGCCGTATGCATGCGCTTGAGCAGCGCGATATACGGAAGCCCTTGCGCCGTCATCATCGACGATGCGGCGAGGGTGTTTGTCTCATCCCACAGGCGCTCGAACTTGTCGTGCGCGACGTCGGGCGGAATGCCCGACATCAGCAGATCCAGAAAGTCCTTTTCGATTTCGTCGGCGCAGCGGGGTGGCCGCGCGGCCGCTTTGGTCTGTTCGTTATCGGACTGATCGGAGGACACGGTCATTTGCCCGCTAGTTCATCGATCTCAGGAACCGCCAGCGCTGGTCCATGCTGTGCAGCAACGCGATGTAGGTGAAGGCGGCGTCGCTGTCGTCGCATGACTGCGCGGCGTTGTTGACTTCGTTCCACAGGGTTTCGAAACGTGCGGCCGCTTCGGGCCGGCTGAGCGGCTGAGCGAGCAGCTCCGAAAACGCAAACGACAACTCCTCTGCGCTGCGCCGAAGCGGAAGCAACGAACGACGCGAAAGATATCTGTACTTCAAGAGGTCCCCGGCTGGCTTGCATGGGATGCGCGCGAAGCGGGCGCAACGCGCGCCGTCCGGCTCAAGCCCTTTTTTGGCGACGATGCGACGATGCGAGGCTCGTCGCGCGTTCGGCGGCGGTGCGCGCGTGATGGATCGTCACGATGCCCGCCACATATGACGTCGATGATACAGCTACGCGACGCGCACGCGGCAGCGTTCAGCGATGATCTTTTGATGAACGGCGGGTGTCAGTCATCATCGTGGCGATCGCGTCGCGCGGCGCGCGCGCCATTCAGCGCGTGCAGTTCAGCGCGAGACGATGGCGACCGTTGCGATGCCGAGCACGGTCATAATGACCGACGCCACCACGTGAATCGCAATCTCCCCTGCGGCCCAGTTGAGGCGGCCTTGCTGCAGATGCTGGACGATTTCGGCGGAGAACGTGGAGAACGTCGACAGGCCGCCCATCAGGCCTGTGATGATGAAGAGGCGCCATTCGGGCGCGATCTGCGGGTTGCGCCCGAAGTATGCGACGGCCACGCCGATGATGTAACCCGCGATCACATTCGACGCGAGCGTGCCGAGCGGCAGCGCCGGAAAGAGTGCGTTGAGGCGCAGACCGAGAAACCAGCGAAACAGCGAACCGAGTGCGCCACCGATACCGACGGCAAGAATGGACAGATACATGAGCAAGCCTGGAAAGCCGAACATCGACGAACCGGGCTGCGGCGAGGCGTGACGCTGCAACGTCCGCAGGTCCGGGCGAAGCAGGCATCATCAGCCACGAGGGCGGTTTAGGAGAATGCCATCTCCGGCGCGCGCAAGTCTAACATCGGCGCGCGCGTTTGTATGAAGGATCGGCGGCGCGCCCAACGGCATGTCCCGATCCTGGAAACGCGAGGTTACACCAGACGCGGCGGGCTTGCATTGGTGCGCCAGATGCCGTCAGCCGACCGTTTCGCGCTCTGGCGTCGACGTGATCTTGTGGATCGACAGGTCGGCGCCGTTGAACTCGTTTTCCTGGTCGATGCGCAGCCCAACCGTCATCCGGATCGCGCCGTAGACGATCGTGCCACCGAGCGTCGCGAACACGACGCCGCCGAGCGTGCCGATCACCTGCGCCGCGAACGAGACGCCGCCCAGCCCGCCCAGCGCGTGCAAGCCGAAAATCCCCGCCGCGATGCCGCCCCACGCGCCGCACAGGCCGTGCAGCGGCCACACGCCGAGCACGTCGTCGATGCGCCAGCGGTTCTGCACGATCGTGAACATATAGACGAACAGTACGCCCGCGACGGCGCCCGTCATCAGCGCGCCGAGCGGATGCATCACGTCCGAGCCGGCGCATACGGCCACCAGTCCCGCGAGCGGGCCGTTATACGTGAAGCCCGGGTCGTTGCGGCCCGCGAGCCACGCGGTCAGCGTGCCGCCGACCATCGCCATCAGCGAGTTGACGGCGACGAGGCCGCTTATCTTGTCGATCGTCTGCGCGCTCATCACGTTGAAGCCGAACCAGCCGACGGCCAGCACCCACGCGCCGAGCGCGAGAAACGGAATGTTCGACGGCGGATGCGCGGCGATGCGGCCGTCGCGCGTATAGCGGCCGTGGCGCGCGCCGAGCAGCATCACGGCGGGCAGCGCGACCCAGCCGCCGAACGCGTGCACGACCACGGAGCCCGCAAAATCATGGAAGGGCGCGCCGAGCGTCTGCGTGAGCCACGTCTGGATGCCGAAGTGGCCGTTCCAGACGATCCCCTCGAAGAACGGGTAGATGAAGCCGACCAGCACGAAGGTCGCGAACAGCTGCGGGTTGAACTTCGAGCGCTCGGCGATGCCGCCCGACACGATCGCGGGAATCGCGGCGGCGAACGTCAGCAGGAAGAAGAAGCGCACGAGTGCATAGCCGTTGTGCGCGGCGAGCGTTTCGGCGCTGCCGTAGAACTGGACGCCGTAAGCGATCGTGTAGCCGATGAAGAAATACGCGATCGTCGATACCGAAAAGTCGACCAGAATCTTCACCAGCGCGTTGACCTGATTTTTCTTGCGGACCGTGCCCAGCTCGAGGAACGCGAAGCCCGCGTGCATCGCGAGCACCATCGCCGCGCCGAGTAGAAGAAAGAGGGTATCGGTGCCGGTTTTCAGACTGTCCATCCGTTTAATTCCTGCGATGCGCAAAAAGCGGGCATCGAATGCAAGAAGTGGGCCAAATAGATGCGCGAACGCGTGTTGTCGGTGCGGAACTGCACTGGAATGGGCTGGCGTGGGCTGATGGTGTTTCGGTTCGTCAGTTCACGCAACGCGCGTCCGCCGAATTGGCACCGATAGTGTGCACTAGTGCGGAATTGGGGCATCCGCGTATCCCAAAAACGGGCATATTCCTGTGATTTGCTTAATATTTCCCTTCGATTTCATAACGCGATGATCGGCACACGAGCGCAACGGAAAGCGGCTCGGAAAAGCGCTGCGCCACGCGTCCGCGACTGGCTCCCGCCTGCACCAGATTGGCGACGCGCCCGCCGAGCCGCGCTTTGTCACGGACTGCAATCGCCGACATAATGTGCCGTCCCCGGCGCGACCCGCCGGCTTCCGACTCTCCCGGCGCGCGCATGAGACTGACGACCAAAGGCCTGCTTCTGATTGCGATCCCCGCCGTCTTCGAACTGGCATTGCTGTCGGGCCTCATGAAGGCGCAGTCGGATGCCGAACAGGCCGAGCACTGGAGCATGCACAGCGAAGATGTGCTGCGTCAGACAGCCAGCATTCTCGGGCCCGTGTTGCTGGAATCGGTGCGGTTGCGCGGCGCCGTCGTCAGCGGCACACGCGATACCTCTACGCCCGTGGCGTTCTGGATGGATGTCGACCGGCGCATCGACCGGCTCGCCGAGCTGGTCGCCGACAATCCCGTGCAAGTCGAGCGCGCCGCGCAGATCCGCCAGGCCGTGCAGATGTACCGGCAATGGTCGGACCGCGTGCAGGACCTGATCCGCTCGGGACGCCGGCGCGACGTGCTGCAGCGTTTTCGCGACCTCGCCGGAACCGATGTGCTCGACGGCTTTCGCGCGCAGATCGCGGCGTTCCAGGCGCAAGAGCGGCAGCTCGATTCGGTGCGCTCGGCCGAGGCCGCGGCGGCGCGGGAGCGGCAGCAGTCGCTGATCGTCGCGGCCGTGCTCGGCTCGCTGGTGTTCGTCGCGATTGCGTTCTGGGTGTTCGCGCGCGGCGTGCGCGGCCGGCTCGCGCTGTTGTCGGACAACGCCAGCCGGCTCGCCAGCAACGAGCCGCTGGCGCCGCTCACGCCCGGCAACGATGAAATCGCGCGGCTCGATCTGACGCTGCATATGACGAGCCGCAAGCTGCTCGAAGCGGAGCGCCAGCAGGCGCGCTTCCAGTCCGATCTGGGCCGCCACGCCGCCGAACTCGCGCAGACCAACGAAACGCTGCGCCAGCAAACCCAGGAAAACGAGACGTTCATCTATAGCGTGTCGCACGATCTGCGCGCGCCGCTCGTCAATCTGCAGGGTTTCTCGAAGGAGCTGAACCATGCGTGCGACGATCTGCGCGAAGCCCTGCGTCAGTCGTCGCTGTCGACGCACCAGCGTGAGCATGTCGAGCGGCTGATCGACGAGGACATCGGCGAGGCGCTGCATTTCCTGCAGACGGCCGTATTGCGCGCGTCGCACATCATCGACGCGCTGCTGCGGCTATCGCGCGTCGGACGCGTCGAATACCGGCGTCAGCAGGTCGAGGTGCGCGACATCGTGCAACGCGTGGTTGACGCGATGCAGGCCACGATTCGCGATCATCGCGCGCGCGTCATCGTGCAGGCGCTGCCGCCCGTGTGGGGCGATCCGACAGCGCTCGAGCAGATCTTCGCGAACCTGATCGGCAACGCGATCAACTATCTGAGCCCGGAGCGCTCGGGTGTCGTCGAGATCGGCACGGCGCCTGCGCCGCCCGGCGTGCAGACGCTGCGCATCTTCTATGTGAAGGACAACGGCCTGGGTATTCCGGAAATCGCGATGCCGCGCCTGTTCAGCGCGTTCCAACGGCTGCACGGCAACGTGGCGGCGGGCGAGGGGATCGGTCTGGCGCTGGTGCGGCGCATGGTCGAGCGGCACGGCGGACGCGTGTGGGCTGAATCGACGGAGGGTGTGGGAACGACGTTTTATGTGTCGCTGCCGGATGCCGCTGCGCCGTCGCGCGACGACGAGCACGAGGCGGTGACAGGGGGCGATGGACAGGCGTTGCGGGCGGATGCGCGATAGCGCGTCGCATGCCCGCGAAGCGCTCAGGAGGCGGAGAACAGGCGGCGCGGCTTAAGCATTCTGCGGCCGCGGACCGACCAGTAGCCGCTTGCGACGATCAGAAGCAGCGCGCCCGTCAGGATGACCGTGGGCGCGACGT
Organism: Paraburkholderia hospita; assembly: GCF_002902965.1. GTDB lineage: Bacteria > Pseudomonadota > Gammaproteobacteria > Burkholderiales > Burkholderiaceae > Paraburkholderia > Paraburkholderia hospita. The sequence continues at coordinate 2,261,099 of NZ_CP026105.1, read as the reverse complement.
GAATGGCGGGTGAACCCAGCGCGAACAGCCCGCGCGTGAGGATGAGAAGCGCGGTCCAGAACGACAGCACGGCCTGGGCCAGCAGACGCGTACCGGTGAAGCGCCGCGCGCGGTTTTCGATCGACCAGTGTGCCGGCGCGCGCGAGCAGAAGAAGGTTAGCGAGATCAGCGCGACAGCGAGAATAATCACCCAGTTTGTGAGATCCATGATGGTGCCTTCCAAAGTTAACCTGCAACTCTAGGTGGCGGTACCGGTCACGGAAATCGGAGAACTCTCAAACAGGATAGACAACGCGCATGCGCGCCTGATCGACAGGCCGGACGCATGCCCGGCCTTGACGCGGATCAAAGTTCGATACGCGTGCCGAGCACCACGAGGAACTGCCGCAGCCATTCGGGATGCGCGGGCCACGCGGGCGCCGTGACGAAGTTCCCGTCGGTGACGGCCGCGTCGACGGGAATGTCCGCGTAGTCGCCGCCCGCCAGCTTCACCTCGGGCGCGCACGCGGGATAAGCCGAAATGCGCTTGCCGCGGATCACATCGGCGGCGGCGAGCAGTTGCGCGGCGTGGCAGATCGCGGCGATCGGCTTATTGCTTTCGGCGAACTGGCGCACGACCTCGATCACTTTCGCGTTGAGCCGCAGATACTCCGGCGCACGGCCGCCGGCGATCGCGAGCGCGTCATACTGCGACGGATCGATCTCATCGAAGCTTGCGTTGAGCGTGAAGTAGTGGCCAGGCTTCTCGGTGTACGTCTGGTCGCCCTCGAAATCGTGAATCGCCGTTTTCACGCGCTCGCCCGCGCGCTTGCCGGGACAGACGGCATCGACGATATGGCCGACTGCCTGTAGCGCCTGGAACGGCACCATTGTTTCGTAATCCTCGGCGAAGTCGCCCGTCAGGAACAGAATCTTCTTTGCTGCCATCGCATGCCTCCAGTGGTTGAGGGAACACGTCGAACGTCGGCCAGTCTACTCCAGGGTCGTCGACAACATCGCAAACGCATGACCGATCCAATTCCTTTCGCCTTCCGCCTGTTCCGGGCCGCTGACGCTGCGGCTCTCGCTGCGCTCTTTCGCGACGCGGCGCTGGCCGCCGCGGGTTACGACCCGGCGGCGCGCGAGGCATGGGCGTCAGCCGCCGACGACCTCGCCGCTTTCGGCGCGCGGCTTGCGCGCGGCATTACGCTGGTCGCTTTGCGCGGTGGGGCGTATGCCGGGTTTGGGCAACTCCATCCGGCCGATCACATCGAGATGCTCTATGTCGCGCCGGCCTTTATGCGTCAAGGGCTCGCGGCAGAACTGCTCGCGCGGCTCGAAGCACGGGCGCGCGTTGCGGGCGCGCTTGCGTTGACGGCCGACGTCAGCGTCAGCGCGAGGCACGCATTCGAGCGGGCGGGCTTCGCGGTGGAGGCCGAAGAGTCCGTCACGCGCAACGGCGTATCATTGAGGCGTTTTCGCATGATGAAGCCGCTCGCCGCGGCTCGACCACAAGTATGAAACCACTCTCACGCCATCCGCTCGTCCGTACTACTGCCTTTGCTGTCATGCTGCTCGCGGGCCTTGCCGCTTGCCAGAAAAACGATGCATCGGCGGGGCAGACGTCGACGAAGCTCAACGATCTCTCGCAGCAGGCCGGTCAGAAGCTCGACCAGGCCGCGAGCTATGTCGGCCAGCAGGTCGACGCCGCGAAGGCCACGGCGCAACAGAATCTCGACACGGCCGCATCCGGCCCGTCGATCAACCTCGATCCGAACGCGCTCGCGTCGCAGGCGCGAGCCAATCTGGACAACGCCGCCAGTGCGACCAACGCCGCCGTCAACAAGGCGATGGGCTCGACGGGCGCAGGGCTTGAAACGGCGGGACGCAAGTTGCAGCAGTGGTCGAGCGAAGCATCGACGACCAGCGCTCAATCCGCGCCCACCGAGGCCAGCGACGCCCAAAAACAGATGGACAAATAAACCCGCGCTTGACCGGCGCGATAAGTGTAACTATGATGATTACACATCGTCGCCGGCTGGTGCGAGGTGATTTGCGCGTCTGATGCGCATCGGATGATCTAGCGTTGTGAATACGAGTAGCCGATTTGCCTTTGCGGTTCATGTGCTCGCCCTGCTGTCGTTGCAGGAAGGCGTGCCGCTGTCGTCGGACATGATCGCGGGAAGCGTGAACACGAATCCCGTGCTGATCCGGCGTCTGCTGGCGATGCTCGCGGAAGCCGGCCTCACCACGTCGCAACTGGGCGCGGGCGGCGGCGCGCTGCTGGCGCGCGAGCCCGAGGACATCACGCTGCTCGACATCTACCGCGCCGTCGACGATGCGCAGCTATTCGCCATGCATCGCGAGACGCCGAATCCGGCGTGCATGGTCGGACGCAACATCCAGACGGTGCTGACGGGCATCATCGGCGATGCGCAACAGGCGCTCGAAGCGTCGCTGGCGTCGCGCACGCTGGCCGACGCGACGGCCGACGTCGTGCGCGCGGAACGGGCGCGCGAACGCAAGCGCAAAGCCGCGGAGGGTTGAACGCAGTCGAAGCACGAAGTGCGGGGCATCGCCCCGATTTTTTTAAACAAATATGTAATCGACATAGTTACATTTAAGCGGAAGGAACATTGACATGAGCAAGACACTGAAGATCGCGCTGTTCGGCGCAACGGGCATGATCGGCTCGCGCATCGCGGCGGAAGCGGCGCGTCGCGGGCATCAGGTGACGGCTTTCTCGCGCAATCCCGAACGCGCGCCCGCCGATGTCGCGAACCTGAAAGCGGCGCAGGCCGACGTGACGGATGCGGCGAGCGTCGCAGCCGGGGCGCGCGGACACGATGTCGTCGCGAGCGCCTATGCGCCGCCGCAGGACAACCTCGCGCAGATCGACAAGGCGACCCGTGCGCTGGTCGAAGGCACGCGCGCGGCGGGTATCAAACGTCTCGTTGTGGTGGGCGGCGCGGGTTCGCTCGAAGTGGCGCCCGGCAAGCAACTGGTCGACACGGAAGGCTTTCCGGACGCCTACAAGGCGATCGCGCTCGCGCACCGCGACGTGCTGCCCATCCTGCGTGCCGCCAGCGATCTCGACTGGACGTTCTTCGCGCCCGCCGCGCTGATCGCGCCGGGCGAGCGCAGAGGCACGTTTCGCACGGGCGCCAACGCGCTGATCGTGGATGCGCAGGGCAACAGCAGCATTTCGGCGGAAGACTACGCAATCGCGTTCGTCGACGAGCTGGAGCAGGGCCGTTTCGTTCATCAGCTCGCGACCGTCGCGTACTGAGGGCTTCGAAACCGCGCCACGCGCCACGCATCCGCCGCGCGGCGCGCATGAGCGACTGTCGCGCCGCCGCGCAAGTGCACTAACATTCGGTTACGCATCGGGGAGCTTTCCCTCGACGACACCCGCTAAACTTGGCGTCTCCCGTTCCCATGCAGATTGTTTGCATAAAAGCCACGGATTGCCATGAAGTCATGCCTCGCGCGGCGTGAATCGCAGGCTGCGCCGTCATCCGGCGGGCTTCTGGCGATTGACGCCGTTTTTCGCGCTTTATCCCAATTCTTTTCGCACGCCGGAGCATTGCGCCGGGCGCGTGCGGGTGCGCTCGCGTCCGCCTTGTGCCTGTGTTTCGCGCTCGCTGGCGCCTGTTTCGGCATGCCGGGCACCGCGCAGGCTGCAGGCGCCACTCCCGGCGCGCCGATGATTCCCGCGCTGCAGAGCCTGATCAATAGCGCGACGGTTTCGACGGCGGCGCCCGCGTCGGGCGCGTCGGCGGCGGATGCGGCATCGGCACCGTCGCCCGCCAGCCAGGCCGAACTGGAGAAATCGCTCGACAGCGTGATCACGACGCTCGACAACGACCGCCAGCGCACCGCGCTCGTCACGCAGCTGAAAAAACTGCGCGACGCGACGAAGACGGTCGGGCCGCCCGTGTCCGCCAGCGCACCGTCGAGCGCCGGTCTGCTCGGCGCGATCGCCGCGGGCATTGCATCGTTTGAAACCGACGTGCAGCAGGGACGCTCGCCGCTCAACTACTGGTCGGGCCGCTTCAACGCGGCGGGCAACGAAATCTATACGATCGTCACGAGCCAGGGGCGCGAGCACTTTGGGCGCGTGTTGCTGAACATGATCGCCGTGCTCGCGGGATGGGGCGCGTGCGCGGCGGGTCTGATTTATCTGCAGCGCAGGATCTACGCGCGGTTTGGTATCGTCGTGCGGCTCGATCCCAATCCGACCACGCGCGAGCTGCTGATTTTCGCGCTGCGCCGCGTCGGACCGTGGATCGTCGCGTTCGTCGCCGCGCTGATGTTCGTGCGCTCGATGCCCGATTCGCTCGGCCGCACGATCGCGATGGTGATCGCGTATGCGATCGTCGCGGGCGCCGTGTTCTCGGCGATCTGCCTGATCATGTTCTCGCTGTTCGGCTCGGGCCATCGACGCACTGCCGTGCGCCTGCTGATCGAGCAGGCGCGCCGGCCGCTATTCGCGATCGGCATCTGCAGCGCGCTCGGCGATGCCGCCGTCAATTACGACGTCGCGCATGAGCTCGGGACGAATCTCGCGGCGCTGGTGTCGACCGTCTCGAACATGACGGCGGCCGTGTTGACCGCGTACTTCGCGCTCGCGTTTCGCCGTCCCGTCGCGCATCTGATCCGCAATCGCGCTTATGAACAGCGGCACGATCACAAGGCCGCGACCGACGGCTTCGAAGTGCTCGCGTCGCTCTGGCACGTGCCGATGCTCGTGCTAGCGACAGCTTCCGTGATCGCGACGATCGGCGGCATCGGCAGCGGTGAGAACGTGTTGCAGATTTCGGTCGTGACGGCGCTGCTGCTGGTGCTTGCGTTCTTCCTGTCGGCCATCGTGCTGCGCGTGACGCGGCCGCGCAATGTGCGCCGGAGGCGCCGCTCGCCTTATCTGACTCGCCTGTTGCGCTTCGCGGGCACGCTGATCACGCTGTTCGTCTGGCTCGCGTACTTCGAATTCGCGTCGCGGCTGTGGGACGTGTCGCTTGCGCAGATCATCGAAGAGAGCGTGACGGCGCGCGGCATCGCACACGCGCTGACGGCGATCCTGATCACGGTGTTCGTGTCGTGGCTCGTGTGGATACTGATCGACACGGCGATCCAGGAAGCCGTCAACCCGAGCGGCCCGCGCAACAAGTCGAAGAACCCGAGCATGCGCGCGCGCACGATGCTGCCGCTCGTGCGCAACGTGCTGTTCGTGACGATCCTGACGATCGCGGGCATCGTCACGGCGGCCAATCTCGGCATCAACGTGACACCGCTGCTGGCGGGCGCGGGCGTGATCGGTCTGGCGATCGGCTTCGGCGCGCAGTCACTGGTGAGCGATCTGATCACGGGCCTGTTCATCATCATCGAGGACACGATCTCGGTCGGCGACTGGATTGACATCGACGGCGGGCACGCGGGCACGGTCGAATATCTGTCGATCCGCACCGTTCGGCTGCGCGACGGCCAGGGCGCGATCCACGCCATTCCGTTCTCGCAGATCAAGATCGTGAAGAACCTGTCGCGCGATTTCGCGTATGCGGTGTTCGAAGTGCGCGTGCCGTTTTCCGCCGATGTCGACGAGGTGACGCAACTGATCCGTGCCGTCGGCGCGGACCTGATGGCCGATTTCCGTTACCGGCGCGAGATGCTCGGTCCCGTCGAAGTGTGGGGGCTCGACCGCTTCGATCCGAACTGGATGGTCGTCAAAGGACAGATCAAGACACGGCCGTTGCAGCAGTGGAGCGTGGCGCGCGCCTTCAATCTGCGTCTGAAGCGCAAGATGGACGAAGCGGGCATCGAGATTCCCGTGCCGCAGATGCGCATACATACGTCGCGCGGCGACGAAGTGGGCGAGGTGTTGAAGGACGAAGCGTTCGCGCAACACGAGGAACACGAGCGGGAACACGCGCGCGAAGCCGCGACGGGCACGACGACGCCGTTCAGGCCGAAGAAGGGCGGCGCCATGCCGCCGGCGCGCGACGTGTCGCACGAGCCGCGTCCGGCGCCGCCGTCGACGGGGCAAACGGCATCCGTGCCGCCGCAGATTCCAACGGCGGGCGACGGCGGGAAGACGTGAAAGAGGGCGAAGGTTCTTACGAAAAAGGCGTCACGCGGTTATGCGTGACGCCTTTCGTTTGATGCGCACAACGAGAGATGTTCAGGCCGCGATGGCTTGTGAACTGTCGGCGACGCGCATGATGTCGTTCACATGAGTCGTGATCTGTTCGCCGGGCACGCCGTAGATGTGAAGCGAGACAGCGGTGCTGCCGCTGCAATTGCCGAGCCGATGGATGCCGGTGCGGCCTGAGCGCGTGAACGACACGGCACCTGGTTCGCGCATCTGGTCGCGTGCAGGCGTCGCGCAGCCGGTGTCGGCGTTCAGGTCGTAAATGGTTTCCGTCAACGCGCCGTCGATGACGGCATAGCCGCACCACGTGTGATGCGCGTGAACCGGGCTTGCCTGGCCGGGCATCCAGACGAGCGCAGCGATTGCATAGCGGCCTTGTGGATCGGCGGCGAGCAGATGGCGGCGATAGCAGGTTGCGGCGCCTTCGCGTTGCGCTTCGGTGAGCAGCGATGCGTCGGCGGCGGCTTCGGCGAGCGCTGCGCGCACGCCGCGCGCGAAGGCCGCGTGCCGCGACGGATCATCGGAGCCGGCGCAGGCGTCGAAGGCGGCGTCGAGCGCCGCACAAAGTTGCGAGATCGCGCCCGCCGCGGGTATGGCGCAGGGCATGGAAAGGTTTTCGGCCAACGCGGGTTCGCGTGTGATCAGGCCGGCTGACGGGTTCATGGAAGGCTCCGCTGACGTTGTTTTTCGAGATCTGGACTGCCCTCATTTATACCGATTTGCGCAGAGAAAGAGTTTTCATATAATTCCCTCGTCTTGACGAGAAATAGAATAATTTTCTATCTGGGTGGAAAGATGGGAATGGACATCATTGATCGGCGGCTGCTCGAACTCCTGCAGGAAGACGCGACGATGCCGATCGCGGAACTCGCGGCGCGGGTGAACCTGTCGCAAACGCCATGCTGGAAGCGCGTGCAACGGCTCAAGGAAGCGGGGGTGATCCGCGCGCAGGTCGCGCTGTGCGATCCGCGCAAACTCGGCGTCGGCACGACGGTGTTCGTCGCCGTGCGCACGAACCAGCATACGGAAGCCTGGGCGCAGGACTTCACGCGCGCGGTGCAGGACATTCCCGAAGTGGTCGAGGTCTACCGGATGAGCGGCGAGACCGACTATCTGCTGCGCGTGGTCGTCTCGGATATCGACGATTACGACCGTGTCTACAAGCAACTGATCCGCGCCGTGCCGCTCTACGACGTGAGTTCCAGCTTCGCGATGGAGCAGATCAAGTATTCGACGGCGTTGCCGGTGCGGGCGTCCGTGGTCGCTGAAGGGCGCTAGCTTTGCCGGTCTGCTTCGGGTTGTCGCGAGGTTGCTCCATGAGCGCACCGGCATGCCCGTCTGCAAGCCTTGCGCAAGGTGCTTCGGCGTAGAATGCCCGCTTTGCCGCATCCACCTGCCAGCAGAGCCCGACACATGAACGATCCGCGCAAGAAGAAAAACCCGACGCTTGGCATCGCAGTGTTTATCGTCGTTGTCGTGTTGCTGGTGATCGCGACGATTCTCTACAACGCGATCTCCGAAAAGCGCGAATACGACCGCGATAATCCCACCGATTCGACGGCGTCAGCAGCATCCGCTGCTGCGACGGCCGTGAATGCGGCAAAGGGTGCGTCGCAGTAAGCGCGGCCCTCTCAGCTAGTTCTCGGGCAAGCGGATCACGCCCGCATCCTTGCGGATCTGAAACGACGCGGCAAGCATCTGCTTGCACTGATGCGCGAGCAGTTTCAGATCGTGCACGGCATCCGGCGTGTAGTCGGGCGAGCGTTCCGCTTCGATCACCATCGCATCGAGTTCACGCGTCAACTGCTTTGAAATGTCCGCTTGATCTGCGGGAGGCGGGTCGCCTTCCTCGGCTTTCGCAAGGTTGTCGCGTATCACCGTCAGTGCACGTTGCAGCGGCTGATGCGACGGCCCGCCCATCTGTTGGGACGACGTGCGCAGCAACGGCGCCACCGCCGTGATCTGCGACGCGAGCACGTGAGAGCGCACGAGCAGGTCGTTCAGTTCCGGTACGAACTTCTGGGCGGACTTGGGCTCGAGCATCATCCGTTGAAACGCCTGGCCGAGATTGGCGAACGCGACATGTACGTTCTTGCGCGCGAGCCGGTAGCGATAGTCGCGATCGAGCGCGCTCGCGGCGGCAGCGGCGGCGGGCGTAGGGGCGGATGTTTTGGCTGCAGCACCCGGCGAACCAGCAGATGCGGCGGCCGATCCCGACGCATTCGATCCCGAAGCAGCCGGGTTGCCGGACATTTCCATGATTCCGCTAGCGCCGCTCGCGGCAATTTCCGCGATGGCCACGGCGGGCGCCAGCGCAGCCGCTTCAGTTAGCGCGGAGGGCGTGATGACGGCAGCGACCGGCTTGTCTCCCCACCACCAGCTTGCTTCCAGATAGCTGCGCATCGCGGCGATCATGTCGTTGACGAGCTTGCCCATCAGCCGATATTCCCAGTACGGGAACAGATGGCTCGCGGCAATCGCGATCGCGCAGCCGACGACCGTGTCGATCGCGCGCTCGCCGATGATATGCAGGCTGCCGGGCGCGAGCAGATGGAACATCAGCAGCACATAAGACGACGTGAACACGACACTCGCCGTGTAATTGAACAGCAGCAGGCTGTAGCTCATCACCATGCACGCGAACATCACGATGATGAGGATATGCGGTTCCTTTACGCTCATGATGAGCGCGATGCTCGCCGCGCAGCCGATCAGCGTGCCGACGATACGTTGTCCATTGCGCTGCTTGGTCAGCGAATAACCGGGTTTCAGAATGATGACGGTCGTCATCACGATCCAGTAGGCATTGGTGAGCGGCAACAGGCGCCCGAGCCAGAAGCCGATCGCGACGGCGATCGTCATGCGCAACGCATGCCGGAAGCTGGGCGACGCCATCGTCAGGTTCGAGAAGATCGAGCCGAACGGCACGCGGCGGCTCGACACGAAGCGCGTGAGCGCCTGGTCGATGCGCAGATCGGTTTCCTTCGTGCTTTCTTCGTTCGCAAGGTTCTTGCGCATCCGGTCGATCAGGCGCGTCGCGCTCCAGACGCGTCTGAACGAAGCCGAGACGGTCGAGTAGGCTTCCGGATTCTTCTTCGGCAAGTCCTGCTTGCGCATCAGGTCGATTTCGAATTCGATCGCGCGCAACTCCGCCTTCACGTTGATCCGCGCGCGCGGCGGCTCGTTCTGCAGCACGGCGAGGCCGATGTCCTCGAGGTCCGCGGCCGCCTTGCGAATCAGGTCACGATAAAAGATCAGAAGGTCCGAACCGCCGAACGTATTGCGCACCAGCGGGTAGTCGGTATGTGCGCCGACGAACTGCTCGTGCAGATCGACGGTATGAATGAACAGGTTGAAGAGCGTCGCGCGGCGTGGCTGCAAGCGGCCGCTCTTCAGCTTGGGCAGATTGCGCAGCACGATGTCGCGCGCGGCGTCCTGCATCGCCACGGCCGCAATCTGCTTTGCGACGAGGTTGCGGTAGCACTCGTCGAGATCGTTGTCGAGGTCGAAGAAGTCCGCGCGCGCGAGCAGATAGTCGGCGAGCGCGAATACGCTTTCGGCGAGCGCCTGCTGCTCGATCCGGTACATCATCCAGCGGCTCACGAAGGTCGACCAGTACGTGAACCACAGTCCGCCCACGAGTATCCACGACGCGTTGATGAGCGCCTGCATCGGCGTGAAGTGCTCTTCGAGCGTGACGACCATCATGAAGAGCGTCGCGAAGCTGATCTGCGGCCAGCGGTTGCCGTAGACGACGATCAGCGACAGCACGAACGTGAGCGGCACGACGGTGCACCACAGCGCGACGGGATTGACGGTCGCAAGCCCGGTGGCGAGCGCGGCGAGAAAGCCGATCACGCTGCACGCGAGCATTTCGTTGTGCTTGTACTTGAGCGGACCGGGCATGTCGACGGCACACGCGCCGAGCGCGCCCGTGGCGATCGTGAAGCCTAGCTCGCGGTTGTGAAACACGATCAGGCAAAGGACGGCGGGCAGCGACACGCCCACTGCGATGCGCAAGCCGCCATAGAAGTACTGGCTATACAGAAACTTCTTGATTTCGACTGAATAGCGCATCGACCGCCTGGTGTCTCGTGTCTGTATGTTGATGATGCAGCCGGGGCCAACATTCTGGGCCTGTCGCCAGCTCGAACTGCCGTCGAGTCTAACTGATTTGGCCCCGCCCGGACCATCTGCCGGATGGCCAGGTTTCGTGTCTGCGAATGCGTTTGCTATGCTGTCGCATCGTTTCTTCACACGGCCCGTGCATCAGCGCGGCGCCGCCTGTTTCAAGCCAATCCATGCTCCAGCTTTTCTATTCGAACCGGTACGATGTGCTCGTCGGCGCGCTGCTCGACGGACTAGGTGCCACGCCTTCCAGTCCGTGGACGGCGCAACCTGTGATCGTGCCGAGCGCGGCCGTGCGGCGGCGGCTGGAACTCGATATCGCCGCGCGTCAAGGCGTGTGCGCCAACATTCAGTTCAGTTACCTTGCCCAATGGCTGTGGACGCAGATCGGCGGCGTCATCAAAGACGTGCCGAAGAGTTCGCCTTTCTCGCCGGACCGGCTCGTGTGGCGCTGCTACCGTCTGCTCGGCGATGCCGATGAAGCGCGGCCGTGGAACGCGTCGCCGCGTCTGCGCAGTTACCTCGATGCTGCCGATGCGCCGATGCGCTATGAGCTCGCGCGCCGTGTCGCAACGGTGCTCGACCACTATCTGACCTATCGTCCCGAATGGCTGTTGCAATGGCAGAAGGGCGGTTCGATCTTCGCAAGCGGCGCAGCGGACGACTCCGGCCCGCGCCTGACGGGCGCGAGCGCCGCGGCGCGAGAGGACGAGCGCTGGCAGGGCGCGTTGTGGCGCACGCTGCTCGGCGAGGTCGCAGGCGACGCGCATTCCGCGGACGCCGCCACGCCGCCTGCCTATCGCTTTCTCGACGAAGTGCGCTCGCTCGATCTCGACGCGATCGCGCGAGCCGAGTGGCCCGAGTCCGTCAGCGTGTTCGCGCTGCCGACCATGCCGCCTTTGCATATCGCGTTGCTGCGCGAGCTGTCGCGCTGGATCGATGTGCGTGTGTACGCGATGAACCCGTGCCGCGAGTTCTGGTTCGACATCGTCAGCGTGGGGCGCGTCGAAGCGCTCGATGCGGCGGGCCAGCTCGACTATCAGGAAGTCGGCCATCCGCTGCTCGCCGAATGGGCACGCCAGACGCAGGCGCAGCTTCACATGCTGCACGAGCTGACGGAAAGCGCGGCCTCGGCCGAGGCCTCGTACTTCGCCGAAAACGCCGCGCCGACATGGCTCGCCGCCGTGCAGAACGGCATGCTCGATCTGCGCGACGAGCGCGATCTCGACGCGCAGCCCGAAGAACGCGGCATCGAAGTGCATGTGTGCCATAGCCTCGCGCGCCAGCTCGAAGTGCTGCACGACCGCCTGCTGGGCTGGTTCGACGAGTTCGACGATCTGCAGCCTTCCGATGTGCTCGTCACGTTGCCTGATCTCGGCGCGGCCGGCCCGCTGATCGACGCCGTGTTCGGCACCGCGCCCTCGGGCGACACGCGCCGCATTCCGTATCGCATTACCGGTTTGCCGCCTTCGCAGGCGAATCCCGTGGCGCGCGTGCTGCTCGACTGGCTCGCGTTGCCCGAGCGCAATGTCGGCGCGCCGGAGTTGATCGAATGGCTGCGTGTCGACGCGATCGCCGCGCGCTACGGCATCGACGCGGCGGCGCTCGAAGACATTCAGGAATGGCTCGCGGCAGCCGGTGCGCGGCGCGGTCTCGCACCCGTGCCGCCCGCCGACAGCGCGATACCCGTCGCGCGCCACACCTTCGCCGATGCGCTCACGCGCCTCTTTCTCGGCTACGCGATGCCCGAAGGCGGTCAGCCGGTAGATGCATGGCTGCCCGTCGAAGGCGCTGACGGCTCGGATGCGGAACTGCTCGGGCGCCTCGCGAGCTTCGTCGACGATGTCGATGCGTTCGCGCGTCGTTGCTCTGACGACATGACGCCCGTCGAATGGACGCAATTGCTGCTCGAAGTGCTGGGCCGCTGTTTCGACGGAGGCGTCGACTTCGCGGACAGCCTGGCCACCGTGCGCGACGCCGTCGATGCCATGAGCGAAGCCATGCGCGCGGGCGCGGGCGACACTCCATTGCCAGCGGCCGTGGTGCGTACGTCGCTGTCCGAAGCGCTCGACGACCCGGCGCGCGGCGGCGTGCCGTGGGGCAGCGTCACGTTCTCGTCGCTGACGAGCCTGCGTGGCTTGCCGTTCAGAATCGTCTGCATGCTCGGCATGGACGACGGCGTGCTGCCGAGCCTCGCGCGCGCCGACGAGTTCGATCTGATGGCGGAGTTCGGCAAGGCGGGCGACCGCCAGCGGCGCGACGACGAGCGCAATCTGTTCCTCGATCTGCTGCTTGCCGCGCAAGACCGTCTGCTGATCGCGTACACGGGGCGCAGCATCCGCGACAACGCGCCGTTGCCGCCTGCCGCGCTTGTCGACGAACTGCTCGATCACCTCGCGCGTGTTTCATCCGCGGAGGATGCGTCGCCTGCCGAGCTGGACGTGGCACGGCGCGCATTCATCGTCGAGCATCCGTTGCAGCCGTTTGCTTCCGATTACTTCAACGCGAAGAGCGGCCTGTTCACGTACGACACCGACCGCGCGGAACTGGCCGCGTTGCTCGCCGCGCCGTCACGCGAGGCGCCCGCGCCATTCTTCGATGCGCCGCTGCCCGCTGTGCCGAACGAGCCTGTGCCCTTCGACGACTTCCAGCGCTTCTGGCGGCATCCCGCGCGTGCATTGCTGCGCGACCGGCTTGGCATCGTGCTTTCCGATGCACAGGGCGAGCTTCTCGATATGGAGCCGTTCGAACTCGACTTCGCGGGCCGCGATGCATTGGCCGAGCGTCTGCTGCCTGCGCTGCTCGATACGGGCTTCGACAGCGAAGCCTTCGAGCGCGTGCAGCGCGTCGCGGAAGCGAGCCCCGAGTTGCCGGGCGGCGCGACGGGCGCGGTATGGCGTACGCGCGAGCTATCGGCGTTGCGCGGCCTTGCCGACCGCGTGCGGCGCGAAGTGGCGTCGGGCGTCACGCGCCTGCCGTTTTCGCTCGACATCCACGCGCGCTGGCCCGACACCGGCGACATCGCGCTCTTTGGCCCTTACGAAACGGCGTTGCGCAAAACATCGGAAGGTCCATTGCAACTGCAAGGCACGCTCAATCTGCTGACGCCGACGGGGCAGGTCGTGTTCCGTTACGCGCGGCCCACGGCGCGCGATTATCTGTCCGCGTGGCTGTCGCATCTCGTCTATTGCGCGGCGCTGCCCGACGGTCCGCGTCGCACGGTATGGCATGCGAGCGGCGAGTCGTTCGAGCTTGGGCCTGTTGAAAAGCCTTTGGATCAACTGGCGCCGCTTGCCGCGTTGTTCAGCGCAGGGCGCGCGTTTCCGCTGCGCTTTTTCCCGAAGAGCGCATGGGCGAAGGTCAGTGACGGCGATTCCGCCGCGCAAGGCGCGTGGATCAGCGAGCGCGTGCGGGGCGAGTCCGATGACGCCGCGTTACGCATCGCGTTTCGCGGCGCGCCGCTAACGCTCGACGAACCGTTCGGCACACTGGCCGCGATCGTTTTCAAGCCGCTGGTCGCACATCTGAGGAGCGCATCATGAGCGGTACGGCATGGATGCATGCGCCCGCGGCGCAGGAACTCGATGTGTTCGCGTGCGATCTCGACGGCGTCAATCAGATCGAGGCCTCGGCGGGAACGGGCAAGACATGGAACATCTGCGCGCTCTATGTGCGGCTGTTGCTTGAGAAGAATCTGAGCGCCGATCAGATTCTCGTCGTGACATTTACGAAAGCCGCGACGGCGGAGCTGCATGAACGCATACGCGGGCGTCTCGCCGAAGTGCAGCGCGCGATCGAAACGGGCGACGATGGCGGCGATCCGTTCATCGTTCGGCTGTTCGAAACGACGCTTTCCGAAGAACGCGGCATCGACCTCGAAGCCGCCGCGAAAACGGTGCGCCGTGCGTTGCGGACGTTCGATCAGGCAGCCATCCACACGATCCACGCGTTCTGTCAGCGCGCGTTGCAGGAAGCGCCATTTGCCGCCGCGATGCCGTTCGCGTTCGAGATGGAAGCGGACGATGCCGCGTTGCGTTTCGAGCTGGCCGCGGACTTCTGGCGCGAGCAGGTCGAACCCGTTGCGGGGGCGCATCGGTCGTTCGCGGCGTGGCTGGTCGAGAAGGGCGCGGGTCCCGCGTCGCTCGATGAACAGCTTGCGCGGCGGCTGAAGAAGCCGCTTGCGCAGTTGCGCTGGGGCGATGTCGGCGGAGCCGAAGGTGCGCCGAACGATATGCAGGCGCGCTTCGACGAAGCCTGCGAGATGTGGCATGCCGAGCGCGACAATATCGTGCGCCTGCTCGAACAAGCGCAGGAGCGTCTGAGCAAGACCTCGCACAAAGCCGAAACGGTGAGCTCCGCGATCAGCGCGTGGAGCGACTATTTCGCACAGGACGACTGTCACGCGGCGCCGCCGAAAGTAGCGCTGAAACTGACGGCCACCGCGTTGACGAAAGGCACGAAGAAGAATTTCGAGCCGCCCGCGCATGCGTTCTTCATTGCGGCCGACGAACTCGCCGCCGCCTCGCTCGCGGCGGAAGCCGCGCAGCGCGCGCGCTGGCTAGGTCTGGTGCAGAAGTGGCTCGACTATGCGCCGCACGAACTGACGGCAAGAAAGCGCACGCGCCGCGTCGTGTCGTTCGACGATCTGCTTTCGAACCTGTATCGCGCGCTCGCCAGTCACGTGTGGCTCGCGGACGCGTTACGCAAGCGCTATCCCGCTGCGCTGATCGACGAGTTCCAGGATACCGACCCGCTGCAGTTCGCGATTTTCAATCGCGTCTTCGCGCCGAAGGGTCCGCTCTTTCTCGTCGGCGATCCGAAGCAGGCTATCTACAGTTTCCGCGCGGCTGATCTGCACACCTATCTCGCGGCGCGCGCGCAGGCGTCGGCGCGTTACACGCTCGCCGTCAATCAGCGTTCGACGGCACCCATCGTCGAGGCGTGCAACCGCATTTTCGAAGCGAACGCGCGGGCGTTCGTGCTCGAAGGGCTCGACTATCAACCTGTGCGGGCAGGCGAGCGGCAGCGGCCGCCGCTCATCGACCGCAACGGCGCGGCGGATGGCGACTTCCGCGTGTGGACATTGCCGCAAGGCGACGCGGTGCTGACCAAGCGAGACGCGCAGCGCGCGGCGAGCGAGGCGTGCGCGGCGGAGATCGTGCGTCTGTTGCGCGGCGCGCGCGACGGCAGCGTGATGATCGGCGACAAGCCGCTCGCGCCCGGCAATATCGCCGTGCTCGTGCAGACGCACAAGCAGGGCAGCCTGATCAAACGCGTGTTGTCCGCGTGGGGCGTGGGCAGCGTCGAGCTGGCGCAGGCATCCGTGTTCGAATCGCTCGATTCCGAGCAGATTGAGCGCGTGCTGGCCGCCGTCGATACGCCAGGCGATCTGCGTCGGTTGCGCGCGGCGCTCGCGACCGACTGGTTCGGTCTCGATGCCGCAACGCTGTGGCGGCTCGAACAGATCGACGACGCTTCGTCCATATCGGGCGACGCCGCGCACTCTGTCGATGCAATGAGCTGGGTCGAGCGCTTCTCGCGTTACCGGATGCTGTGGCACGAGCGCGGCTTCGCCGTCATGTGGCGCACGCTGATGCGCGAACTGCGCGTCGCGCAGCGGCTCGTAGAAGGCGCGGAAGGCGAGCGGCGCCTGACCAACGTCAACCATCTGGCCGAACTCGTGCAGGCGCGCGCCGCGACGCAGCCGGGCATCGCGCCGACTTTGCGCTGGCTCGCCGCGCAACGTGCGGAAAGCGGGCGGGGCGGCGAAGAAGCGCAGCTGCGGCTCGAGTCGGACCGCAACCTCGTGCAGATCGTCACCGTGCACAAGTCGAAGGGCCTCGAATACGCGGTGGTGTTCTGTCCGTTCCTCAATGACGGCCGCCTGCGCGAGCCGTATGCGACTGTCCTGCCTGACGCGCTCGAATATCACGATGACGATGGTGCGGCCGTGCTTCACTACGGCAGCGACGAAGAGCAGGCGGATCACGCAAACCGCCAGGCGATGCGCGAACAGGCGGCCGAGCGCGCGCGGCTGATCTACGTCGCGCTGACGCGCGCCGTGTATCGCTGTTACCTGGTGGCGGGCGCGTATCTGGCGTCGAGATCGACGAAGGAATCGGCGCGCAGCGTGTTGAACTGGCTCGTTGCGGGCAAAGCGCGCGATTTCGATGAATGGCTCGCAAAGCCGCTCGATGACGACTCGGTCTATCAGCATTGGGAGGCGCTGGCAGGCGACCCTGTGGCCATCGCGGATCTGCCGTCCGTTACGCGTCGGGTGCCGCTGGAAAGCCTGGCCGACAGCGGCGCTCGCATGCGCGCCCGCATGAACCAGCGCGCATTGCGCGACACGTGGCGCATGGCGAGCTTCAGTTCTCTGATCGCGGCGGGCTCGCGGACCGACGATGCGTCAGCGGTAAGCGAAGAAGCACGTCCGGATCACGACGAACTGGCGGACGTGGCCAGCGGCGAGTCGAGCGCGGCTCTTTTCGATGTGGTCACGGCGCCCGTCGAGCTCGCGCCCGACGACATCCTCACCTTTCCGCGCGGCCCGGCGGCGGGCGAGTGTCTGCACCGCATGTTCGAACTCGCGGATTTCGCCGACCGCAGTACGTGGCCGCACGCAATCGAACGCGCGCTGCACGAGCGGCCAGCGCCCGCCGAGCCTGAACTCGCGCAACGTCTGCCCGCGATGATGCACCGCCTGCTTGGCGATGTCGTCAGCACGGAACTCGTGCCTGGCATGACGCTCGCGGCGCTCGATCCGAAGCGCCGGCTCAACGAGATGGAGTTTCTGTTCTCGGCGGCATCGCTGGACTTTCCCGCGTTGCGCGCGCTGCTCGCCGCGCAGGGTTTTCCCGACGTCGCGCTGGAGCAGGGCGCGCTGCGCGGCTTCGTCAAAGGTTTCATCGACATGATCGTCGAGCACGACGGGCGCTTCTGGGTGATCGACTGGAAGTCGAATCATCTCGGCGACACACCCGACGACTACGCCGCCGCGCCGCTCGACGAAGCGATGGCGAGCCACGCGTATCACCTGCAGGCGCTGCTTTATGTCGTCGCGCTGCATCGCTATCTGCGGCTGAGACTCGCGGACTATGACTATGACAGGCACATTGGCGGCTATCTGTATCTGTTCGTGCGCGGCGTGCGGCCCGGCTGGCAACACGGCGAACATGCGGCGGGCGTGCATGCGCGGCGGCCGGACTACGCGCTCGTCGTGGCGCTCGATGTATTGATGGACGGAGGCGCGCAATGAGCACGTTCGATCAGCCGTTGCCCGATGTCGAGGTCAATGTCCCCGCGCCCGCGGATTTCAGCACGGCGCTCGCCGAAGGCTTCGCGCGGCGCGTGAGCGCGCTTGCGCAACGTGGCGGCGCATCCGCAGACGCCGTGCGCTGGGCCGCGCGCGGCGCGTTTGCGGCGAGCCGCGCGACATCGGAAGGACACGTGTGCGTGCCGCTCGACGAACTCGCGAAGCGCTACGACGCCGAGGTCGCGCAAGTGCGTGACGCATTACTCGCGAGCGGTGTCGCAAGCGACGGCGTGCAGCCGGCGCATGCGTTGCGCCCGCTCGTCGTCGATGGGCAAGGGCGGCTTTATCTCGCGCGTTACTACGATTATGAAAGACGGCTTGCGCAGTCGCTCGTCGGACACGCACGAGGCGCGGATCAAGATGCCGTGTCGGCGGAGATGTCATCTCAAGGTTTGCGCGACAGGCTGCTGCGTTATTTCGGCGAACCGCAGGACGATCAGATCGACTGGCAGCGCGTGGCTGCCGTGATGGCGCTGTCCGGGCGGCTGACGATCGTCAGCGGCGGTCCGGGCACGGGCAAGACGACGACCGTCGTTGGCGTGCTCGCCTGTCTGCTGGATGCGCGCGCGGACTTGCGCATCGCGCTCGCCGCGCCAACGGGCAAGGCCGCGCAACGGATGCAGGAGGCGCTGCTCGCGCGCGCCAGTTCGTTGCCGCAGGAACTCGCGGCGCGTTTGCCGCAAACCTCGTTCACGTTGCATCGGTTGTTGGGCACCGGGCCGAACGGGCGCTTCCGTCATCATCGGGACAACCCGCTGCCGTATGACGTGATCGTGATCGACGAGGCGTCGATGATCGACGTCGCGATGGCGACGCATCTGTTCGATGCGCTCGCACCTGACACGCATCTCGTGATGCTCGGCGACAAGGATCAACTCGCGGCCGTCGAAGCGGGCGCCGTGTTCGCCGAGTTGAGCGCGCAACCTGCGTTCACGGCCAAGGGCGTCGGCTCGATCGCGACGGCACTGGGAATCGATGAACGCCGTTTGCGTGACGCGTTGCCCACGGGCCGTGACGATGCGCCGTCGGAAGAAACCCGGCCGTTTTTCGACGACCTGTTCGGCATGCCGTCCGAGGTGTTGTCTTCATCGGATGAGACGCAGCCGGCGCCGCTCGCCGACTGCGTCGTATGGCTCGAACGTAACTATCGCTTCGGGCTGGAGTCGGCGATCGGCCGGCTGTCGCTCGCGATCCGGCGCGGCGCCGCGCAGGAAGCGCTCGACGTACTGCATATCGATCCCGCCAAACCCTGCGCCGCGGCGTTTCACGAAGACACCGATGCCGCGCCCGCCGAACGCACGATCCAGCGGCTCGCGGCCGGTTTCGCGCCCTACGCGGACGCGCTCGCGGCGGCGCTCTCCGACGGTGCAGCAGGCGCGGCCTCGCACGCGTTGGCGCTGTTCGACGCGCTCAATCGCTTCCGCATCCTGTGCGCGACGCGACTCGGCTCGCGCGGCGTCGAGCAGATGAATACAGCGATGGCCGCGCAGGTTCGCCGCATCGCGCGCGTGCCGCTGGCCGTCGGCGCGCAATGGTTCGCGGGCCGACCAATCATGGTCACGCGCAACGACTATGCGCTGGGTCTGTTCAATGGCGATATCGGTATCGCACTGCCGGGCGCGGACGGCGCGCTGCGCGTGTTCTTCCGTAGCGCGGACGGCAGCCTGCGCGCGGTGTCGCCCGCGGCGCTGCCGCCGCACGACACGGCCTTCGCGCTCACGGTGCACAAGTCGCAAGGCTCGGAGTTCGAACACGCGGTGCTGATGCTGCCGTCGACGTTCAGCCGGGTGCTGTCGCGCGAACTCGTCTATACGGCCGTCACGCGGGCGCGCGAGCGGGTCGAGGTGGTCGGCTCGCGGGCCGTGCTGATGCGCGCGATCGCAACGCCGACGCAGCGCGACTCCGGGCTTGCCGCGCGAATCGTCGAAGCGATGCGGGATGACGTGTGAGAGGACGTGCGGGGTGACGTGAATTAGTTGGCGGCCGTGCTAGGCGGCGGTTCCGTTTCGGATTCCGCCTCGCTTTGCGCGAGGTCGCGCAGCGTGCGCCGATACCACAGCGTCCAGATCATCAGCGCGCCGAAGATGCCGTAGCCGACGAACGGCGACACCACCAGCACGCGCTCGATCGGCCAGTGCCACGCCATCCAGCCGCGCAGCGCGGTTTCGCCCGTGAGGCCGAGGCCCCACGTAGCCGTCAGCACCCGGATTCCCCGGGCGAACGCCGGGCGCTCGCGCCACAGCATGTCGATATGGGCGGCGCCGTTGGTCATCTCGCGGGCGACGAACGCGCGCGTCAGGTAGAACACGGCGGGCCGGCCCACCAGCAGCGAAAGCAGGAACGCCACACCAATCGCGCCCGACACCAGCGACTCGCGGAACAGCAGCATGCGCGGGTCGCCGCCCAGCGCCATCGCGCCGATCGACAGCACGATGCCGAGCAGCACCGTCAGGCTGAGCGCGTCGGCGCGTCTGAAGCGCACGAGTTCGACGATGCTCCACGCGACGGGCGGCACGGCCGACGCAATCAATCCGCCCGTGTCGCCCCAGTACGGCTGCGCGAGGCGGTACGCGACCCACGGCAACACGAGATTGACGACGAGTTCGAGCACCTGCGCGGGGCGCATTTTCATCACGATAATTGGCCCTCGGGCTGAAAGTCTCAGTATCGGCGAGATCGTCGATGGACGGCAAATGCGTGGCGCGTTGAGTCAGCAATGCGGGAGGCAATGCAAACGCTACGCTTTGTGCACGCAATTCGCATACCGCTTATGCGTTGGCAAATAGCCGGTTACACTTTCCCGTTCCATGTACGACCTTTTGACATGACTTCACGCTATCCGATCCCGCCGAACGAAATCGAACTGACGGCCGTGCGCGCGCAGGGCGCGGGCGGGCAGAACGTCAACAAGGTATCGAGCGCGATTCACCTGCGCTTCGACGTGCGCGCCTCGTCGCTGCCCGAGGTGTTGAAGATGCGCCTGCTCGCGATGAGCGACTATCGGATCACGCGCGACGGCATCGTCATCATCAAGGCGCAGGAATACCGAACCCAGGAAATGAACCGCGTGGCGGCGCTGGCGCGGCTCGACGCGCTGATCGACAGCGTCAGCGTGACCCGCAAGGCGCGCGTCGCGACGCGGCCGACGCGCGCGTCGAAGGAACGCCGGCTCGAAGGCAAGGCGAAGCGCAGTGACGTGAAATCGGGACGGCAACGCGTCTCGCACGACTAGGGCGCGTCAGACGTGGCAGCAGCGCCGCGCAAGCGTGCTTTGCCTCAAACGGGGCTCGCGTTAAGCACTTCCGGCAGGAAATCGACGCAAAACACATGCGTCGTGCCGTCGCGCTGGACGGTGACAGCCGCCGTGTAGCAGTCCTGGCCATCCATCAGCGAACAGTGCGGTCCCATCATCGCGACGCGTCCCGGCGCGGCGAGCGCATGCTTGAAATACGCGCGCCGCGACCAGTTGTTGCGCGTGTCGGGAAAGAGTGGCGCGAGCCGCGCGGGCGGCGATGGCGTGCCGCTCGCGGTGATCGATGGCGCCAGTTGCTCGCCGCGTTCGCTCAGCACGAACACGCGGCGCGCGTCGGGCAGCAGGAAGACGGGCTTCGCGGCCTCGTCCAGGTCGCCCGTCTGCATGTAGAGCGCGGCGCCCGCGAGCACGGCTTCCGTAAACCCCTCGAAGCCCGGCCGCTGATAGCGCGAATGCGAGCGCTCGTAGCTTTCGAAGCGTTGCCACATCTGCTCGATCAGCTCGGGCACGCGCGCGGTCGCCGCCTGTATCGATGCTTTCGGCTGGCCGAACCAGTAGCCCTGGATGAAATCGACGTCGGCCTGCATCAGCGTCATCAGTTCGTCTTCCGTCTCGACGCCTTCGGCGAGCACCAGCGTGCCCGACTGATGCAGCATGTTGATCAGATGGCCGATCAGCGAGTTGTCGTTGTCCTGGCGGCCGGCGCGCGCCACCAGCGACCGGTCGAGCTTCACGATGTCTGGCCGGAAGCGCCACACGCGATCGAAGTTCGAAAAGCCGGTGCCGAAGTCGTCGATGGCAATCAGGAATTCGCGCGGCTGCGACGCGGCGAGCATGCTGGCGACGGCGGATTCGTCGTCGGCGGGCTGCTCGAGCACTTCGATCACGATGCGTTCCTGCGGCAGTCCGAAATGCTCTGACAGTTCATCGATGAACGGGCGCTGCGGCCAGCCCGTTTCGAATACCTGCGGGCGCGTGTTCAGGAACAGCCATCCCGTGTCGATGCCTTGCGCCATGAAGTTCGCCACGTGCAGGCAGCGGGCGAGACGGTCGAGCGCGCGCGCGTCGGCCGTCGAGCGGGTGCCTGAGAAGAGCACGGCAGGGGAGATCGGATGACCGACGGGATCGAACGCGCGCAGCAGCGCTTCGTACCCGACCACGCGCTGATGCGTCACGGATACGACCGGCTGGAAGACGCTGCGCAACGTAATGGTTCGCCACGGCGCGGCCCATCCGGCCTCGTCCTGCACCATATGCTGCAGAAGGCCAGTGAGCGTCGTATCGTCGACGTTTGGCATGACGGCAGATTGTCCTATGCAGCGTGCGGCGCTCGCCCGTGTGCAGCGACATGCCGGCGGCAGGCATGCGCAACATCGGCGCAATGGAGGTCGTGCTTAAAGGCGATCGGATCGATGCCGTTCACGCGCGACTCCGCTCAGTTGTGCAGTTCAGTTTTGTGCAGTTCAGTTCGTCGAAATCAGTCTAGCAGTTCGTATGCGGTTCGAATGTTCGGGTTATCACAGACAGCTACAAGTGTCTGCGCAGTTATGACTCGAAGTTGGCGCAGATTGCCGGCGCGTTTGTGGCAGCGGCGCTATGCTGCTGGTTTTCCAGAACTGGAGTGCAGCATGTCGGAAATCGCGGTGGTGGCGATCTCGGTGGCGAAGCCGGGACATGAAGAGCAGTTGCGTGCGGCGCTCGAGGGTATTGTCGGGCCGACGCGCAAGGAGCGCGGTGCGTTGCAGTACGATTTGCATCGCGATTTGCGCGAGCCGCGCCGCTTTGTGTTCTTCGAGCGTTGGGAAAGCGAGGAGGCGCTGGCCGCGCATGCGAAGTCGGCGCATATCGACGCGTATAAAAAGGCTTCCGCGCAATGGATCGAATCGGCGGAACTGCGCATCGTGTCGAAGATCGCGTAACAGTTAGCAGGCGCAGCGGGCGAGGCTGGAAACAGCAAGGCCCGGCAGCGTGGCTGTCGGGCTCGGATTGAAGCGCAATGAAGCGCGATCAAGCAATCAAGCGCGCGGTATGCTCAGTGCGGCTCAGTGCGTCGCTTGCGGCACGTCCAGGATCAGGATGATGGTCCAGTCCGCGTCGCCTTCATGATGATACTGGCGCTCCGCGACGATGAACGGCTGCTGCTTGCCGGCCGGTCCGAGAAACAGCACGTCGCCTTCCATCGGCAGACATTCGACGGGCGGCAGCGCAAGGAACGCATCCTGATTGCCACGCGGCATGAGTTTTTCGATCTTGCGGGATGCTGCTTCAGTCCATTCGATGTCAAGCTGGATGTTGCTCATTCTGTCCTCCGCACCAGGGGCGCACGCGGGTTGGGTGAAGTGGGTTGATTCTTCGGTGCGCGACTTTAGCATAACGTCGATGCGCGCCTCGCGACATGCGATCGGCGCGTGATTTGCCCGCTGGCCGTCATCGACCCCCGCCGGCGCAAAAATAAAAAAGCCGAGGCCGTGTTGAACGGCTTCGGCTTTTTTGCATTGCGCAGTGATTCGGCCGCGAAGCGCGCCTGCATGTTTCCTATGCGCGTCGGCCGATGCGCAACGCAGTGCGCTTACTGGGCCGGCGCGGCCGGCTTCTTGTGATGCATGCCCTTGTTATGTTTCGACTGCGCCGGCGGCGCGCTTTCCATCGCCTGCTGCTTTGCCTGTAGATCTTGCGCGCGCTGCTCGACCTCGGCGGCCTTTGCCGGATCGGTACTCATCCGCACGCCTTGATCTTGCGCGTAAGCCGCGCCCGTCAGTGCCGAAAGGGAAACCAGGATTGCCAGGGACACTTTCTTCATCGTTGCCTCCGTAGAGAGTGGTTGTGGACCCGAGTATGGCCTGTCTGTTGGAACGACAGTGCATTCTAGCCAGCAATGTTCAGTCCAGCGTGTTTTCTGTAACAGAATTCACATACAGTTACGTCTGGTTACATTCATGAGCGGCGGCCGCGAAGGCGCTCCGCAGAAGCCATCGCGCATTGGCCGTATTGTGATGCGCTTCGCCGCGCGTGTCGCGACAAGTCAGATTTTCCCGCTCGTGCATGACGCGCAGTTGTCGGCTGGGCCCTTCGAATCCATCGGATAGCTAAGCAAGCTGCCACGCGCGCGGCGCGGATCAGAACCAGCCGATCTGCCGATAGACATGAAACTGAGCGATGCCGATCAGTTCGTGCAGCGCGATCTCGGCGTTGAAGAAGTTCGCCCGGCGGGGTAGCAGGCCGCGCGTTGCGCGACGGGTGTTCGACACGACGGGCAGCGGATTCATCTCGAAGCGGTGGAAGTCGAGCAAGGCCCGCGGCATCTGAAACGCGGATGTGACGAGCATCAACGAACCGTAATATCTGTCCGGCAGAATGGCAGCGACGTTGCGGGCGTTTTCGTACGTCGTCATGCTGGTATTTTCGAGGATGATGTCGCCGCGCGGCACCCCCTCGCGCAGCAGGTAGGGCAGGTAGGTGTCGGCTTCCGTCGCTTCGTGCTGCTGCGGATTGCCGCCGCTGACGATCACGTGGCACACGGGACTGACCCGCTTGCAGCGCGCGTAGAGATCGGCGCTCTTAACGATGCGGGCGAGCCCGTCCGTGGGCGGAACGAGCTTGCCGTCGCGTTGAACCGTACCCGTGCCGAGCATCACGATGGCGGTGTGAGCGGCGTAGGTTGCGGGAGCAACCGTCTGTCCACCGGACGGTGCACCGCGCTGGGCGAGATCGAGCAAGGGCTGGGCCAGCCACCCCGCGCCGAGCGCCCAGAAAACCACGATGGTCGTCACGCCGATCAGCGTGCGGGCGTTGCGCAGCAGCATAAAAGCTGCAAAAAAAAGCAGCAATAAAGTTAAAAGAATCAATTTTATTGGGGTAACGTATGGTATTCGGACATTCCACGAGCGGACTATCGCGGCTTCATGGGTCGCATCGCCGCCAGTTGGAAGCAGAACGCTAGCACGGCGTTCACACGGGGGCCGAAATAAACGGCGGCCAATGGCCGCATTGGCGGTAAAGGCGTGAAATCTTCGCCCTCCGTCGTGCGCACGTCAGCAGACGTGCCATTGTGTCGCGAACAAATAAGTCATGGCTGCACTTTAAGAAAGAAGTGAGATGACCGCTTATTCCAACGAAGTCGTACTCGAGGCGCTGCGACGGGCGCAATACCGTCAGGTGCCGTGGGCTAAGCGCCCGGGCGTTTTTCAATATCTCCGTTCGCTTGGCATGATGGACACCGTTCGTCAACGGACAGTCGCTCCTGCGCCGGGTTTCCATGCTCCTGTGGACATTGCGGTGCTGACCGAACTCGGCCGCGCCGAATTTGCGCGGCTCGCGCGCGATGAGCGCTCTCTCGATTGGGACGCGCGCCGTGTGCGCAACTATGTTTTCGCCGGCGCGGTCGCCGGAGAGAGGGCTACTGCCGTCTAGGCGACGGTGTTTCGCAGGGCGCGCGCACGTGAGAACAACGGAGCGCGCGGACAACGCGCCGCATGAGGCGCGTCGAGGGCATGTCGCCGCCATTTCCCCGTTTTTACACTTCTTTATGACGCCCGATTTGCGCCGGGCGGCGCGCCGTGCTGCGCGGACCTGACCGGCCGTCGACACAAAAAAAGCCCGTATCGCGAGGATACGGGCATACCGGAATTACTTCTGCCACGCTGTGCTTAATGGCATTGATGAGACTGGTGACACAGCAGGTGGTTCCCGATATCGCACATCTTCCACGTATGTCTTTGAGAGACGCCCGGGCTCGTCATGCGCTTCGACGCGCTTAATGTGCGGGCGCATGCCGCCGCTGCGACGCCTCGTCTCGCTGCCCGTCGGGCCGTGCCCGAACGTTGCTCGCGATATCGCCGCGCAGATCGCCACGTGGCGCCGGCGGTGTGAAATTCTGATTGCGCGCTTCCGCCTGCTGCCACGCCTGAAGCGTGGCAGGCTGCTCCGGCCGCCAGTTCCAGCCTTGCGGTCGTTGTTGCGCGAATGCAGTCGTGGCGAGCAGCGACATGAGCAGGCCGCAGACATGCAGTGACATTGGCCTCATGATCGGTTCCCGACAAGCCGGCCGGGACGGGCTTGTTTGCATACTCATACGGTATGCCGGGCTGCGAAAGCATGCTGTAAATAAAAGTAAATGGATGTTTCGTCCCGTCACCGTCGATATGCCAATCGGATGACTGCGGACGCAGGCGGGCGGGAGGGCGTCGGCGCTCGCGTGCGGCGATGCGCGAAGACGGACGCGCCGGCGTTGTAACCAGCGGAAAAATCGACGGACGGATCAGGCCGTCGTCAAGGAAGCGGAGACGTTGAGCGAGCGTCCGCGCGTATGCGATCGAACCCGCGCACGGGACTGACGCCTCTTCAGATCATGGGGAATCGGGCCGAACGGGCGCCGGCCTCAGAAACGCGCCGGGCGCCCAAGGGCGCCCGGTTGCGTGAATAGCTGGATCAGGCCATCTTGACAGGCGCGCGCCACGATTCCGGATTGGTCCAGAATGCGCCGCGCAGACGGTCGCGGCTCGGCGGTGCGGGCGGCTTCGCAGCCGTCGCGCCAATACGCCCGCGCAGCGAAATCTCGCGGCCGCTCGTGCCGAGACGCTTCACAATTTCCGCGAGTGTGCCGTCCGCCTGCCATTCGTCGAAACGACGACGGCACGTCGGCGGCGACGGGTAACGGCCCGGCAACTTGGACCAGCCTTCGCCCGTCGACAAAACCCACAACACGGCGTTGACTACCGCGCGAGCTTCGACGCGTGGTCGACCACGGCGTTCGCTCCGTGCCGGCTCCGCACAGAACAACGCCTCAACCAGCGCCCACTCGTTGTCTCTCAAATCGTCGAACACCATCATGTTTCACCTCAGCGAAGCTAACTCCGGTGCGCTGCCCCGCGCTGCGCACTCTTCATGCGCCCGATCGGTATCGGGCGCCGGCGGAGAGCCGGCCTATGCCTAGCGAACGGTTGTTTCACCAGTCCGAATCGGCGCCGACTCTTGTGCAAGGGGAAATGCATGAAGCGTGCCACCTTACACTTAACCGCCCCGAAGCCCCGCCACATCAAGCCGTTCCGGGCGTTAGCCTGGCCCGTATGAGAATCCAAAAAACTCATCACGCAAATCGGGACAATCACCAATCTTGTGCAATCAGGCCCGTCCGGCGTGCGTTTGCGCCTTCTTGCTGCATTGCAGCGAACACCACGAAACTGTGCGCGAACGTGCTTCAGAGCATAAAATTCGCATCAAACGACGTCATTCATGAGGAGAGGGGATGAATGTGACGCTGCGCCAACTGCGCGTGTTCATCGAAGTGGCGCGGCTGCAGAGTTTCAGCCGCGCGGGGAGCGAAATCGGGCTGACGCAGTCTGCCGTCAGCCGGTGCGTGCGCGAACTGGAGGCCGAGATCGGCCTGAAGCTGATCGACCGGACGACGCGCGAAGTCCAGTTGACGGACGTCGGCGGCAATCTGGTCGCGAGCGTGTCGCGTCTCTTGACCGATCTCGACGACGCGCTGCGCGAGATTCGTGAAATCGGCGAACAGCGGCGCGGCCGGGTGATGGTGGCGGCCAGCCCGACCATTGCGTGCCGGCTGATGCCGAATATCGTCGCGGCTTGCGGGGCGCAGTTTCCGTACATCACGCTCGGGCTGCGCGACGACGTGCAAAGCGACGTCGTGCGCAAGGTCAAGTCGGGTGAGGTGGACTTCGGCGTGGTGATCGGCCCGCTGTCCGCCGACGACCTGTTCACCGAGCCGCTGATGACCGACTCGTTCTGCCTCGTGTCGCGCGAAGACCATCCACTCGCGTCGCGCGCTCAGGTCGCGTGGCGCGAACTGGACGGCGAGCGCCTCGTGATGCTCGATCACGCGTCGGGCAGCCGGCCGATCATCGACGCCGCACTGGAAGCGCACCACGTGAGCGCCAATATCGTGCAGGAACTTGGCCATCCGTCGACGGTGTTCGGACTGGTGCAGGCGGGTATCGGCGTGAGCGTGCTGCCGTGGCTCGCAATGCCGCTGCCTGCGGGGTCGTCGCTGGTCGCCCGGCCGCTCGTGCCGCGCGCCGAACGGACCGTCGAACTGGTACGGCGGCGTGACCGCTCGCTGTCGCCCGCCGCCGACGCCGTGTGGAACCTGATTCATCAGGTGCCCGGCCGGACCGAGGATTTGCGCTGAGACCTTGATCGCGCGCGCTTGCCGGATTCGCGCCGTCCACATTTTGCGACACGTTACACTCGCATCTTTCGACAGACCCGCCGGGACCCTCGATGCACCAAACGGACTTGCCCCAGTCTCAGATGCCTGAATCGATGCCAGCCGCGTCGATGCCAACCGCGCGACCCGACGCCCGCGACGCCGTGCGCGCGCTGCGTCCGTCGCAGATCCGCGAAGTGGCGAACGCCGGCTTTGGTTTGCCGGACGTGTTGCCGTTCTGGTTCGGCGAGTCCGACCGCGTGACGCCGCCGTTCATTCGCGATGCCGCGAGCGCGGCGCTCGCATCGGGCGCGACGTTCTACACGCATAACCTCGGCATCGCGCCGTTGCGCGAGACGCTCGCGCGCTATGTGAGCGCGCTGCACGGGCCGACGTCGGTCGAACATGTGGCCGTGACCAGCGCGGGCGTCAACGCGTTGATGCTGGCGGCGCAACTGGTCGTGGGCGCGGGCGACCGCGTGGTTGCCGTGACGCCGCTGTGGCCGAACCTCGTCGAGATTCCGAAGATTCTCGGCGCACAGGTCGACACCGTGTCGCTCGTTTATGGTGCGGAGGGCTGGCGGCTCGATCTGGAGCGGCTGCTCGCCGCGCTGACGCCGGACACGAAGCTGCTGATGCTGAACTCGCCGAACAATCCGACCGGCTGGGTGATGAGCCGCGACGAGCAGCGCGTCGTGCTCGAGCATTGCCTGCGCCACGGCATCTGGATCGTCGCCGATGAGGTTTACGAGCGTCTCTACTACGCAGGCGAACCGGGCGAAAGTGCGCCCTCGTTTCTCGACCTCGCCGCGCGCGACGAGCGCGTGATCTGCGTCAATTCGTTCTCGAAAGCGTGGCTGATGACGGGCTGGCGGCTCGGCTGGATCGTCGCGCCGGCCTCGCTGATGGACGATCTCGGCAAGCTCGTCGAGTACAACACGTCCTGTTCGCCGGCGTTCGTGCAGCAGGCGGGCATCGCGGCGATCGAGCAGGGCGCGGCGTTCACGCGCGAACTGGTCGCCGATTTGCGCGCCTCGCGCGATCACCTGGTGCGGGCGCTGTCGACCGTGCCGGGCGTCGACGCAAAGGCGCCGCCGGGTGCCATGTACGTGTTCTTCTCTTTGCCCGGCGCGTCGCGCAG
This sequence comes from Paraburkholderia hospita, assembly GCF_002902965.1. Classification (GTDB taxonomy): domain Bacteria; phylum Pseudomonadota; class Gammaproteobacteria; order Burkholderiales; family Burkholderiaceae; genus Paraburkholderia; species Paraburkholderia hospita. The sequence continues at coordinate 2,231,970 of NZ_CP026105.1, read as the reverse complement.
TCTCGATCTGTGCAAGGCGCTGGTACGCGATGCGAGGCTCGGGCTCGCGCCCGGCAGCGCGTTCGGGCCCGAAGGCGAGGGCTTCGTGCGATGGTGCTACGCGTGCGACACGGAGCGGCTAGACGCGGGCGTCGAGCGGCTCAAAGACTATCTCGAACGGCACGGCGCCGCGCGCTGAATGTGCTGAACGTGCTCTGACCATGTGAAAAGGCGTCGCGTGCCGAAGTCACGCGGCGCGCCGACGCGTTATGCATGGCCGTGTATGTCGATTACGGTGCAGTTTGGATTTCGTCTTTACGCACCGATTGTTTTTGCGTAATATGGCAGCCAGTCACGCGATTCCCTCGCGGAATTTCGCTGCTCCGTCGTCCGGCTGGGTTTGGCTCGATGCCTTTTTCGCCTCCCCCCGGTGCGTGCTCCCATCAATATGACCGATCAGAATCGGGCGAGCGCGTCTTCAGTTCCACATCGTCTGTTTGATCCGGTTTCTTTGACCACAGGGTCTGACCTAGCTGCATGAATACCCAAGAGGCGAAGATCGTCCTCGAGACTGCCTTGATCTGCGCGCAGGAGCCGTTAAAGCTCGGTGATTTGCGTAAGCTGTTTGCCGACGGCGTGTCGGCGGATACGGTCCGCACGTTGCTTGAAGACCTGAAGCACGACTGGTCCGGACGCGGTGTCGAACTCGTCGGACTGGCGTCCGGCTGGCGTTTCCAGAGCAAGCCCGCGATGCGCACGTATCTCGACCGCCTGCATCCCGAGAAGCCGCCGAAGTATTCGCGCGCGGTGCTCGAGACGCTTGCGATCATCGCGTACCGGCAGCCCGTCACGCGCGGCGATATCGAGGAAATTCGCGGCGTGACCGTGAATACGCAGGTCGTGAAGCAGCTCGAAGACCGCAGCTGGATCGAAGTGATCGGCCATCGTGATGTGCCGGGACGCCCGGCGCTTTACGCGACGACGCGCTCGTTTCTCGACGACCTCGGCCTGAAGTCGCTCGAAGAACTGCCGCCGCTCGACGATCCGTCGGCCCAGTCGAACATCGATCTGCTCGCGCAGCACGCAATCGAGTTTACGGACGGCGAAGCGGTTGATGTCGAGAGCGTCGCGGTGGAAGTGGGCGACGACGCTGTCGATGGCATGGCTCATGCTGCACTGGAAGGCGTCGAAGCTCCGGATGCCGCCGTCGAAGCCGAACGCGCCAGCGAAGAAACGCAGTCACAGCCAGACGCGGACGAAGCGGCAACGTTTGAAGAAGACATGCACGCGGCGTCGCAAGCATCCGTTGACCATGCCGGACCCGGCGTCGAACGCATGGATGCGTTGGCGCACACCGAACACCGCATCGCCGATGAGGCGACGCACGAAACAGAACTGGCTCATGAAGCCGGTTCCGACGCGCAGTCGGAAGAGCAACACGAAGATACGCGCGAATTGCATAACGAGACTGGGGACGCGGCTCGCGCCAACCCGGCCGGACCAGACCAGAGTCAAGCGGTGCATGACGATCATCATGATCGCCGCGACACCGCACCCGACGCGGGCGAACTCGCCGACGACGAAACCGAGTCGCGCAGCGCCTGACGTAACCGTACTTTTTGCCGCGCCCGCAATGGGCGCGCGACCTGACATTTTGAGGTTGTTTTGACAGACATCCACGACACCGATTCGTCCGAATCCGAGCGCGCCTTCGCTGCTGCGCGCCCCGACGAAACGCGCACGGCGCAAACGTCGGCGGGCGACAGCGAGCGCGGCGCGCACGCGCCGGACGCCGAAGGCGACGAGCGTCCGCGCCGCGGCCTGCGACGCGGTCCGCGCAGCCTGATCGCGCGTCGCCGCGCGGGGACGAAGGCGAAGGCGGCCGACGCTGCCGCGCAGCCGGCGCCCGCCGTGACGGAAGCGCCGCCCGACGGCGAAGTCGTCGCGCAAGTGCGGATGCCGCGCAAGGACGCGGCCGCCAAGGGGCAAGGCCAGGGCGGCCGCCGCGCGGGCGGCAAGCAGGGCGGACAGCAAGGCCCGCGGCAAGGTAATCAAGCCAATCAGCGCAAGAGCCGTGGCGGCGATGCAGGTGACGTGGCGCCCGCGGCAGCTGCCGAAGGCGACAAGCAGGACGATCTGTTCTCCTGGGTGACGTCGCCGGCCTTCGATGCCGACAACTCCGGAACGGGCGGCGTGCGTGCGCCGATGCTGCGCCGTGGCCGGCCTGCCGCACCCAAGCGCGTGCTGTCGCCGGACGACGACGCGCCCAAGCTGCACAAGGTCCTCGCCGAGGCGGGCATGGGCTCGCGCCGCGAGATGGAAGAGCTGATCGTCGCTGGCCGCGTGTCGGTCAACGGCGAGCCGGCGCACATCGGCCAGCGCATCATGCCGACCGATCTGGTGCGCATCAACGGCAAGCCCGTCAAGCGCAAGCTGCAGAACAAGCCGCCGCGCGTGCTGCTGTATCACAAGCCGACGGGCGAAATCGTCAGCCACGCTGACCCGGAAGGCCGTCCGTCGGTATTCGACAAGCTGCCGCCGATGAAGACCGCGAAGTGGCTGGCTGTCGGCCGCCTCGACTTCAATACGGAAGGCCTGCTGATGCTGACCACGTCGGGCGATCTGGCGAACCGCTTCATGCATCCGCGTTACAGCGTCGAGCGTGAATACGCGGTGCGCGTGGTCGGAGAACTGGCAGAAGGCAACCGGCAAAAGCTGTTGCACGGCGTCGAGCTGGAAGACGGTCCGGCGAACTTCCTGCGTATTCGCGACGGCGGCGGCGAGGGTACGAATCACTGGTATCACGTCGCGCTCGCCGAAGGGCGCAACCGCGAAGTGCGCCGGATGTTCGAAGCCGTCGGCCTGATGGTGAGCCGGCTGATCCGCACGCGTCACGGCCCGATCACGCTGCCGCGTGGCTTGAAGCGCGGCCGTTGGGAAGAACTCGAGGACAATCAGGTGCGCAGCCTGCTGGCGTCGGTTGGCCTGAAGGCGCCGGCCGAAGAGAAGGGCGGACGCCGCGCCGAGCCGGAACGTCGTCAGCCTGATCCGATGCAGACGTCGATGGGCTTCATCAACCGCGAGCCGGTGCTGATGTCGCATGGACGTTTCGACCAGCAGCAGCCACGCGGCGGCGGTCAGAACCGGCGCGGCGGAAAGGGCCCGGGCGCATTCGGCGCGTTGAATTCGGGCGCGGGCGGCGGCTTCGGCAATGCGAACCCCAATCGCGGCGAAGGACGTGGCCGTCCTGCCCGCGGCGAAGTCGACGGCAATCGCGCGCCTTCGGGCAACCGCGCGGCCGCGGGCGCCAATCCGAAGCGCGGCGGCAGCAGCGGCGGGGGCCGCACGCCGAACGGCGCGCCAGGTGGCAACCGTTCGAGCAACGGCGGCAATCGCACAGGCGGCAGTCCGAACGCCGGCGGCGGCAATCGTAGCGGCGGCGCGCCGCGCAACCGTTCGCGCGGACGCTGATCGCGTCATCGCTGCGGGCAGTCTTGATGTGCCCGTCGCGTTGCATGATTGAATTACCGGGGCGTTCGCGCCCCGGTTTGCGTTGGGCCAGCCCTGCTTGCGCCGCTTCGATGGTTTGGGGCGCGCGGGGCCATCCGCACGAAATGCCGTAAAACACCCTGTTTCGCGCCTTGATTACGGCGGAATCAGCCGCAAATGGACGTCAGTGGCCGGTCGGCGGTTTGCGTTCATCGTGAAAAATGGCTACAATCACGAAGTCACTGGGCGTGCGGTTTCATTTTCATGTGCGGCTCAGGTGCGACCACCGGCAATAAGATGATGGGCGTTTCGCCCATTTTTTTTTTGCCGCTTAGTTTATGTGGATCGGCATCTCGGGTAGCACGAACGTGCGCCGGCTTGGCGCGCAGCTCGCGGGTGTATCGCGAAGGCTTGCAGCGCGAACATCTTAGAGGGCACTGTGCAACTGACGGAACTGATTGAAACCACGGTCGTGGGCCTCGGCTACGAGCTCGTTGATCTCGAGCGCACCGGGCGCGGCATGCTGTGCGTGTATATCGACCAGCCCGCCGGCATCGGGATCGAAGACTGCGAAAAAGTTACCCGTCAGCTGCAGCACGTACTGACGGTCGAAAACATCGATTACGAGCGTCTTGAAGTATCGTCGCCGGGTCTCGACCGTCCGCTGAAAAAACTGGCGGACTTCGAACGCTTCGCGGGCAGCGAAGTGGTCATCACATTGAAAAAGCCATTGGACGGACGGAAATCGTACCGGGGCATCCTGCATGCGCCCGAAGGCGAAACGATCGGTCTGGAATTTGAAGGGAAGGAAGGCGCCGCGATGCTGGATTTCACGCTCGCGGATATCGACAAGGCACGCCTCGTTCCGAAAGTTGACTTTAGGAGCCGCAAACAATGAGTCGCGAAGTGTTGATGCTGGTGGATGCGCTGGCACGCGAAAAAAATGTCGACAAGGACGTGGTGTTTGCCGCGCTCGAGGCAGCGCTCGCGTCTGCATCCAAGAAACTCTTCGACGAAGACGCGGACATCCGCGTTCATATCGACCGTGAAAGCGGCGAGCACGAGACGTTCCGTCGCTGGAAAGTTGTGCCCGACGAAGCAGGGCTGCAGGAACCGGATCAGGAAATCCTGCTGTTCGAAGCGCGCGAGCAGAAGGCCGATGCGGAGATCGACGACTTCCTGGAAGAACCCGTTCCGTCCATCGAATTCGGCCGTATTGGTGCGCAGGCTGCCAAGCAGGTGATTCTGCAAAAGGTGCGCGACGCGGAACGCGAGCAGATCCTGAACGACTTCCTTGAGCGCGGCGAAAGCATCATGACGGGCACCGTCAAGCGTCTCGACAAGGGCAACTTCATCGTCGAATCGGGCCGTGTCGAAGCGCTGCTGCGCCGCGACCAGCTGATTCCGAAGGAAAACCTGCGCGTCGGCGACCGCGTGCGTGCATACATCGGCAAGGTCGATCGCACCGCGCGCGGTCCGCAGATCGAACTGTCGCGTACGGCGCCCGAGTTCCTGATGAAGCTCTTCGAAATGGAAGTGCCGGAAATCGAGCAGGGCCTGCTGGAAATCAAGGCGGCCGCGCGCGATCCGGGCGTGCGTGCCAAGATCGGCGTGGTCGCGTACGACAAGCGCATCGATCCCATCGGCACTTGCGTCGGCATTCGCGGCTCGCGCGTGCAGGCCGTGCGCAACGAGCTCGGTGGCGAAAATGTCGACATCGTGCTATGGTCGGAGGATCCCGCCCAGTTTGTGATCGGCGCGCTCGCGCCGGCAGCCGTCCAGTCGATCGTCGTCGATGAAGAAAAGCATTCGATGGACGTCGTCGTCGACGAAAACGAACTGGCCGTCGCTATCGGCCGCAGCGGCCAGAACGTGCGTCTTGCCAGCGAACTGACCGGCTGGCAGATCAACATCATGACGCCGGACGAGTCTGCGCAAAAGCAGAACCAGGAACGCAGCGTACTGCGCGACCTGTTCATGGCGCGTCTCGATGTCGACGAGGAAGTTGCCGACATCCTGATCGACGAAGGTTTCACGAGTCTCGAAGAGATCGCTTACGTGCCGCTCAACGAGATGCTCGAAATCGAAGCGTTCGACGAAGACACGGTTCACGAGCTGCGTAACCGCGCGCGTGACGCACTGTTGACGATGGCGATTGCGAACGAGGAGAAGGTCGAAGGCGTTGCGCTCGACCTGAAGAGCCTCGACGGAATGGATGCCGAGCTGCTCGCGAAGCTGGCTGAACATCAGATCCAGACGCGCGACGAGCTGGCTGAACTGGCTGTCGACGAGCTGGTCGAGATGACCGGCATGAATGAAGACGCCGCCAAGGCGTTGATTATGAAGGCCCGTGAACACTGGTTTCAATGAGATCCAAGACCATGAACCACTGACCTGATCGCGGCCGTAAGGCTGCATGACCCGATGCTAACCGCAAGGAACTGATCCTTGCATTAAGAGGAATGAATGGCGAGTAACAACGTAGCCCAATTTGCCGCGGAACTGAAGATGCCTGCAGGCGTGCTGCTCGAGCAGCTGCACGCGGCAGGTGTTCAGAAAGCGAGTGAGGACGATGCCTTGTCCGAAACGGACAAGGCGCGTCTGCTTGACCACTTGCGCAAGTCACACGGCTCGAACGATGCCGACAAGCGCAAGATCACGCTGACCAAGCGGCATACGTCGGAGATCAAGCAGTCCGACGCGACGGGTAAAGCTCGTACCATTCAGGTCGAGGTGCGCAAGAAGCGCACTTTCGTCCGCCGTGACGAAGCCGTCGAGCAAGGCGCGGAAGCATCGAACAATGTGGTCGAAGCGGAAGATCTGGAACTGCAGCGTCGCGAGGAAGAAGCGCGTCACGAGGCGGAACTGCTCGAGAAGCAGGCTCAGGAACTGAAGGAGCGCCAGGACCGTCTCGCGGCTGAAGAATCGGAGCGTCAGGCACGCGAACAGGCGGCCGAGGCGGAGCGTCGCCGCGCCGAAGAGGAAGCGGCGAAGAAGCGCGCAGCGGCGGTGGCCGAAGCTGCGGCTCGCGAGCAGGCCGAGCAGGAACGTGCGTCGTCGCAGGACGAAGAGCGCGCGGCGGCCGAGCGCGCAGCGCAGCGTGAAGCGGCGAAGAAGGCTGAAGACGCGGCACGCGAACAGGCCGAGAAGACGCGCCTCGAACAGGAAGAAATCGCGAAGCGCCGCGCCAAGGCGGAAGCCGAAGCACGTGCGATCCGTGAAATGATGAACACGCCGCGCAAGGCGCAGGTCAAGGCGCCGGAACCGGCACCGAAGCCCGTCGAGCCGGCCAAGCCCGCCGAAGCGAAGGGCACGCTGCACAAGCCGGCGCGTCCGGCTGGCGAAACGTCGGCGCGTCCGGCTGCGAAGAAGCCCACGACTACCACGGCGCAACCGGCAGCGACTACGCAGCCGGCAGGTCCCGGCGGCGACAAGAAGAAGGCGGGCGGCAAGGGCGGCTGGCAGGACGACGCAGCGAAGCGCCGTGGCATCAAGATGCGCGGCGACTCGAGCGGCGGCGTCGATCGCGGCTGGCGTGGCGGTCCGAAGGGCCGTGGCAAGCATCAGGAAGCCACGACCTTCCAGGCGCCGACCGAGCCGATCGTGCGTGAAGTGCACGTCCCGGAAACCGTTACGGTGGCCGATCTTGCGCACAAGATGTCGGTGAAGGCTTCGGAAGTCATCAAGGTGATGATGAAGCTTGGCCAGATGGTCACGATCAACCAGATGCTGGACCAGGAAACGGCGATGATCGTCGTCGAAGAACTGGGCCACCATGCCGTCGCGGCGAAGCTGGACGATCCGGAAGCGATGCTGGTCGAAGGCGAAGTCTCCGACGCGCCGCTGCTGCCGCGTCCTCCCGTCGTCACGGTCATGGGTCACGTCGACCACGGCAAGACGTCGCTGCTCGACTACATCCGTCGCGCGAAGGTTGCGGCGGGCGAAGCGGGCGGCATTACGCAGCACATCGGCGCGTATCACGTCGAAACGCCGCGCGGCGTCATCACGTTCCTCGATACGCCGGGTCACGAAGCGTTCACGGCAATGCGTGCGCGTGGTGCGAAGGCAACCGACATCGTGATTCTGGTCGTCGCAGCGGATGACGGCGTGATGCCGCAGACGAAGGAAGCGATCTCGCACGCGAAGGCAGGCGGCGTACCGCTCGTCGTCGCGATCAACAAGATCGACAAACCGGACGCGAATCCGGACCGCGTGAAGCAGGAACTCGTCGCGGAAGGCGTGGTGCCGGAAGAATACGGCGGCGATTCGCCGTTCGTGTCGGTATCGGCCAAGACGGGCGCGGGCATCGACGATCTGCTCGAAAACGTGCTGCTGCAGGCGGAAGTGCTGGAATTGAAGGCACCTGTCGAAGCACCGGCCAAGGGCCTCGTGATCGAAGCGAAGCTCGACAAGGGTAAGGGTCCGGTTGCAACGATCCTCGTCCAGTCGGGTACGCTGAACCGCGGTGACGTCGTGCTGGCAGGCAGCGCCTACGGCCGCGTGCGTGCAATGCTCGACGAAACCGGCAAGCCGACCAAGGCGGCAGGTCCGTCGATCCCGGTCGAAATTCAGGGTCTATCGGAAGTGCCGGCGGCGGGCGAAGAAGTCATCGTCATGCCGGACGACCGCAAGGCGCGCGAAGTCGCACTGTTCCGTCAGGGCAAGTTCCGCGACGTGAAGCTGGCGAAGCAGCAGGCCGCGAAGCTGGAAAACATGCTCGAGCAGATGGGCGAAGGCGAAGTGCAATACCTGCCGCTTATCGTCAAGGCGGACGTGCAAGGCTCGCAGGAAGCACTGGTGCAGTCGCTGCTCAAGCTGTCGAACGACGAAGTGCGCGTGCAGATCGTCCACAGCGCGGTCGGCGGCATCAGCGAGTCGGACGTCAACCTGGCGACGGCGTCGAAGGCGGTCATCATCGGCTTCAACACGCGTGCGGATGCGCAGGCGCGCAAGCTGGCGGAAACCAACGGTATCGACATCCGTTACTACAACATCATCTATGACGCAGTGGATGAGGTGAAGGCGGCGATGTCGGGCATGCTGGCGCCGGAGAAGCGCGAAGTCGTCACGGGCATGGTCGAAGTCCGTCAGGTCTTCAAGGTGCCAAAGGTTGGCACGGTGGCGGGCTGTATGGTCACGGATGGCGTGGTCAAGCGTTCGTCGTCGGTGCGCGTGTTGCGCAACAACGTCGTCATCCACACGGGCGAACTCGATTCGCTCAAGCGCTTCAAGGACGATGTCAAGGAAGTGCGCCAGGGCTTCGAATGCGGTATGTCGGTGAAGAACTTCAACGACGTCCAGGAAGGCGATCAGTTCGAAGTCTTCGAAGTCACGGAAGTCGCGCGTACGCTGTAATTCAGGCGTCAAGCGCATGAGGGGCGGGGCGGGGCGCTGAAGCCCGGTCCCGCCCCTTTGTTTTTGTATCGACTTTTTTGTCGTGTTTGCCGCGTTTGCGTTCGACTTGTCTGTGGCTCGCTGCCGCCGAATGCGCGACGAACATCTTGCCATCCGGCAGCACGGATCACGGATTCACCATGCCTAAGAAACGTACTTCTCCCAATCGCAATGTGCAGATCGCCGATCAGATTCAACGCGACCTGTCCGATCTGATCCGCGAGGTCAAAGACCCGCGGATCGGTATGGTCACGTTTCAGAGCGTCGAACTGACGCCTGACTATGCCCACGCGAAGGTCTATTTCACGACGCTGACGGGCGATCCTCATCAGACGCAGGACGCGCTCAATCACGCCGCGGGCCATTTGCACAATCTGCTGTTCAAGCGCCTGCATATTCACACGGTGCCGACGCTGCATTTCCACTACGACAAGACGATCGAGCGCGCGGTTGAGATGTCACGCCTGATCGACGAGGCGAATGCTTCGCGCGCGAAAGACGACTGATCGCAGGTCGAGGCAAGCGCACATATGACTCAGAATCAACGTCCCAAGGTGCCGCGCCGCGCGCTGGATGGCGTGCTGCTGCTCGACAAGCCGGTGGGTCTGTCTAGCAACGACGCGCTGATTCGCGCAAAGCGTCTGTATCTCGCGAAGAAGGCGGGCCACACGGGCACGCTCGATCCGCTCGCGTCAGGTCTTCTGCCGCTCTGTTTTGGTGAAGCGACGAAGTTTTCGCAAGATTTGCTGGAAGCGGACAAGACGTACGAAGCCACGATGCGGCTCGGAATTCGCACGACGACGGGCGATGCCGAAGGCGAGGCTATCGAAACGCGCGACGTCATGTGCACCGAGGCCGCCGTCGAGCAGGCGCTAGCGCGATTTCGCGGCGACATCGTTCAGGTGCCGCCGATGTATTCGGCGCTCAAGCGCGACGGCAAGCCGCTGTACGAGTACGCACGCGCGGGGCAGACTGTCGAGCGCGAAGGGCGTCAGGTGAGGATTCATGCGCTCGAACTTCTCGCGTGTGCATTGCCGGATGTGACGTTTCGCGTGACGTGTAGTAAGGGGACGTATGTCCGTACGCTGGCCGAGGATATCGGCGAGGCGCTTGGGTGTGGTGCGCATCTCGTGATGCTGCGGCGCACGGGTGTCGGCGCGTTGACGCTTGCTGATTCGGTGACGCTGGATGCGTTGTCGGATGCGCTGCCTGACCAGCGCGACGCGTGGATTCAGCCTGTTGATGCGTTGCTGTCGACGTTTCCTTCTGTTCAGCTCGATGCTGAAGCGACTCGTCGTTTTTTGCATGGTCAGCGGTTACGGCTTGCTGATCTTGCTGTTGATGAGAGTGTTCTTCACGCCGCTCGTGCGCGGGTTTATGCAAGTGAGGGGAAGCTGCTTGGGGTCGCGAGAGTGGGTGAGGGCGTGTTGGCGCCTGAGCGGTTAATCGTGAGTTAGGTTTTCGCTTACGCGGTTTGGTTTTGGTTTGCCATTCGTTGGCATCCGCGATTTGTCTTCGTGCTTCAAGCGTCAACTCTGTGCGTTTGACTTTTGGCTCGCATCCGCGGTTGAGCCTTCGCGGCGCGGGCGTTACCGGGCGGTGTGTTTGCCTTTTCGCTGGCATCCGCGCTATGCCTTCGTGCTTCATGCGTCGCCCCTGTGCGGGGCGGCACCTACTTTTCTTTGCCGCCGCAAAGAAAAGTAGGCAAAAGAAAGCGGCTCACACCGCCAACATTTCTTCTTGCCTGAGGGCCCCCAAACGGTCCTACGCTTCACACGGCAACGTACTTGTTCGCGTGCGTTGCCAACACGCTGAACGAGCGCCTCACCCACTTCAGACACCCACACAAGAACTAGCGGCAGTGAATGGTTTCTGCCGCCCAGGCGGCAAACTGTGTGTAGGTTGTCGCGTCGTATAGCTTGGCGCTCTTACATGGTGGAACACGTCTGCTATCGGTCCGGAGTGAGGCGTGCGGGTCACTACGACCTACACACAGTTTGCCACCTGGGCGGCGGCGGAATATCTGGCACGGCACGCTGTAACGCGGGTGCGTGAAGTGGGTGATGCGTATGGAGAGAACGTTGGCAACACACGCAAACAGGTGCGTTGCCGTGTGAAGTGTGGGACCGGTTGGGGGCCCTCAGGCAGGTACAAGAATTAGCGGTGTGAGCCGCTTTCTTTTGCCTACTTTTCTTTGCGGCGGTGTATGGACCGGGGACATGGGTAACGGGTGTGCGGGGACATGGGTAACACCTTATCCGTTCATTCTGGCTCATCCAGGTTGATGATTGTCAGTCGATGATGCATGAAATACACGTCATAGCAGTTCTCAAGAGTTGCATGTGGCCGGATGGCGACGGGCATGTTGTGCAGGGCATTCGATACCTTGAAATGTCGTGATCTGAAACGCAGTTCGCCATTCCATCGCACGCGCACAACCGTGTCGTTGCTGCCGTATTCGATAGGCGGCAGCTTCTCAGGATAGGTCCGCGCACTGACGCGGTATCGGGTGGCTGGCGTAGCCATGTCCAACGCCTGATGCGGACGCTGATGGTTGTACAAGCCGTCAACACAACGCCCATATCACCGAGTCAAGGGAAGTTCTCTATCGTTGGCACCCGTGGTACGGGCACACGGTATGGATTTTCACCACGATAGAGAGGAAGAACGCCGAGTCAGTGCTGCGCTGTGGGCGAGAGCCGTTCGACACGGCGGGCTTGCTGGAGGTGCCGCAATGGATGTTCGATCCCGTTGCCTGCTGTCGCATTACCTCGGCAACGTCTCCCGCCGTCAGCTGTGAAGCATTGAGCGAACTGAAGCACCTGCTGGCACAGGCGCCTGCTGCCGGGCAACGCGGTGTGGTACAAGCCGAGCACCATCCTTTGCTCCGTACAGGAGGTGCTGATGCGACGCCAGACCAGCCCGCAACCGGGCGCTCAACTCGACCTGTTTCATCCTTTTCCGAAGACGCCACAGTGGACGCACCTGCCGCAGGAGGTTCGGCAGGAGACGGTGCGTTTGCTGGCGCAACTGCTGCGGCAACACCGTCGTGGGCTGTTCACCGTCGTACACGAGCCGGAGGTGCGCGATGAATGAGAAGATTCGGGCACAGCATCTGACGCGCAAGGCCATGCTGTACGTGCGCCAGTCGTCGGCCTACCAGGTCAGCCACAATCTGGAGAGCCAGAAGCTGCAGTATGCGATGCAGGATCGTCTGCATCAGTTGGGCTGGAACGAGATCGAAGTGATCGACGAGGATCTGGGGCGCTCTGCGGCCGGAACGCAAACGCGCACGGGCTTCGAACGGATGGTGGCAGAGGTCTGTCTTGGGCACGTCGGCGCAGTTGCCGCTCGTGAGGTTTCGCGATTTGCGCGCAACAGTCGCGAGTGGCAGCAGCTGGTTGAGGTGTGCCGCATCGTCGACACGGTGCTCGTTGATCAGGAGACCGTGTACGCGCCACGACAGAGCAACGATCGTTTGCTGCTCGGCTTAAAGGGTAGCCTGAACGAATACGAGCTGGATCTGCTGCGTCAGCGTTCGCTCGAAGCTCGGCGGGAGAAGGCCAAACGTGGCGAACTCGTCGTCGCGGCGCCGGTGGGTTACTGCAAGACCGAAGACCAGCGCCTGGAGAAGGATCCGGATTTGCGCGTGCAGGACGCCATTCGCTCGGTGTTCCGCCAGTTCGGCGCGATTGGATCGGTGCGTCAGACATTGTTATGGTTTCTGGAGCACGGCCTGCAGTTGCCGGCATGCACGCCGCGCGGCGAAATCCAATGGAAACGGCCGAGCTACGGCACGGTGTACCGGATTCTGACCAACCCGATCTACGGTGGCGCGTATGCCTATGGCAAGACTGAATGCACGATCAATTACGAAGGCGGGGAACCGCGCAAACGTGATCGCCGTAAACCTCGGAATGAGTGGCTTGCGCTCATTCCCAATGCCCACGACGGGTACGTTCAGTGGGACGAATTCGAGCGGATCCAGTGCGCGATCAATGGCAACCTGCGTCTGGCCGGACACGCAGGCGCCCCAAAGAACGGCGAGGCCCTACTGGCGGGACTGTTGCGCTGTCGGCGCTGCGCGAGCAAGCTGACGCTACACTACACGGGTAACAGGCACGACGCCTTGCGCTATAGCTGTCATCGCGGCTGGCTGGACAAGGGACAACCGCGTTGCATTGCGTTCGGTGGCACGCGCGCGGACGCGGCCATCGCCGAGGCGGTCTTGCAGGTCGTTCAACCGGCGGCAATTGAGGCAGCAATGGTGGCGCGCGAAGAAGAGACCCTGAAGCAGGATGAAGTGCTGGCTGCGCTGCAGCGGGATCTGCAAGCGGCACGTTATACCGCCCAACGCGCGCAGAAACAATACGACGCTGCTGACCCTGACAACCGGCTTGTCGCCGACGAACTGGAGCGGCGCTGGAATGATGCGCTGCTGCGCGTGGAGGAAGTGGAATCGCGCATCGAGCAACAGTCGCGCACATCCGGTCAGACACCGCCTGCCCAGCCCGATGAGTTTGCCGATCTTGCTGCAGCGTTGGAATCGATCTGGCCGCAGGCCGACGCCCGACTGAAGAAGCGTATTGTGCGCACCCTGATCCATGAAGTCGTGGTCGACGTCGACAACGCAACGAGCGAAATCGTGCTCGTCATCCACTGGAAAGGCGGAGTACATACCGAGATTCGCGTGCCACGGCGGCGTCGCGGTGAGAACACCACGCATACGTCACGCGAAGCGATTGATGCCGTGCGCCAGCTCGTCCGTATCTGTCCCGATCTGGTCATTGCTGGCGTGCTCAATCGCAATGACCTGCGAACCGGCCGGGGTAACTTCTGGACCCAGGAGCGAGTCACCGCGTTGCGTAGCCACCATCAGATCCCTGTCTATTCGAGCGAGCGACGTGCCGCTGAAGGATGGATGACATTGACCGAGGCTGCGGCGTTCGTCGGCGTGAGCCCCGGAACGCTCAGGCTTGCGGTCGAGCGCAACGAGATCGTAGCCGAGCATCCGTTGCCCAATGGTCCGTGGATCTTCAATCGCAATTCACTGGGCGGGGACGCCGTCTCCGAACTCGTGGCCAGGGCACGTGCACGGCGCGGATACCCCACAAAACCAATGGCACAACAGGGCTCTCTAGATTTATCAAGCACATAGCGAGGTTGGGCAGTATGAAACACACTTGTACACCGTGCGCCATGCATCGAATGCGTTCTGGGCGTTGCGCAGGGTACGGAAGTGCTGGCCATTGAGGACTTCCGCCTTCAAGGTTCGATGAAACCGTTCGTCCTTGCCATTGGTTTGCGGATGCAACGGGCGGCTGTGGGACAGTCGCACGCCCAGACGAACAAGCCAGACTCCCAGTGCGGTAAGCTGTCCCGGCTGGCCCGGACTGCCCCACGGCGAACCGTTGTCCGCGTTGATGCGCAACGGCAGACCGTAGCGACGGAAGGTCTGCCGCAAGTGGGTGAGCACGATGCGGGTGTCAGTCTTGCCGCAGGCATCGAGCACAAGATTAAAGCGTGAATGATCGTCCAGTACCGTCAGCGGCGAGCAGCGCCGTCCGTCCTGCAACTCAAACCAACCCTTGAAATCCATTTGCCAGAGATCGTTCGGCTGTGCGTGCTCGAAACGCTGCCAGGGCGTGGCGGCCTCGGAGGCCTCGGGGCTGATCAGGTCATGACGGTGAAGGATGTCAGTAATGGTGCTGGGCGCGGGCACCCCGACGTGGCCCTGATCACGCAGGCGCTGGCCGATCTTGCGCCCACCCCAGGCCGGATGCGCCCGTCGCAGCGCAATGACGTCCTGTTCGAGCTGCGGCGCCGTGCGCGCCGGGCTCTGCTGCGGCCGACGCGAACGATCGGTCAGTGCGGCATCGCCACCCTGCGCGTGACGGGCCAGCCACTTGTAACCGGTCTTGGGGCTGATCTCGAAGCGCCTGCACAGTGCACGCCGGTTGGCGCCTTCCTGCGAGGCGAGTTCAACGAATTCCAGACGGAGGTTCATGGTGTCTCTCGGGTTCCAGGACATGAGCGGCTCCGGGCGAATAGTTCGCCCAGAGTGTTACCCATGTCCCCGCACACCCGTTACCCATGTCCCCGGTCCATACACGGCGGCAAAGAAAAGTAGGTGCCGCCCCGCACAGGGGCCACGCGTGAAGCACGAAGGCATAGCGCGGATGCCAGCGAAAAGGCTAGAACAACCAAACCGGCCGTGCCACGAAGTCAAATCGCGGATGCCAGCGAAAAGCAAACCAAACCAACAGCCCAAAGGGCAAATCAAAAGCGTACGTTCAATGCGCCGCCGACGCCGCAGCGGCTGAATCCCCACCACCCGCACGCTCAGGCTTCGTCACCCAGATCAACGCAATCAGCGCAACAAATATCCCCGCCGAAATATAAAAGAGATCATTCACCCCAAGCTGCGCCGCCTGCTGCGTCGTCATCGAATTGACGAGCCCATACGCCTGCGACTGATTCAGCCCGAGCCCACTCATCTGCGTAACCGATTGATTGAACACAGGGTTATACGCATTCGCATGCTCGCTCAACTGCGCGTGATGCAGAATCGATCGATGATCCCACGCCGTCTCGAAGATCGACGTGCCGATCCCACCACACATGATCCGAACGAAGTTCGACAGCCCCGACGCCGCCGGAATCCGGTTCCCCGGCAACCCCGACAGCGTGATCGACACTAGCGGAATGAAGAAGCCCGCCATGCCGATCCCCTGGATCAACGTCGGCAGCATTAGCGAATAGGTATCAACGCCCGTCGTATAGCGCGAGCGCATCCAGAAACACAGCGCGAACACCAGAAACGACGCCGTCGAGATATAGCGCGGATCAGTGCGCGGCAGAATCTTGCCCGTCAGCGGCGAAAGAATGATCGCGAACACGCCGACAGGCGCCATCACGAGACCCGCGTCCGTCGCCGTGTAGCCGATGTCGGTTTGCAGCCAAAGCGGCAGCAGCACGAGATTGCCGAAGTACAGTCCATAGCCGATCGCGAGCGCCACCGTGCCGCCCGTGAAATTGCGCAGCTTGAACAGCGACAGGTCGACGACAGGATGCTTGTCCGTCAGCTCCCACACGATAAAGAACGCCAGCGCGATCACGGCCGTCAGCGCAAGCACCACGACCGTCGTCGATGAAAACCAGTCGAGATCCTTGCCCTTGTCGAGCATCACCTGCAACGAGCCGACCCACGTGATCAGCAGCAGGAGACCGACCATATCGATCGGCGCTTTCTTAATGACGGAATCGCGGTTGCGGAAGATCGCCCATGTGGCGAGCGCGGCGATGATCCCGACCGGGATATTCACGTAGAAAATCCACGGCCACGAGATGTTGTCGGAAATCCAGCCACCAAGAATAGGACCGGCAACGGGCGCGATCAATGTCGTCATCGCCCACATCGATAGCGCCATCGGCGCCTTCGCACGTGGATAACTCGCGAGCAGCAGCGTTTGCGACAGCGGAATCATCGGACCGGCCACGGCGCCCTGCAACACGCGCGAGGCGAGCAGGAACGGCAGGTTCGGCGAGAGCCCGCACATCCACGACGAGATCACGAACAGCACGATCGACGCCATGAACAGGCGCACCTGGCCGATGCGGTCGGTGAGCCAACCGGTGAGCGGCACGGAGATCGCATTGGCGACCGCGAACGACGTGATCACCCACGTGCCCTGGTCGGACGACACGCCGAGGTCGCCGGAGATCGACGGAATCGACACGTTTGCAATCGACGTGTCCAGCACGTTCATGAAAACGGCGAGCGACACCGCGATGGTGCCGATCACCAGTTGCGCGCCCTCGAGCGGCGGGTGAGGGACTTGCGCTTGAGACTGAGCCATCTATTGTTCGAACCTTGTCTGATGCAGATGCGTGGCAGATGCGTGCCGCTTACATCAGCTTGGCCGCAGTCTTCGAGCCCGTCGCCGCCTTCTGCGGCTGACCTGCATTCGGGCCGGCGTTTTCAGTGATGATGCGAGCGATTTCCGCGTCGGCCTGATCGCCGTACTTTTCGAATACGTTGGTCTGATACACGGTGTTCACTGCGCTGCCGAGCTCGCCGCCCGTGTCGTCCTTGATGCTCACTTCGACCTGCATCGACAGGCCGATGCGCAGCGGATGCTTCTCCAGTTCCTGCGGATCGAGCGCGATACGCACGGGCAGACGCTGCACGACCTTGATCCAGTTACCCGTCGCGTTCTGCGCGGGAAGCAGCGAAAACGCCGAACCCGTACCCGCCGAGAAGCCGACCACCTTGCCCTGATACTTGACGGACGAGCCGTACACGTCCGCCGTCAGTTCGACGGGCTGGCCGATGCGCATGTGCTTGAGCTGCACTTCCTTGAAGTTCGCATCGACCCACACGGCGTTCAGCGGCACGATCGCCATCAGCGGATTGCCCGGCGCGACACGCTGGCCGACCTGCACCGAGCGCTTCGCGACATAGCCCGTGACGGGCGCGGGCAGTGTGTTGCGCGCGTTGTTCAGATACGCGTCGCGGACCTTGGCGGCCGCGGCCTGCACGTTCGGGTGGCTCGCGATCGTCGTGTTCGCCGTCAGCGCGCGGTTAGACGCGAGTTGCTGCTGCGACGCGTCGAGCGCGGCTTGCGCGCTCTTGACGGCGTCGCGAGCGTGCGAGATTTCTTCCTGCGAAACAGCGCCCGTCTGGGCGACCTGCATGCGGCGCTTCAAATCGTCCTGCGCGCGCGACAGGTCCGATTGGCGCACGGCAACCTGCGCCTGGTACTGGCTGTCGTCGGCGTAGAGGCCGCGCACCTG
The DNA here is from genome assembly GCF_002902965.1 of Paraburkholderia hospita. GTDB lineage: Bacteria > Pseudomonadota > Gammaproteobacteria > Burkholderiales > Burkholderiaceae > Paraburkholderia > Paraburkholderia hospita. The sequence continues at coordinate 2,214,312 of NZ_CP026105.1, read as the reverse complement.
GCGCACGACCTGGCCGAGATTCGCTTCCGCGGATTGCAGCGCGATGCGCGAGTCGGCAGGATCGAGCATGACAATCGGATCGCCGACCTTGACGGTCTGCGTGTCGTCCGCGTTCACGGCGATGACGGTGCCCGTCACCTGCGGCGTGATCTGCACGACGTTTCCGTTCACGTACGCGTCGTCGGTCTCTTCGTGGAAGCGCGCGACGAGGAAGTAGTAGAGGCCGTACGCGATCGCGGCAATCAGGATCACGATGACGAGCAGCGTCATCATGCGCTTGCGTTTGCCGTTGCTGGCCGGCTGCGCGTTCGCGGGTTGTTGGGGCGTGCTCATGGATATGCTCCGGATTCTGTCAGTTTGTATCGTTTATTCGGATCGCAATCGGGTGTGCGTGTGCGTTTCTTTGCTGGGGCGCTCAGTTCGCCGCGTGGGCCGTCGAGGCCGACGAAGCGGGCGCATCCGTCGGCACGATGAGGCCCGTCTGCGTCGCGTCGAAACCGCCGCCGAGCGCCTTGATCAGCGCGATCTGCAGATCGCGGCGGCGCATCTTCAGGTTCGTCACGGTCTGTTCGGCGGCGAGGCGATTCTGGTCGGCCGTCAGCACCTGCAACTGCGGCGAGAGCCCTGCCTTGTAGCGGATCACGGCGAGGTCGTACGCTTTCGTCGACGCGTCGAGCGCGCGCTGCGCGTCGCCTTGCTGATGGTCTAGCGAGCGGATCGACGAAATCTCCGTGGCGACGTCCGAGAGCGCGCTGATGAGCGTCTGATTGTAGTTTGCGATGTCGAGGTCGAAGTCGGCGTAGCGGCCTTTCAGTTGCGAGCGCAGCGCGCCGGCGTCGAAGATTGGCAGATGGATTGCCGGGCCGAACTGGATCTGGCGGCTCGACGAGGTCAGGAATTTGCCCCAGCCGAACGCATCGAAACCGAAGCCGGCAGCGAGGTTCACGTCCGGGAAGAACTCGGCCTTCGCTTCCTTCACGTCGTGCATCGCGGCTTCGACCTGCCAGCGCGCGGCGACGATGTCCGGGCGGCGGGAGATGAGATCGGCCGGCACGTTGTCGGGCAGGGTGACGGCGCCGCCCGGGTTGAACGTTGGTTTGGCGATCTGCAGGCCGCGGTCCGGCCCTTTGCCGAGCAGCGCGCCGAGTTGGTAGCGCGTGGTCGTGATCTGGCCGTCGAGCTCCGTCAGGTTCGACTGGCTCGTCGCGATGTTGCCGTTGGCCGTCTGACGTTCGACGTTGGTGTCCAGGCCGGCTTTTACGCGGTCGTTCGCGATGACACCGATCGTCTGACGATTCTTGATCTCGCGCTCGGCGATGTCGCGCAGTGCATACAACTGCGCAAGCGAGTTGTACGTGCGCGCAACCGACGCGGCGAGCGTCACGCGCGCCTGCTGCATGTCCGCTTCGGCGGCTTTTTCCTGCGACACGGCCTGGCCGAGCCGCTGGCGATTCTTACCCCACAGGTCGAGATCCCAGGAAGCGCTGGCGAGCACATTGTTTTCGCTGTACCAAGTCCCACCGAAGGGCGGCGGGAACAGCGCATTTTCGGAATACAGCTCGCGGGTCCACGAATAGCTGCCTTCGACCTTCGGATAAAGCGCCGACTTCGACGATTCGATATAGGACGAAGCCTTCGCGATACGCGCCTGCGCCTGCGCGATCGACGGATTGCCTTCGAGCGCTTCCGCGATCAGCTTCGGCAACTGCGGGTCGCCGAACTGGCTGGCCCAATCGAGCGCCGGCCACTGGCCGCCTTCGGCGGGCAGGCTTTGCGACGCTTCGAACTGCGAGGTCGACGCAATCTGCTTGTCGTCCTTGAGATCGAAGTAATTCGCGCAGCCGGCGAGGGCGAATGCCGCCACGGCCGCGGCGACGGCCGCACGACCCGACGAAGCGGGCGCGGGCCTGGAAAGGAATTTCATCGCTCGACTCTTTGCGTGTAATGGCATTTTTCTATAATGGACGATGCAACTAATTTCTTACGATTTGTTATCGGTATTACTTGCCGAGTCACGGGTTTCGCTGAACACTTCGCAGCTGTTCGCGAGCACGCGTCTCAGAAGGCTTTTGAGGAATCCCGTTTCCTCTGGCGAAAAGCCGGATAGCAGTTTCTCGGTCACGCTGGTGAAAACAGCCGGCATGCGCGCGGCGATTGCGTGACCTTCGGCCGTCAGCGCAAGGCGCACCGCGCGCCGGTCTTCAGCGCTGCGCACCCGCGTGAGCAGGCCGCGTTTTTCGAGGCGATCGATCAGGCGCGTGACGGCGCTGGCGTCGATGCCGTATTCCCGCGCGAGTTCGGCGGCGAGCACGCATTTGCCGCTGGCAACCATAAACAGCACGCTGGCCTGCTGGCTGGTGATGCCGAGTTCGGCCATCGTGCGTTGCGTCACGAGGTTCGACATGGTCGACTTCACGCGGGAAATCAGATAGCCGACGCTCTCGCCCAGCTGGTATTCGCTGACCTCAGGCGATGGCGTGTGGGACGGTTCGGTCATGATTCTCGTGCGAATGCAATGGTTGACTATGCAGGATTGTAGAGACGAATAATTGACGCGGCAAGCGTTATTACAGCTTAGGCAAGGATCTTTCTCGCGTCAGAGGAGAGTGCGCAGCGGCTGCGAGCAGCGAGGCGCGTGTCGCTTTATCGAGACGAAGGAGCGCGCTATCGGGGAATACCAGAAACGCGTCACTCGTACGTGCTATAATTATTGGTTCCCAAAAGTGCGCTTTGGGCTTGGCGAAGGTGGCTGGGCAGGTGGCGCACTCCATTCGTACCCCAGCGTCTCCAGGTTCCTATGTCCCGCGCTCTCCGCAATATCGCCATCATCGCTCACGTCGACCACGGCAAAACCACGCTCGTCGACCAGCTGCTCCGCCAGTCCGGCACCTTCCGCGAAAACCAGCAGATCGCTGAACGCGTGATGGATTCAAACGACATCGAAAAAGAGCGTGGCATCACCATTCTCGCCAAGAACTGCGCCGTCGAATACGAAGGCACGCACATCAACATCGTCGACACCCCGGGCCACGCCGACTTCGGGGGTGAAGTGGAGCGCGTGCTGTCGATGGTCGATTCCGTGCTGCTGCTCGTCGACGCGGTCGAAGGCCCGATGCCGCAAACCCGCTTCGTGACGAAAAAGGCGCTCGCGCTGGGTCTGAAGCCGATCGTCGTGATCAACAAGATCGACCGTCCCGGCGCGCGTATCGACTGGGTGATCAACCAGACGTTCGACCTGTTCGACAAGCTCGGCGCATCCGAAGACCAGCTTGACTTCCCGATCGTCTACGCGTCGGGCCTGAACGGTTATGCCGACCTGGACCCGAGCGTGCGCGAAGGCACGATGCGCCCGCTGTTCGAAGCGATTCTCGAGCACGTGCCCGTTCGCCCGGCCGATCCGGATGGTCCGCTGCAACTGCAGATCACGTCGCTGGATTACTCGACGTACGTTGGCCGTATCGGCGTGGGCCGTATCACGCGCGGCCGTATCAAGCCGGGTCAGCAGGTCGTGATCCGCTTCGGTCCGGAAGGCGAAATCCTGAACCGCAAGATCAACCAGGTGCTGTCGTTCGAAGGCCTCGAGCGCGTGCAGGTCGCCGAAGCCGAAGCCGGCGACATCGTGCTGATCAACGGCATCGAAGAAGTCGGTATCGGCGCGACCATCTGCGCGCCGGAAGCGCCCGAAGCGCTGCCGATGATCACCGTCGACGAACCTACGCTGACGATGAACTTCCTCGTGAATTCGTCACCGCTCGCGGGCAAGGAAGGCAAGTTCGTGACGAGCCGCCAGATCCGCGATCGTCTGATGAAGGAACTGAACCACAACGTCGCGCTGCGCGTGAAAGACACGGGCGACGAAACCGTGTTCGAAGTGTCGGGCCGCGGCGAGCTGCACCTGACCATCCTGATCGAAAACATGCGCCGCGAAGGCTACGAGATGGCCGTGTCGCGTCCGCGCGTGGTGCTGCATGAAGTCGACGGCGTGAAGCACGAGCCGTACGAACTGCTGACAGTCGATCTCGAAGACTCGCACCAGGGCGGCGTGATGGAAGAGCTGGGTCGCCGTAAGGGCGAAATGCTCGACATGGCGTCGGACGGCCGTGGTCGTACGCGCCTCGAGTACCGCATTCCGGCGCGTGGCCTGATCGGCTTCCAGGGCGAATTCCTGACGCTCACGCGCGGCACGGGCCTGATGAGCCACGTGTTCGACGAATATGCACCCGTCCGGGAAGGCTCGCTCGGCGAGCGCCGCAATGGCGTGCTGATCTCGCAGGACGACGGCGCTGCTGTCGCTTACGCGCTGTGGAAACTGCAGGATCGCGGCCGCATGTTCGTGAAGCCGGGCGACGCGCTGTACGAAGGCATGATCATCGGCATTCACAGCCGTGACAACGACCTCGTCGTGAACCCGATCAAGGGCAAGCAGCTGACCAACGTGCGTGCGTCGGGTACTGACGAAGCCGTGCGCCTCGTGCCGGCGATCCAGATGTCGCTGGAATACGCGGTCGAATTCATCGACGAAGACGAACTCGTCGAAGTGACGCCGCAAAGCATCCGTCTGCGCAAGCGCCATCTGAAGGAACACGAGCGCCGCCGCGCAAGCCGCGAAGCAGCCGTCGACTGATCGCGCGAAGCCTCGCGAAAGTCTCAGCAAAAAGCCGCCCTCGGGCGGCTTTTTGCATTGGCGTTGCGCGTTTCGCTGCAGAGCTTCCTATAAGCGCCTAAAGTATTCTTCTGCAGTGCCGCAAACACTGTTACGCAAGCATAAAACTTGCCGCAAAGCCCCGTAGCACGGGCTTTCCAGTTGAGACCTGTCCTATGTCAACTATGGGTTATGTGCTATGCTCCCGCGAGTGCAAGTTTAGGTCCTTCCAAGCAAGACTTGATTCGCGCAATCCGCTAAACGGTCAGGCCGTGTCGCGGAAGGTTCAGTAACCCGCTATTTCTCGAGAAGCTCGAAGAAAGGTGAGCGTAAAATGATGAAGCAATTCCAGTCGAACTCGTATCTGTTCGGCGGCAATGCTCCGTACGTAGAAGAGTTGTACGAAGCATATCTCGACAATCCCGCGTCAGTGCCCGAGACCTGGCGCAATTATTTCGACGCTCTGCAGAACGTTCCTGCATCGGATGGCACCAGTGCCAACGACGTGGCCCATGGCCCGATCGTCGAATCATTTGCTCAGCGCGCAAAGGCGAATGCCTTCCTGCCGCGCACGGGTGGTGAGGATCTCACCACCGCGCGTAAGCAGGTCTATGTGCAGTCCCTCATCGGCGCATATCGCTTCCTCGGCTCGCAGTGGGCCAACCTCGATCCGCTGAAGCGCCGCGAACGTCCGAACATTCCCGAGCTTGAACCTGCGTTCTACGACTTCACCGAAGCCGACATGGACCAGACGTTCAACACGAACAACCTGTACTTCGGTTTCGAACAGGCTTCGCTGCGGGACATCGTCAAGGCGTTGCGCGACACGTACTGCGGCACGATCGGCGCCGAGTACATGTACCTGAGCGATCCGGAACAGAAGCGCTGGTGGAAGGAACGTCTCGAATCGATCCGCTCCACGCCGAACTTCACGAATGACAAAAAGAAGCACATCCTGAACCGACTGACGGCAGCAGAAGGCCTCGAGCGCTTCCTGCACACCAAGTACGTCGGTCAGAAGCGCTTCTCGCTGGAAGGCGGCGAAAGCTTCATCGCGTCGATGGACGAAGTCGTGCATCACGCAGGCAAGAGCGGCGTGCAGGAAATCGTCATCGGCATGGCGCACCGCGGCCGTCTGAACGTGCTGGTCAACACGCTGGGCAAGATGCCCGCTGACCTGTTCGCCGAATTCGAAGGCAAGCACGTCGACGATCTGCCCGCAGGCGATGTGAAGTACCACAAGGGCTTCTCGTCGGATGTCGCAACGGAAGGCGGCCCGGTTCACCTGTCGCTCGCGTTCAACCCGTCGCACCTCGAAATCGTCAACCCGGTGGTCGAAGGTTCGGCGAAGGCCCGTATGGACCGTCGCGGCGACGAGAACGGCCTGCAAGTGCTGCCTGTGCAGATCCACGGCGACGCCGCCTTCGCAGGTCAGGGCGTCGTGATGGAAACGCTGAACCTCGCGCAAACGCGCGGTTACGGCACGCACGGCACGCTGCACATCGTCATCAACAACCAGATCGGCTTCACCACGTCCGACCCGCGCGACGCACGCTCCACGCTGTATTGCTCGGACGTCGTCAAGATGATCGAGGCGCCCGTGCTGCACGTGAACGGCGACGATCCCGAAGCGGTCGTGCTGGCTACGCAGCTGGCCATCGACTTCCGGATGCAGTTCCACAAGGATGTCGTGATCGACATCATCTGCTTCCGCAAGCTGGGTCACAACGAGCAGGACACGCCCGCCGTCACGCAGCCGCTGATGTACAAGACGATCGCCAAGCACCCCGGCACGCGCGCGCTGTACGCGGAAAAGCTGGTGCAGCAAGGCGTCATCACCGCCGATCAAGGCGATGAATTCATCAAGGCATTCCGCAAGGCGATGGACGAAGGTCACCACACGGTCGACCCGGTCCTGTCGAACTACAAGAGCAAGTACGCCGTCGACTGGGTTCCGTTCCTGAACCGCAAGTGGACGGACGCAGCCGACACGGCTGTGCCGCTCGCCGAACTCAAGCGTCTGGCCGAGCGTATCACGACGATCCCCGAAGGCTTCAAGGTTCACCCGCTCGTCGAGCGCGTGATCAACGACCGCCGTGCAATGGGCCGTGGCGAAGCGAAGCTCGACTGGGGCATGGGCGAGCATCTGTCATTCGCGTCGCTGGTCGCATCGGGTTATGCCGTGCGCCTGACGGGTCAGGACTCGGGCCGTGGCACGTTCACGCACCGTCACGCAGTGCTGCACGACCAGAACCGCGAACGCTGGAACGACGGCACGTACGTGCCGCTGCAGAACATCGCCGAAGGTCAGGCGAAGTTCACGGTGATCGACTCGGTGCTGTCCGAAGAAGCCGTGCTCGGCTTCGAATACGGCTACTCGACGGCTGAGCCGAACACGTTCGTCGCGTGGGAAGCGCAGTTCGGCGACTTCGTGAACGGCGCGCAGGTCGTGATCGACCAGTTCATCTCGTCGGGCGAAGTGAAGTGGGGCCGCGTGTCGGGCCTGACGATGCTGCTGCCGCACGGCTACGAAGGCCAGGGTCCGGAGCACTCGTCGGCGCGTATCGAGCGCTTCCTGCAACTGTGCGCAGATCACAACATGCAGGTCGTACAGCCGACAACGCCGGCACAGGTTTTCCACCTGCTGCGCCGCCAGATGATCCGCCTGTTCCGCAAGCCGCTCGTCGTCTTCACGCCGAAGTCGCTGCTGCGTCACAAGGAAGCCGTGTCGGATCTGTCGGAACTCGCGAAGGGCTCGTTCCAGCCGGTTCTCAGCGAAACGGACGATTCGATCGATGCCAAGAAGGTCAAGCGCGTGCTGGTCTGCTCGGGCCGCGTGTACTACGACCTGCTTGCGCATCGCCGCGAAGCGAAGGCGCAGGACGTCGCGATCGTGCGTATCGAACAGCTCTATCCGTTCGCGCACAAGCAGTTCGAATCCGAACTGAAGAAGTACGACAACGCAACCGAAGTGGTGTGGGTGCAGGACGAGCCGCAGAATCAGGGCCCGTGGTTCTACATCGAACATCACCTGCGCGAAGGCATGAAGGAAGGACAGAAGCTGGCATACAGCGGCCGTCCCGCTTCGGCTTCGCCCGCTGTCGGCTACTACGCGAAGCACTACGAGCAGCAGAAGGCGCTGATCGAAGGCGCGTTTGGCCGTCTGAAAGGCGCGTCCATCGTTAAATAACCACAGAGAGCGAACCGGGAAAGCGCTGAGCGCTTTCCCGCCCACGTCTGAATCACCCATGTAAGCGCGGCAATCACGCGCGACAATCAGACGCGGCTCGCACAAGGTTCGTTGTCATCCGATACGTATTCAGAGAAATCAAATGGCTATTGTTGAAGTCAAGGTCCCCCAGCTGTCCGAGTCGGTCTCGGAAGCCACGATGCTGCAGTGGAAGAAGAAGCCGGGCGAAGCTGTCGCCCAGGACGAAATCCTGATCGAAATCGAAACCGACAAGGTCGTGCTCGAAGTGCCGGCTCCGTCGGCAGGCGTGCTCGCGCAGGTCATCAAGAACGACGGCGATATCGTGGTCGCCGACGAAGTGATCGCGAAGATCGATACGGAAGGCAAGGCGGGCGAAGCGGCTGTCGAAGCCGAAGTCAAGCCGGCTCCGCAAGCTGAGCCGGCAGCAGCGGCTGCACCGGCACAGGCTGCCGCTGTGGCAGGCGCAAGCACCACGGCATCGCCGGCTGCGACGAAGATTCTGGCCGAGAAGGGCGTCGCTGCGGGCGACGTCGCCGGCACGGGCCGCGATGGCCGCATCACGAAGCAGGATGCCGTCGCCGCAGGCGCACCGGCTGCCAAGGCTGCGCCGGCACCGGCAGCAGCGCCCGCGCGCGCTGCCAAGCCGGCCTTGCCGCAAGTGGGCGCGCCGGCATCGGCCGACCAGTGGCTCAAGGACCGTCCGGAACAACGCGTGCCGATGTCGCGTCTGCGCGCGCGTATCGCTGAGCGTCTGCTCGAGTCGCAGCAAACCAACGCCATCCTCACGACGTTCAACGAAGTGAACATGGCGCCCGTGATGGACCTGCGCAACAAGTACAAGGACAAGTTCGAGAAGGAACATGGCGTGAAGCTCGGCTTCATGTCGTTCTTCGTGAAGGCGGCTGTCCACGCGCTGAAGAAGTTCCCGCTGGTGAACGCGTCGATCGACGGTAACGACATCGTCTATCACGGCTACTTCGACATCGGTATCGCCGTCGGCTCGCCGCGCGGCCTCGTGGTGCCGATCCTGCGCAACGCAGACCAGATGAGCCTCGCGGACATCGAGAAGAAGATCGCCGAATTTGGCCAGAAGGCGAAGGACGGCAAGCTGTCGATCGAAGAAATGACGGGCGGCACGTTCTCGATCTCGAACGGCGGCGTGTTCGGCTCGATGCTGTCGACCCCGATCATCAACCCGCCGCAATCGGCGATCCTCGGCGTGCACGCGACGAAGGAACGCGCAGTGGTCGAAAACGGCCAGATCGTGATCCGCCCGATGAACTATCTGGCGCTGTCGTACGACCACCGTATCATCGACGGCCGCGAAGCCGTGCTGTCGCTGGTCGCGATGAAGGACGCGCTGGAAGATCCGGCTCGTCTGCTGCTCGACCTGTAATGCATGATGCGCGGCGGCTTGAAGTTATGAGCCGCCGTCGCGATATATGCATCAGGTGTCTCTCGCATTTCCGCAGTATCTGAAGCCACGCGCGCCGCGAAGCGCGGCCGCGTCGGTTAGCCAAAAAGGATAGTCATGTCCAAAGAATTTGACGTCGTCGTGATCGGTGCCGGTCCCGGCGGCTACATCGCGGCCATTCGCGCTGCGCAGCTCGGCAAGTCGGTTGCCTGTATCGAAAAGTGGAAGAACCCGGCCGGCGCGTTGAAGCTGGGCGGCACGTGCCTGAACGTCGGCTGCATTCCGTCGAAGGCGTTGCTCGCGTCGTCGGAAGAGTTCGAAAACGCGTCGCATCACCTCGCGGACCACGGCATCAGCGTGGAGAACGTGAAGGTCGACATCGCGAAGATGCTGGCCCGTAAGGAAGGCATCGTCGAAAAGATGACGAAGGGCATCGAGTTCCTGTTCCGCAAGAACAAGATCACGTGGCTCAAGGGCCACGGCAAGTTCACGGGCAAGACGGACGCCGGCGTGCAGATCGAAGTGTCGGGCGAAGGCGAGACGGAAGTGGTCACGGCAAAGAACGTGATCATCGCGACGGGCTCGAAGGCGCGTCACCTGCCAAACGTCCCCGTCGACAACAAGATCGTCGCGGATAACGAAGGCGCTTTGTCGTTCACCGAAGTGCCGGAGAAGCTCGCCGTGATCGGCGCGGGCGTGATCGGCCTGGAGCTGGGCTCGGTGTGGCGCCGCCTGGGCTCGGAAGTCACCGTGCTCGAAGCGCTGCCCGAATTCCTCGGCGCCGCCGACCAGGCGCTCGCGAAGGAAGCCGCCAAGCAGTTCAAGAAGCAAGGCCTCGACATTCACGTTGGCGTGAAGGTCGGCGAAGTGAAGGCCAGCGACAACAGTGTGTCGATCGCGTACACGGACAAGGACGGCAACGCGAAGACGCTCGACGCGGACCGCCTGATCGTGTCGATCGGCCGCGTGCCGAACACCGACAACCTCGGCCTCGAAGCGATTGGCCTGAAGGCGAACGAGCGCGGCTTCATCGACGTCGACGACCACTGCGCGACGTCGGTGCCGAACGTGTACGCGATCGGCGACGTGGTGCGCGGCCCGATGCTCGCGCACAAGGCCGAAGACGAAGGCGTGCTGGTCGCCGAAATCATCGACGGCCAGAAGCCGCATATCGACTACAACTGCGTGCCGTGGGTCATCTACACGGAACCGGAAATCGCGTGGGTCGGCAAGACGGAACAGCAGTTGAAGGCTGAAGGCCGCGAAGTCAAGACGGGCCAGTTCCCGTTCATGGCGAACGGCCGCGCGCTCGGCATCAACAAGGCGGATGGTTTCGTCAAGATGATCGCTGACGCGAAGACGGACGAACTGCTCGGCGTGCACATCATCTCGGCGAATGCGTCGGATCTGATCGCCGAAGCGGTTGTCGCGATGGAGTTCAAGGCTGCGTCGGAAGACATCGGCCGTATCTGCCACCCGCACCCGTCGCTGTCTGAAGTGATGCGTGAAGCGGCGCTCGCCGTCGACAAGCGCGCGCTGAACATGTAAGACGCATCTGCCCGGTTCTGAATTACGCTGAACATGGGCTGAAAGCGAAACACGACGAAGGCGGGTGGGTTGAATCCCTCCCGCCTTCTTCATTGCTGTCTCACACAATGAACGTCACCGAATACTACGAGCAGGAACTGCAGACCCGGGGATACGAGTCCGATCCGGCACAACGCGCGGCCGTCGATCGTCTGCAACAGTGCTATGAAGAGTGGGCTGCGTATAAGGCACGTCGTCCGAACGCCTTTATGAAGCTGATCATGCACCCTGATCTGCCGAAGGGTGTCTATATGTGGGGTGGCGTAGGGCGCGGAAAGAGCTTCCTGATGGACAGCTTTTACGCAGTCGTGCCGCTCGTGCGTAAGACGCGTCTTCATTTTCACGAGTTCATGCGAGAAGTGCATCGCGAACTCGAAGAACTGAAAGGGCAGGCCGATCCGCTTGACGAACTCGCACGGCGCGTTGCGAAGCGTTATAGGCTGATCTGCTTCGACGAATTCCACGTATCGGATATCGCGGACGCGATGATCCTGTACCGGCTGCTCGATCGCCTGTTCACGAACGGCGTGCAGTTCGTGATGACGTCCAACTACGATCCCGATCTGCTCTATCCCGACGGCCTGCATCGCGACCGTCTGCTGCCTGCCATCGAGTTGATCAAGAGCAAACTAGATGTGATCAACGTCGATGCTGGCGTCGATTACCGGCGGCGCACGCTGTCGCAGGTCGAGGTGTATCACACGCCGCTCGGCGCCGCCTCCGACAAGGCGCTGCGCGACGCATTCGGCAAGCTCGCCGCCGTGCCCGACGAAAGCCCGCTGTTGCGTATCGAGAAGCGCGAACTGAAGGCGCTGCGCCGCGCGGACGGCGTCGTCTGGTTCGATTTCGCGACGCTGTGCGGCGGCCCGCGCTCGCAGAACGACTACCTCGAACTGGCGAGCCGCTTCCACGCGGTGATTCTGTCCGGCATTCCGCAGATGACGCCTCGTATGCAATCCGAAGCGCGCCGTTTCACGTGGCTGATCGACGTTTTTTACGATCACAAGGTCAAGCTGCTGATGTCGGCCGCCGTGCCGCCCGAGGAACTCTATACAGAAGGGCCGATGGCCAACGAGTTCACGCGCACGGTTTCGCGTATCGTCGAGATGCAGTCGCAGGAATATCTGGATACGCCGCGACGGATCGTCGATACATCGTTAACCTGATCAAATTCCCACCCAAGGCCGCCCCGTTTGGGATAGCGCGATACGCGCTGAACCATGCGGCAGCGGCTGCCGATGCATTTTCAAGATTCGGATTGGTCTGATATTCGGTAGTGGGGCGACTCTATATCGTCGAAATACTCTTGACGAATGGAGATCCCATGACCCCCTATCGCGATATTAGTGATGAAGAATGGCAGCGCATCGCGCCGCTGCTGCCGGAACTGCGTCCGCGTTCCGAACTGCGCGGCCGGCCGCTTGCCAACACCCGCTCCGTGCTCAACGGCGTGCTCTGGGTGATCTACAGCGGCGCTACCTGGTCCGCCATGCCGCGTAAATACCCCTCTTATCAAACCTGTCACCGCCGTTTCAAGGCGTGGCATCAGGCTGGCGTACTGCAACGTGTGATGGACCAGCTGTTCGGCGACGCAAGCGGCGAACTGTGCAACACGATGGAATCACGCATGCGCACCCACGCGCCGAACGTGGCTGCAGCCGCGAACGATGCCGCGCAGCCATCCGTGCCTGCCACGCCGCTGTTCGCGCCGCCGTCTGGCGTGCCTGCAGCACCGCTGGTGTTCGACTACACCAGTCCCTTCAAGAACGCGGCATGACGGATCGAACGAATTGAGCGCGCGCGACAACAAAAAGCCGGTCTGGCGAGACTAAACGCCAGACCGGCTTTTTTACGTCCTGCTGCGGCGCTCGCCGAAAAGCGAGCACCGCGCGACAACCTCAGTTCTGGCGAATCCACGTCTGCGAACGCCCCAGCAGCGATACGCCAATATACCCGCGCACCACCAGCTTCTGCCCGCCGTCTTCGACGTGCATCTTGCATTTGTAGAGCTTGCCGTTCTCCGGGTCGAGAATCTGCCCGCCGTCCCAGCCTTCGCCGTCCTTTTTCATATCGTCGATGATCGTCATGCCGAGAATCGGCTGATCTTTGCGCGCGTCCGTGCAGGCGGTGCAGCGGCGATCCGCTTGATCGTTCGGGTTGAGCCCCTTGATGACCTTGCCGCTCAGCCTGCCGTTCCCGTCCTGCGTGATCTGCACGAGTGCTTTGGGCTGGCCCGTGTGATCGTCGATGGTTTGCCATGTGCCGACAGGCGTGTCGGTTTGTGCGAATGCTGTGACGGTGCCCGCGAGCAACGCACCGGCCACGACAGCCTGTTTCAACGTAGTGCCGAGCGCAAAGCGCGCGCGTCGGGTGAGTGATGTCATTGTCGTCCTCCTTGTTGAAAATCGTCGCGATGAATGTCGCGCGGCGCCGTGTGAGTGCTGATGCGAGGCGGCGCCATGCCTGTCTTTCGATGCATGGGAGAGGGCAGAATACGTGAAAGTATCCGCCCCGTTTGATAGTGAATGCTCTAATTGGTGCATGTTCTGGCAACGACGCATGAGTCGGTTCAATTGATACGAGAACGTCGCGTTGATGCGCGGATTGCGCGACGCGCTCTCGACGGCCGCCTTCGCGACGGACCGATCCAGGCTGTAATACTTCGCGTCGGAGATGCGAAAGCCGGGTGCCACCGAAGCAAGCTTCTTCGGCTGCGATGTGCCCGCATGCAGATAGACGCGCGCCATGTCGAACGAAACATACGGTGTGAAGGTGCGCAGATACGTGAAGCTGGGCGCAATCGCGCGATTGATTTCGAGCGACGCGCCCCACCACGAATCGCCCGATGTCTCGCCCGGTTGATAGCCCTGCGCGAAGCGTTGCGCGCCAAATGAAATCTGCTCGGAAGTCGGCAGCGTGTCGGGGCTGCATTGGCCCGTCGCGGCGACCATCGTGTCGATGCCGGGCGGCCACTCGTTGGTTTGTGGAAAGCTTGCGCCCGTGCGCACGAAGGTGATCGAAGCGGGATTGACGGTCGTCGTGCCGGGGATGTTCGAGTCGCCGGCTTTGCCCGCGCCGAGTATGTCGAACGCCTTCGCGACGTTGATGCTGGCCTTGCGCGCCTGGCCCGTCTGCACGTCCGCATAGTCGGCCTGCAACTGCATCACGCCTACCTGCGAGCGCAGCCCGATCGCCGCGCCCGTGATCGCATTGTTGGAGCGGTCTTCATCGTGCGAAGCGTAGGGCGTGACCGTTCCCGACAGAGTGCGCGCGTTGCTCAGGATGAGCGGAGACGACAGCGAACCGCCGATCCTGTCGTTGATCACCGTCCGTTCCGCATATGAAGGCAAGCCGGAGTTGTCCTTCGGATTGCCGCGATAGTGCGACGCGTCGATCTTCGCGCTCATGCCTTCACTGCCGATGGGCGGTGCACCATGTGCCGCGAGATAGGTGACGTGGTCGGGCCCAAGCGGCTCGCGTCGCTACCGGATACTCCGTACTGGCTCGCGGACGCCGTCGCCGACACGTACTTCTCCGGCAACGTGCGCGAGCTGCGCAACCTGGTCGAACGGATCGGCGTGACGGTGCGGCAGATCGGCGCGTGTGATGCGGCGCGGCTGCACCGGCTGCTTGCGGTTGCGCGCAGCAATCAGCCGGTGCCTGCCGAGAGCGCGGCGGAAGTGCTTGTCGATCGCAGCAAGGGGGATATGGCCGAGCGCAGCCGCGTGCTCGCCGCGCTCGATGCGAACAGCTGGCGCCGCCAGGATACGGCGCAATACCTCGGCATTAGCCGCAAGGTGTTGTGGGAAAAGATGCGTAAGTACCAAATTTTCGACGAGGAACCCGAAACTCGTGAAAGTGAGTAATAATCGAACGGTTTTGCAAAACTAAAACACGACACGAGCAGAAATTACATGGACCAGAAGTCGAAAGTTCGACACATCGTGATGTCGGCAATGATCGTTTTCGGGGGCGTTCAAGGGGTCTACGCGCAGAGTTCTGCCAGTAACGGCACGGACGACGCAGCGGGTGTGATCGCTGCGCAGACGACGCCAGCTGCTGCTCCCGTCACTGCGGACAGTCAAACGATTGCGCTCACGCCGGACGAGGCGAAGCAGTCTGCGACGGGCAATGTCGCGGAACTGCAACAGAAGATTCACGGCGCCGATACCACCGAGCTGCGCACGACCTACAACGGCAGCTACGGGGCAAGCCTGTTGTTCTATGGCAAGGACATGACGTACTACGTCGCGCTCTTCCAGCAGAAGAACTTCTGGCGCGTGATCAAGACGCAGGACGAAGCGCGCGCCGAGCAGATCTACCGCGACTTCGCGCGTCAGACGGCGCAGCTGTCCGATGTCGAAATCCGCCGCACCAAGCTCGAAGCGCAGAAGGCGTACACGGATCACCTCGTCGCGCTGTCGCAGGAACGCGCGAACCGCCTGCAGGCCGACCTGAACATCGCGCACGAGCAGCAGACCATCGTCAACAGCATGCAGCAGCAGACCCGTGCGGAAGCTACGGCGCTTGCGCAGCAGAAGGCGCAGTCGCAGGAGCAGTTGCGCGTGGCGCAGCGCCAGGTGCGCGATCTGCAGCGTCAGCTCGAAAGCGGCTTGCCGGTGCGCTGACGTTGCAAGAGCCGCGCTGGCCTTCGGCGGCTTCGCGGCTCGCCCTGCGTGTTTGACCAGACCCTCGCCGCGCATCTGACCATGCGCGGGGGTTCGTTCGTCTGCGCCTCTGCCATGCGTTTGCGTCGACGCATGCGGCGATGGCAACGTGAACCGTGCATCCGCGCACGGCACGCTCTTCGTCGTCGGTCACACGGCCGTCTTTATCCATCCCGCGTGCGCGTAGCGTCCGCGGATGGTACATCTCGCCTCGCAACTGTCTTCCTCAGCGCGACTTCTTCTGCTTGCCTTGACGGTTATCGTCGTCGTCCTCGTCGGGATCGACCGCGATCGGGTCGCTGGCGGGAAAGGTCTCGTCGAGCGCCTCGTCGAGGCGTTCGTCGCTGGACGGATGTTTGTCGGGCGCCTTTGGGGTGGGGTGTTTCGAAGTGGACATGACAGGCTCCGCTACGTGGATTGAAGTCAGCATAACGCAATCAGGCCATCGCAGTCGCCGAGGCCAATGGCATAGGCCAAACGCACATAAAAACGCACGCGGCGTTGCGCGAATTGCACGCGGAGCAGCAACTCAGGTTGAAGATCGCGAAAGCATGTTGTAGGTTCCATGCAGGCCAATGGAATTTCTCGCGGGATCGTTCGTTATAACGGTGTCACACGACGCCGGCGCACACGAAAGCGCCGGGCGCAGATGGCTTACGAGGGCGACCATGCAACCGAACGGATATGGCAGCGGACAGCGCTTGAACGCGTCACATGTTGTCGAATCGGAACTGGAGCATCTGGAGTGGGCAATGCGTCAGCCGATGGTGCATCTGCTGAATGCCCGCTATTGGCAGCGACGGGTGCTCGAAGTGAAGTGCGGGTATGAACTGACTGCCCAGCAGGGCGTGCGGATCGAGAGGATGCTCAAGCAGCTGGCCAGTCGTCCCGGCTAGCCAGCCGCCCGTGTTGCAGTGCAGGCGCGCTGGGCGCGCGCCGCATTCTACGATGTAGCCTGTTGGGCTTATTCGGCCTTATTCAGTGCTGCCGCCGCCGTTGTTATTACCCTGATCGTTACCATTATTGCCCGTGCCGTACAGACGCCGGCGGCGGGTGACGACCACGGGAGCGTCCGACGACGAAGACCGGTCCGACGGCCCTTGCGACGCGCCATACGACTCACGCGGCTCGCGCGGTTCCCGGGGCTCGCGATGTTCACGCGAGCCGTGCGGGCCGCGTGCGGAATGCTCGCCATGCGAAGGCCGTCCTGCGCGCGGCGCGGGGCGCGTACCCGTGTCCAGCTGGATCGTGGAAATGGCGCGCTTGTAGATGCCTTGCAGCCCGACGGGCGTGCGCAGCATCACCAGATACTGGTCGAACGACTCAATGCAGCCCGTCAGGCGAATGCCGTTGACGAGGTAAATCTCAACGCGCTTACGTTCTTTGCGCGCTGCGTTCATAAAGTCGTTTTGCGGATGCGATTCTGCGGAAGGCATGGACAATTGTGTGTAGAGAAACGGTTGTTCGCCGTGATTTTACCCGTTGTCGCTTTATGGCGACATGATGGGTCCCAAACGTCGAACGGGGTTGACGCCCACTATAACCACTTGTGGGCGCGGAAGCATCCTTTAAAGATCAAGTGTAACGTTGAGTTACCAAATCCATGCGGCGCTATGCGCGCCAGCCAACGTTGACGGGCGGATGAAGGCGCCAGACGGCGTCGCAACGCGCGCTCGCACCAGACGAAAGATGTCGCCATTGGCGAATGCCGCGGAATAAAACGCCCGTCACGAGCGTTTATCGGTCAGGCATCGCACGAAAGCCGCGAAGCCGCGAGAAGGAAAGACGGAAGTGTCAGTAGCACGCATCAGAAATGGGCGTCCGTCTTTGCAGAAGGTTTCCTCAACTGTCCAATTGGTCACCGGCGTCGCGTCATCTGTCGCTCGCGCGCGTGCCGCCGGTTCAACGCATGGCCACGCGATACGTCGCGCCTCGCCGTGCAGGAGGTTCTACATGAAAGTGTCCAGACTGGTATCGGCTGTATTCGTCGTGCTCGCGCTCGGGATGGCGTCCCTCTCGCTGACCGCGTGTCAATCCACGGGCGACATGAGTTCGTCGGGTGGGAGCAGCAGCGGCACGAGCGGCAGCGGTGGCGGCTATTGACGATGCCTGTGCTCGCATGACGGCTTGCGCCGGGTGAACTTCGAAGCGGAAGTGATCTCGTGGCTCCCGCAGTTGCGGCGCTATGCGCGCGCGCTGACGGGTGACCCAGCTTGGGCGGACGATCTGGTTCAGGATACGGCCGAGCGCGCGCTCGCGCGCTGGAAGGGCTTTCGCCCCGACAGCAATCTGCGCGCGTGGCTGCTGACGATCCTGCGGCACCTGTATATCGACCAGTTGCGCGTGCGCCGCGAAATCGCCGTCGACGACGAGAGCGCGCCCTGGCGCAATCTCGAAGCGCCGCGTGGCGAAGTCGACGGTCTGGTGTTGCGCGATGTGCAGCGCGCGCTTTATTGTCTGCCCGTCGAGCAGCGCGAGGTGATGTTGCTGGTTTGCGTGGAGGAGTTGAGCTATCAGGAGGCGTCCGTGGCGCTCGGCGTGCCGATCGGCACGGTGATGTCGCGGCTGTCTCGCGCCCGTGAGCATATGCGGGCACTGTTGATGGAAGGGCCCGTTCACAAGTCGCCGTCGCTGAAAGTGGTGAAGGCCAGGTGAGAAGCGCGCAATGAACAACGACGAAAACACTACCGGTTCCGCGAACGCGCCTGATCTGCGCGCGCTGTCGGCATTCGTCGACAGCGAGTTGCCCGAGAGCGAGCGCGCCGCGGTGCGCGAGCATCTGGCGCGCGACCCGCAGGCGTCCGCACAGGTCGCGTCGTGGCGCGCGCAGAAGGCCGCGCTGCAGGCGCTGTGCGGCGCGCCCGAACGCGAGGAGCCACCGTTCATCGTGCTGCGCGCGCGCATTCCATGGTGGCGCCGCGTGGCTGTCGCCGCGTGCTGGCTCGCCGTCGGCGCGGGCCTGGCGCTCGCGCTCGGCCCGCTCGTGCCGCGCCTTGGCGGTGGCAATGGCGACGTGATGTCGTTCGCGCGGCGCGCGGATATCGCGTATGCCGTCTATACGCCGGAGCGCCGTCATCCCGTCGAGGTGGTGGCCGCCGAGGAAGAGCATCTGATCAACTGGCTGTCGAAGCGCCTGAACCGCCACCTGTCCGTGCCGTCGCTGCAGGAGTACGGCTATACGCTCGTCGGCGGACGGCTGTTGCCGGGAGAGGCGGGGCCCGCCGCGCAATTCATGTATGAGAACCAGAGCGGCGCGCGGCTCACGCTCTACGTAACGGGCATCCCGAAGGACGAGACCGCGTTCCGGCTATTCCGCGACGGCAACCGGCGCACCTTCTACTGGATCAGTGACCACATGGGCTACGCGCTGTCGGGGCCGATCGAGGAAGACAAGCTGCGCTCGATCGCGATCGAAGTGTGCGGCGAACTGGGCGGCCGTCCGGAGACGTGGCAGTAGTTGTCGCGCCGCATCGTCTCTCCCAACGCCGGAAACATCGTGTAACACGATGCACGTCGCCGCTTCCCGCGCGGCAGGAATAGCGCCTTGCGCACAAGCGTTTAAGTTGTGCAGGCGCGTGATTTTTCGCTCCCGGCGAATCTGCAGCGGCGATTGGCCGCGCGTCCTGCAAGGCGAATCGATGGCGTCTTTACGGCGACGGCACACGTACGTGCCGCAACGCCGCACCGTCGGGCAGGACACATCATGCGTACTTTGTTTGGACTCGGCGCGACGCTGTGCGTGTGCGCCGGATGCGCGGTGCCGGCTTCACCGCCCGTTGCCGCGCAAGAGGCGCTCAACGATCAGATGATATGCCGCAACATCGTCGGCCAGGCGGAGATCGACGGCACGACGCAGCAGATCAGCGGGCTCGCTTGCCAGCAGCCGGATGGGACATGGCAGATCCAGCAGGGCGGCGACGCGGCCGCCGTCGTCTATCCGATTCCCGCCTATCCTTACTATGACCCGTGGTATTGGGGGCCACCTGTCGCCGTGGGCTTCGGCGCGCCGTTCGTGTTCGTCGACCGGTTCCACCATTTCCATCACATGAACCACGTGCATTGGGGGCGGCCGGGCGGCGGATTCCACGGAACGGGTGGAATGCACGGCTGGGGCGGTGGGCACACATGGGGCGGCATGGGTGGCATGGGCGGCGGGCATCGGCGTTGATCGTGCGCGATGCGTGTCGCGCGAATGCCTTTCGCCGCTTTGGTCGCTTCCGTCGACTGCCAGTAATGAACAAACTCTAACGAGCTACAGCCAGCAACCCAGCAAGCCGATAGCGCTTCGACACGACGAGAGGACACCTTGACACGCATCCTGCCGCCGGACATTTCCGCCGCGACGTTCGACCGCGCGCTCGCCGCCTTCGAGGCGATCGTCGGCGCCACCCAGGTCGCGTCGTCACCAGCAAGCCTTGCGCCTTATGCCGATCCGTTTGCACCGGGCCCGCTGGCGGCGTCATTCGTGCCGTCGGCGGTGCTGTTGCCCGCGAGCGTCGATGAGATTCGCGCGATCCTGCGCGTCGCGAACGAGTACCGCATTCCGCTCTGGACGGTGTCGACGGGACGCAACTTCGCGTACGGCGGCGCGGCACCGCGTTTGCCGGGATCGGTGGTGCTGGATCTGCAGCGGATGAACAGGATTCTCGCCGTCGACGAGCAGCTCGCCTATGCGCTCGTCGAACCCGGCGTCAGCTACTTCGATCTGCATCACCATCTGCGCGAGCGCGGCTACAAGCTGTGGGTCGATCCGCCCGCGGCGGGCTGGGGCAGCATCGTCGGCAACACGCTCGAACGCGGCTTCGGCACGACCGCCTACGGCGATCACGCGGCGGCGCAGTGCGGGATGGAAGTGGTGCTCGCGAATGGCGACCTCGTGCGCACGGGCATGGGCGGGATCGAGATCGGCACGTCGTGGCAGGCGTTCAAGTATGGCTATGGACCGTCGTTCGATCCGATGTTCATGCAGTCGAACTACGGCATCGTCACGAAGATGGGCGTCTGGCTGATGCCCGCGCCGAGCGCGTATCTGCTGGGCGAAGTCCAGTTTAAGCGCGACGACGATCTGGAAGCGGTCGTCGAGACGTTGCGGCCGTTGCGGCTGAACGGCACGATCGGCAACCAGGCCGTGATCGAAGGCGCGCTTCGCCGCGCGGCGGGCATCGGGCCGCGCTCGCAGTGGTATCAGGGCAAGGGCGTGATGCCGGAGAGCGCGATCGCGTCGATGACCGAGGCGCTGAAAATTGGCCGCTGGAATCTGCATTACGCGCTCTACGGCGAGCGCGAAGTGATCGATGCGCAAGAAGCGATCGTGCGACGCGCGTTTGGCCGTATTCCGGGTGCGCGGATGCTGTCGAAAACCTACGACGGCAACGCGGAGCCGGAGGCGGGCGGCGATCGCAACCTCGCCGGCATTCCGGGCATGACGGCATTCCGCATGCTCGACTGGCGCGGCGGCAGCGGCGCGCATGTCGACTTTTCGCCCGTCTGTCCGGCGACGGGTCGCGACGCGATGCGCCAGTATTCGATGGCCAAGGCGCGCGCCAACGAATACGGCTTCGACTACTACGGCGGCTTCACATCGGGCGAGCGGCATCTGCATCACATCGCCGCGGCGATCTTCGACAAGAGCGACGCGCGGCAGAGCGAACTGGCCGCCGATCTGCTGCGCGCGTGGATGAGCGACGCGCACGGCGCGGGTTACGGCGAGTACCGCTCGCATCTCGTCTACATGGACTTCGCGGCGGCGCGCTACAACTTCAACGACGGCGCCATGCTGCGGCTGTCGGAGACGATCAAGGACGCGCTCGATCCGACGGGTATTCTGTCGCCGGGCAAGCAGGGCATCTGGCCAAAGGCGTTTCGCAACTGGCGCGGATATACGTGAACCATGAGCGTGAGGGCATGACATGCAGCGGCGCACATTCATCGCAACGGGCGCATGGCTGTCGGCGGCACCGGCTTTCAGCGTGCCGTGGCTTCATCTGGACGGGATGCGCGCCGACCTCGCGCTGATCGACACGGCGCTGGCCGAATCCACGGCGCTGAGCGATCACGCCGCACGCATGGGTGTGCCCGTTTTCGACGTGAGCGCCACGCCGCACGCCGATATCGCCGCGCTCTGGTACGACACGCTCGCGCCACGCGTGATGCGCTCGGGCGGACGGCTGACGCTCGTCGGTGTCACGCGCGCTGCTGATTTCTTCGTGCTCGCGCGGCTCGCGCTGCCACCCGCCGCGCCGATCACGCACGCGCGCAGCGTGCCGCAGCGCGCGTCGGTCGCGTTCGCGCTCACGACCTGATCAGAACCGGTACTCGGGGTTTTTGGGATCGAACGCCATGTCGTCGAAGGTCTTCGGCGTGATCGTCAGGAACACGATGCGTTCGAAAATCTGTCCGTCGTTGCCGTACGATTCGGCCATCCGGAAATACGGGTGCCGCAGATCGAGTCCGAGCACTTCCTTTTTCGCGTAGTACTCGGGTTGGCCCGTGGGCGTTTCGTAGGTGAAGGCAATGACGCGCACGCCGTCGACGGTTCGCACGTCGATTTCCGCGGGCCGCGTGATGCCCACATTGGCGAATTTTTTGCCTTCGTCGAGAAACTGCTGCGCGATGAACTCGATACCGAGATCGCGCACCTGATGGTTCGATTGTGACCGCGCCAGCGTGCCGTTGATCGACGTCCACAGCGGGATGATATTGAAGATGCCGCCGAGATGGCCGTACATCTCATCGGCGCGCTTCGACGCGTCGTAGATGATTTCCTGGCCTGAATGCGGGCCGTCGGGCAGCCATCTGCCGTAGATGCGCAGCGGCTCGTGCGTGAGCCGCACGAGCATGTGATCGGGCCGGCGCGGCCAGATTCCGCGAATGCGCTCCTGGCGCAGCATCGTGAATTCGTACGACGGGTAGCCGTTCGGTCCTTCCTCGATATAGCGCGGCAGCGTGAGCGGATCGAACGATTCGAACAGCGCGACGAGCTGCGCGTCGTCCATCTGTTCGAGTGCGCCGCTTTGCGCGGCGTTGCGCAGCCATTTGACCTGCTGCTCGAGCGGCAGCTTCGCGGCATTCGCGACGGCCTCACTGGCGCCCAGCGTGACCTGCGGGGCGATATGCGCGGCGAGCGCGGATGCATCGTTCTGCGCGGCGGCGGCCCCCGCGATCAACACGCAGGCCAGCTGCGCGACGATTAGCGATAGCCAGCGCGAGCCAGCACGCCAGCGACGACTGAACCGATAGCGCGAACGCTTTTCCACAAACTCCGGGTGACGCATCAATCGCTCCCAAAAGCGCGGAAGGCTTCGCCATTGCTACGCGGTCAGGCGCGCGAAACCGTCACGAGATTGTCTGCTTTGCCAGCTCCTGATCGCGCAGCTCGCGCCGCAGGATCTTGCCGACATTCGTTTGCGGAAGCTCGTCGCGGAACTCGACGACCTTCGGCACCTTGTAGCCTGTGAGATTCTTGCGGCAATGCGCGATCACCTGTTCCTCGGTGAGCGAAGGGTTGCGCCGCACGACGAAGACTTTCACGCGCTCTCCCTGCGCGACGTCGGGAATGCCGATCGCGGCCACTTCGCGCACGTCGGGGTGCATCGCGATCACGTCTTCGATCTCGTTCGGATACACATTAAAACCCGACACAAGAATCATGTCTTTCTTGCGGTCGATCAGCCGGATATAGCCGCGCGAATCCATCACGCCGATATCGCCCGTTGCGAGCCAGCCATCGTCGTCGAGCACCTTCGCGGTTTCGTCGGGACGGTTCCAGTAGCCTTTCATCACCTGCGGACCTTGCACGCACAGCTCGCCCGGCTCGCCGATATTCGCCCAGCTGCCGTCGTCCTTGCGAAAGCGCACGTGAGTGGACGGCGCGGGCAGGCCGATCGAGCCGTCGAACTCGCGCATGTGCTTGAGATCCACCGGGTTCATCGACACGATCGGCGAACATTCCGTCAGCCCATAGCCTTCGATGATCGGCTTGCCCGTCACCTCGCGGAAACGGTCGGCCACGGCCTTTTGCATCGCCATGCCGCCCGCCATCGCGAGCTTGAGCTTCGAGAAATCGCGGTTGCGGAACTCTTCGTTGTCGAGGAACGCGTTGTAGAGCGTGTTGACGGCCGTGATGCCCGTGAAGGTTTCGTTACGCAGGATCTTCATCACCATCTTGATGTCGCGCGGATTCGCGATCAGGATGTTGCGCCCGCCCAGTCCCATGAAGATCATCGCGTTCACGGTCAGCGAGTAGATGTGATAGAGCGGCAGCGGCGTGAGCACCGTTTCGATCTCGTCGGTCAGCTGGCCTTCCGCCCAGACCTTCGCCTGCAACAGATTCGCGACCATGTTCCGGTGCGTGAGCATTGCGCCTTTCGCGACGCCCGTCGTGCCGCCCGTGTATTGCAGGAACGCGAGGTCAGTGGGGGAAATCTGCACGGGCGCGAGCGTGCGTTTAGAGCCCGTTGCGAGCGCATCCAGCAGCGGCACGGCTTGCGGCAGGTTGTACGCGGGCACGAGCTTCTTCACGTGGCGCAGTATGAAGTTGATCAGCTTGCCTTTCAGGTTCAGACCGTCCTTGAGCAGGTCGCCGAGACCCGTGACGATCACGTTCTGCACGCGCGTGCCCGGCAGCGAGTCTTCGACGGTCTTCGCGAAGTTCTCGAACACCACGATGGTCTGCACGGCGCTATCCTTCAACTGATGCGACAGTTCGCGCACCGTATAGAGCGGATTCACGTTGACGACGATCGCGCCCGCCTTCAGCGTGCCGAACAGCGCGATGGGATACTGGAACGTGTTCGGCAGCATGATCGCGACGCGGTCGCCGGGCTTCACGCCGATGCTCTGCAAGTAGGCCGCAAACGCGGTCGCCTTGCGCGCCAGTTCGGCGTACGTGAGACTTTCGCCGACGCTTACATAGGCGACGCGCTCGCGAAAGCGCGTCGTGCATTCGTCGAAGAACTCGACGAGCGACGCATACTGCGACACGTCGATCTCGCGCGGCACATCGGGTGCATACGATGCATACCAGATGCCGTCCGTGTTCGGCGCGCGCTGCGCTTGCGTCTGTGCTTGCGTCTGAGTTTGCATCTGCGTCTGCGTGGATTGTGATGTCGTCGGCTCGGTCATAGCGGTGTCTCCCGGTGTACTAGCTTTGTCGTTGTATGTGTCGTGTGCATGAATCGTGCGGGTACGGATGGCGCGCGATTCTACCGTTCCAGAATCGCGACCACCCCCTGGCCGCCCGCCGCGCAGATCGAAATCAGCCCGCGCGTGGTGCCCGCCGGCTTGTCGAGCTGCG
This sequence comes from Paraburkholderia hospita, assembly GCF_002902965.1. GTDB lineage: Bacteria > Pseudomonadota > Gammaproteobacteria > Burkholderiales > Burkholderiaceae > Paraburkholderia > Paraburkholderia hospita. The sequence continues at coordinate 2,189,496 of NZ_CP026105.1, read as the reverse complement.
CGAGCAGCTTCGCGAGTCCCGCGACGATCCGTCCGCCTGTGGCGGCGAACGGATGGCCTGTCGCGAGCGATCCGCCGTTCACGTTCATTTTCGCGCGATCGATGGTTCCCAGCGCGCCTTCGAGTCCCAGTTGCGTGCGGCAGTACTCATCGTCCTGCCAGGCGGCGAGCGTGCAGAGCACCTGCGCTGCGAACGCCTCGTGAATTTCGTAAAAATCGAAATCCTGCAACGTCAGGCCCGCGCGTTTCAGCATGCGCGGCACGGCGTGCGCGGGCGCCATCAGCAACCCCTCCTTTTTCTCGAAGAAATCGACTGCGGCCGTCTCGTGCCACGTGAGCCACGCAAGCACGGGAAGGCCGCGCGCCGCCGCCCATTCCTCGCTGGCGAGCAGCACGGCCGATGCGCCGTCCGTCAGCGGCGTCGAGTTGCCCGCCGTCATCGTGCCCGCATCGCGGTCGAACACGGGTTTCAGCGTGGCCAGCTTGTCCAGCGTCAGATCGCTGCGCAGGTTGTTGTCGCGCGCGAGACCGCGAAAGGGCGTCATCAGGTCGTTCAGAAAGCCGCGCGCGTACGCTTCCGTCAGCTTGCGGTGGCTATCGTAGGCGAGCACATCTTGTGCCTCGCGCGAAATGCCCCAACGCTTGGCCATCAGCTCGCAGTGCTCGCCCATCGACAGCCCCGTGCGCGGCTCGCTGTTACGCGGCAATAGCGGCTTGAAGAACATGCCGGGGCGCAGCTTCGCGAGCGCGCCGACGCGCTGTCCCGCCGACTTGCCGCGGTTCGCTTCGAGCAGGATCTTGCGCATCCGTTCGTTGACACCGATGGGCGCATCCGACGTCGTATCGGCGCCGCCCGCAATGCCCGCGTCGATCTGGCCGAGCGCGATCTTGTTGGCCACCAGAATCGCCGCTTCGAGGCCCGTGCCGCATGCCTGCTGCACGTCGTAGGCGGGCGTTTCCTTCGCCAGCGTGGTCGACAGCACGGCTTCGCGCGTCAGGTTGTAGTCGCGCGAATGCTTGATGACGGCGCCCGCCGCGACTTCGCCGAGGCGCTCGCCATGCAGGTTGTAGCGGTCGATCAGACCTTGCAGCGTGAACGTCAGCATGTCCTGGTTCGAGGCCGTCGCGTAGGCCGTGTTCGAGCGCGCGAACGGGATGCGGTTGCCGCCCAGGATCGCGACGCGGCGCGCGGTGGGAAGCGCTTGTAAGAATGGGTGTGACGAGTCAGGCATCAATGGGCTCCCGGGTCGTGTCCGTCTGTTGGGCGGATCGGATCGTGCATGCAGCGCCCGGCACCTGCTTGAAACGAATCAGGCCGGGCATTGATTCCAACGTCGGATGCATGTCGTGCAGCGCGGTGCGCACGGCAATCGTCATTGCAGATTCCACTGGAAGCGGCCGCGCAGATGTGGCTTGCCGCCTTCGGGATCGCGCACTTCGAAGTCGCGCGCAGTGGGCGAGGGCGATGCCGTCCACAGCGACGCTTCGCCCGGCAGCAGGATCGGCAGCTTGAATTCGCCTGCGAGTGTCGCGTCGGCGAGGCGCTTGGGCGGCTGTAGTGCCGCCGCCGTGCGTGCGAGCGTCCACATGCCGTGCGCGATCGCGCGCGGAAAGCCGAACGCTTTTGCTGAGAGCATCGACAGATGGATCGGATTGAAGTCGCCGGATGCCTTCGCGTAGTCGCGGCCCAGTTGCGACGGCAGTTGCCAGCGCGCCGCGCGCACGAGCGCGTCGCCCGCCGTCTCCAGCGGCGCGAGCGGATCGCCGCTCGCCGCGACGCCGCGCTTCAGATAGACGCTGTCGCCGTCCCAGACGGCCTCGCCGCGCCGGTAGACGCGCGTCTGCACCACGAACGCCTGGCCCTTGTCGTGGCGCAGGCGCGCGCCGAATTCGACTTCGACGCGCAAGGTGTCGTCGAACGAAAGCGGGCGGCGCATGTGCACGCTGTTGGCCAGATGGACGAGGCCGAGGGCGGACCATGGAAACGCCGGGTCGGTCAGCAACAGCAGATGCAGCGGAAACGCCAGCAGATGCGGGAACGTGAACGGAATGCCCTGCTCGGGGAAAAAGCCGCACACGCGCGCATAGCGCTCGATCGCGACGGAATCGAGCGACACGGCGGGGCGCACGAGCCGAAGCGCGGGTAGATCGGTCGGACGGTTGCGCTGGAAGCCCTTGACGACGCCAGTCAGCGCCCGCGCGTACAGCTTCGCGGGTTTGGGCAGCTCCGGCAGCACGACGGTTCTCAGGCGCGGCGCGCCGAACATCGAGCTGGAGTCGTAGAACGCCATGACGGTCACGCTCCTATCAGGCTTTGCCCGCACACACGCACGACCTGGCCTGTCACGCCCGCCGAGCCGGGATGCGCAAGCCATGCGATGGTCTGCGCGACGTCGGCGGGCTGGCCGCCCTGGCTCATCGAATTCATCCGCCGGCCGGCTTCGCGCAGCGCGAGCGGCATCTTCGCGGTCATCTGCGTTTCGATGAAGCCGGGCGCGACCGCGTTGATCGTGATGCGACGCGCGGCCAGATACGGCGCCATGCCCTGCACGCGGCCGATCACGCCCGCTTTCGATGCCGCGTAGTTGGTCTGTCCCATGTTTCCCGCGATACCGCTGATCGACGATACACAGACAATGCGCCCGCCATCGCGCAGCGTGCCCGCTTCGAGCAGCGCGTCGTCGATGCGCTCCTGCGCCGACAGATTGATGTCGATCACGCTGCGCCACGCCGCTTCCGTCATCTTCGCGATGGTTTTGTCTTTCGTGATGCCCGCGTTGTGCACAAAAACGTCGACGCCGAGCTCGTCGAGCGCCGCGGCGATCTGCGCGGGCGTTTCGGGCGCGGCGATGTCGAGCGCGAGCGCCGTGCCGCCGAGCTGGCGCAGGGTGGCGTCGAGTGCGTCGGTGGCGCTGGGTATGTCGATGCCGATCACATGTGCGCCTTGCGCCGCGAGCACGTTTGCAATCGCCGCGCCGATGCCGCGCGCCGCGCCCGTCACGACGGCGCGCTGGCCGGCAAGCGGCTGGGTCCAGTCGAAGTCCTCGCCGAAGTGCTGCGCGATTCCGCCCGGCGCCGCGCCGATCCGCACGACCTGGCCCGACACATACGCCGAACGCGGCGACAGGAAGAAGCGCAACGTCGATTCGATGCCGCTTTCGGCGCCTTGCGACACATAAATCAGATTCGCCGCGATGCCGCGCCGCGCTTCCTTGCCGAGCGAGCGCGTCACGCCTTCGAGCGCGCGTTGCGCCGTCCACTGGCGCGGGTTGGCGCACGCTTCGGGCGGCCGGCCGAGCACGACGATCCGGCCGCATTTGTCGAGCGAGCGCAGCGCGTCGTGAAAGAACGTGTAGAGCGACTCGAGCTGCGCGCTGCTTTCGATGCCGCTCGCATCGAACACGAGCGCCCGCACGCGCGCCTGCGAGCCGGTTGCGGGATCGGCGGGTTCAAAGCGGCCCGTCATCAGCCCGTGGCGGTTGGCGAGCGGCACCCACAGGCCCGCGCTGACATGCGCGACGCTCGTCATGCCGATATGCGCGACGACATCGGCGAGCGCGTCGAGCAATTGCGGCGCCGGCCCCGCGCCGACGGCGACGATGCCGTCGAATTCCGGCGCATCGGCTCGGTAGCGGCGCAGTACCTCGGGCTTCGGCAAACCGAGCGAGCGCGCGACCCGCGCGCCCAGCGGCGAATTGACGAAGTTCAGGTAGGAATCGTTCACGTTATTGGCTCCTGGCTCCTGGCCCCCGGACCGGCGGATGAACGACAGTGTGCACGGAGCGCGTGACTTGCCGCAAGTTGGGGGACGGATTTGCGAGGGCGGGGTGTCTGCATGGGCATGTTGCAGTGCGTTGTGCGGGGCCGCTCGCGCGTGGGGCCGATTCTGTCATGGGCCAGTCGCGCCGCAGCTGGAAGCTTCAGCCCTGGCCGGTCAGGTTTCGATCGCGCGCACGGGAAGACGCAGCGCGGCGATCTTGCCGTAGGCGTCCGCGCTGGCCCGCAAGCCCCATTTTTCGAAGAACGGACGCAGGTCGTTGCCGGCTACCGTGCACATCGCCACCACGAACTGGTCGACCTTTTTTGCCTCCGATACGTCGTAAGGCAGAGGATGCTCGCGGTAATACCTGAACAGCCGGGTGAAAAGATCCCAGCCGTAGGCGCGCTTCAGCTGATCGAACATCACGAGCCGCACGAACGCGAGATCGTCGTACTCGCCTTCCACGTCGGATACGTAGTCGCGCGACGCACGGGCGAGATAGTCGCGCGCACGCTCGCGAGGCGTGATGCCGTCGTATTCGGCCACGTCCAGCCGGTTGGGCTCGCCCATCTTCTCCTGCACATACAGCGAGAACAGATTGACGGAGACTTCGGCCAGCGATTCCCATGTCCAGGAGTCCTGCTGGTGTGTATGACCGACCTCATGCCAGATAGCCCACTCACTGCGCAGACGCGCCGGGTCGGTCAGATCGGCCGTGTTCTCCGCGAACATGCCGATGAACTGGTCGGTGGCGTACATGTACATCCCCTTCCTTTCCTTGGGCGAGGTGCGGAAGTCGACCACGAAGTGCTCGCGCAGCGGCGTGCGCGCGTCGGCCGGTTTTGTGTCGTCGAATCCTGCCAGCGCATCCTGCATCGCCAGCACCTGCCCGATGGTCGCCAGGGTGGCCGATGGATCGGCGACGGGATCGCGCCGAAACACGCCGCGTGGCAACGTGATCATGCTGTGCTGGTCGACGAGCTGAACGAACGGCGCGTCCGCGTAGTTGTCCAGTTGCGTCCGCCAGTCGTCCATGCTCGTGTGGCCTTGCACGAAGAGGGGCAGCGGCTTGCCATCCGCGATCGATACATCGACTTCAGTCGACATGGCGGGCTTGCCGGCCGGCGCGGTGATCGTGATGAACAGCGGACCGTTCTGCCTGGCGACGAACCGGTTGTTGCCGTTGCGCAGCGGCGCGGCCTGCTGATTCCGCGACGACTTTCCGATCATGCGACGGAAGCCGACCATCGCGCGTGCACGATACCCGCTGGGCATGCCGCCGACGTTCACGCGCACGGTTTCGCCCTTGCGCACGTAGCGACCCGTGGGTTGCTGATCCGACAGCTGCATGATGGTGTTCATGCGCTTCATCTCGGCTTCGGCCGAGGGTAGCGGCGTGAATGAATAGCGTCCTGACCGGTTGTCGAAATTGGTGGCGGACGCCGCCGAGGCAATAAAGGCAAGGCCGACAAGTGTTGGAATCCTTAGCATCTGTATGTCCCTTCTTCGAATTTTTATGGGGGAATACTAACGGATTGGCAACGAAAGCAGGGCGTTTGCCGGCCGACGCCCTGCAGCAACCATCAAACGATGCGTGGCGAATCGAGCGAATGCGTCACGCGGCCAGTTCCATCGCCTTGTCGAGCGCTTCCTTGCGCCGCTGCAGGTCGGCGAGCAGGCCGAAGTCGGCGGGAAAATCGTCGACCTTGACGACTTCTGCGCCATAACGCGCGTAGTCGTCGAGCACCTTGCGCTCGTCTTCGTCGATCAGCCCGCGCTGCTGCGCCCCTTCCGTCCATTCGGCGAGATCGGCGAGGCTTTGCGGAATCGGCTCGATGCGGCCACGTTTGATCGCTTCGCGCAAGCGCTGTTCGAGATGCGCGACCTGCGGCGTCAGCGCAAAGGCCAGCTCGCCGTAGCAGATGGCGTCGACGCCGGCATGCGGCACGTACGAGTCCGCGAGCAGCCGGTCGCGCGTGTCGCCCGGCGTCTGCATCAGCTCGGCGATCGCGCTGCCGAGCGCATCGGACGGCGCGCGATGCGGCAGGCCGAACGGAAACGCGAGCACCCGCACGAGGCCTGCGGCGAAGCGGTTCGGATAGTTTTGCAGCACGCCGTCCAGCGCAATTTGCGCGCGATACAGTGCATCTTCGACGCCCCATTGCACGAGCGCCAGATCGCTGCCGTGACGGCCTTCGTCTTCGAAGCGCTTGAGCGTCGCGGAGATCAGATAGAGCTGCGACAGTACGTCGCCCAGGCGCGCCGAGATGCGCTCGCGCCGCTTCAGTTCGCCGCCGAGCACGAGCATCGACACGTCGGCGAGCAGTGCGAAGATGGTAGAAAGGCGCGTCGCCGCGCGGTAGTAGCGCGTGAGCGGCGCGTGCGCGCGCTGCGGCTTCGCGATCAGCACGCCGCCCGTCAGGCCATGCACTAAGCTGCGCACCGCGTTCGACAGCGTGAAGCTCATATGCCCGAAGAACGCGTCGTCGAAATCGCGCAGCGCCTTCGCGCGGTCGGGTTCGCGCGTCGCGGCCATTTCCTTGAGCACATATGGATGGCAGCGGATTGCCCCTTGGCCGAAGATGATCAGGCAGCGCGTGAGAATATTCGCGCCTTCGACGGTGATCGAAATGGGCACCTGCTGGTACGCGCGCGCAAGAAAGTTCGACGGCCCCATGCAGATGCCTTTGCCTGCGACGACATCCATGCCGTCGTCGATCACTTCGCGGTTGCGCTCGGTGATGTGGTACTTCGAGATCGCCGAAATCACCGACGGCTTTTCGCCGAGATCGACGGCCTGCGCGGACAGGCGGCGCGCGGCGTCCATCACGTAGAGGTTGCCGCCCATGCGGCCGAGCGCTTCCTGCACGCCCTCGAACTTGCCGATCGCCGTGCGGAACTGGCGCCGCACGGCCGCATACGCGCCGACGCCGCGTACCGCGAGCTTCGACATGCCAACATTCGACGACGGCAGCGAAATCGCGCGGCCCGCCGCGAGGCATTCCATCAGCATGCGCCAGCCGTTGCCGACCTGTGCGCGTCCGCCGATTACCCAGTCGAGCGGGATGAACACGTCGTTGCCCCAGTTCGGGCCGTTCTGGAACACGGCGTTGAGCGGCCAGTGACGGCGGCCGATGTTCACGCCCGGATGGCTGGTCGGAATCAGCGCGCAGGTGATGCCCGGTTCGTCATCGCTGCCGAGCAGATGGTCGGGATCGAGCGCGCGGAACGCGAGGCCGAGCACCGTCGCAATCGGCCCGAGCGTGATGTAGCGCTTGTTCCACGTGACGCGAAAGCCGAGCGTCTCGCGCCCCTCGAACGTACCTTTGCAGATGATGCCGACGTCGGGAATCGCCGCCGCGTCGGAGCCTGCGTAAGGGCTCGTCAGCGCGAAGCAGGGGATCTCGTCGCCGCGCGCGAGACGCGGCAGATAGTGGTTCTTCTGCGCGTCGGTGCCGTAGTGCAGCAGCAGTTCGGCGGGGCCGAGCGAGTTCGGCACCATCACGGAGACGGCGGCCGCCGAGCAGCGCGTCGAAAGCTTCATGATGACCTGCGAATGCGCGTAGGCGCCGAAGCCTTTGCCGCCGTACTGCTTCGGGATGATCATCCCGAGAAAGCCTTTGTCCTTGACGAATTGCCACGCTTGCGGCGACAGGTCCTGCCAGATGGCCGTGGTTTCCCAGTCGTTCGCAAGGTCGCAGAGTTGCTCGCACTCGTTGTCCAGGAACGCCTGTTCCTCGACCGACAGCTTGGCCGGGCCGTAGCCGAGCAGGGTGTCCCAATGCGGGCGTCCGGAGAAGAGCGAGGCGTCCCACCAGACGGTGCCCGCTTCGATCGCGTCGCGCTCGGTCGGCGACATGTCGGGCAGGATCTTGCGGAACAGGTCGAGCACCCGCGCGCTGAGCCACGCGCGGCGCAGCGGTTTGAGCGTCAGCACCAGCGCGGGAAGGACGAGGACGATCGAGAGCAGGATCGTCGCCGTCGCGCCGGCTGCGCGCGTCAGGAAGGCAGCGGCGACCCACACGACGAGGAACGCGAGCCACCACGAGGCACGCGCCTGCACGTAGACGAGCGCCGCAGCGGCGACGATCAGCGCAACGATGAACCACGTCATGGCGATCCCTCCTTGTCGATTTTTCAGGGCGAGCGCGGATTGCGATGCACGGCCGGCTCGCGATGCATTCGAGTTGTCTGGTGCGGGGCGAGCGCCCGCTCTTATCCGTTGCAGCCTGTGTGCCCGCCGCACCGAGCGGCGCGTCTCATGCGGTTCAGGACAGGCGTGGTGTCGTTTGATTTGAAGCGCAGGCACCTGTGAAGATACCTGCATGTTTGTCGCAGCGGGCGTCAGCCATGCGTCGCGTAGTGTGTGCCGTAGTCCCGCGTGTCGGCCTGCCGGTCCGCTTGTGCCGGTTGCGCAAATGATACCAGGCCGGTGCGGTGGGCCGCGTCTGTCGATGGGTGCTGCAGCGGTGCTTGCGGCGTCGATTGAGTCTGCGGCTCCGATGCCACTGCCGGCTGTGATCCTGCCTCCGCCGCCTGCCGAACCGCGTCGCACGCGATGTCGGCGCTGCCCGCATCGCCGAGCACGGAGGCGAACACGGCGAGCTGGCTCGCGTCGGGCAGCGGCGCCTTCAGCGCGGACACGATCAGCGACGCGAGCCGCGCGATCAGCTGCAGATCGTTCATCGACTTGCCTTGCGAGAACTCGTTGATCAGGCTGTCGGTGTCGGCGCCCGCCAGCACGCCGGAGAGCGCGCCGATCGCGAAGTGCAGCCGCCAGCCGAGTTCCTCGCGCGGCAGATGCGGCAGCGCGCGCTGGAACGCCTCGAAAAAGCGCACGGCGACGGACGCGTAGTGCGCGTTGAGGAATTCGCGGATGAACGGCGACGGATCGGTGTATGCGCGGCCCAGCAGCCGCAGGAACGCCTTGCCGCCGATCCGCGTGTCGCGCGATACCCGCAGCGCCGGAATGAACATCGCGCCCAGCACGTGCTCGCAGGTCAGTCGCGCGCCGAGCATCGTGTCGAAGCGGTCGAGCAGCTTGACGCGCTCCTGATTCAGCAGATCGAGGCGGCGCGACAGCATCGCGTGCATCAGCGCTTCCTTGCTGCCGAAGTGGTAGTTGACGGCGGCCAGATTGACCTCCGCCTTCGACGTGATCTGCCGCAGCGACATTGCTTCATAACCGCATTCGATGAAGAGCGTCTCGGCAGCATCGAGGATGCGCGATTTCGTGTCGCCGGCCTGGCGGCTCGTTGTCCGTGTCGTCATTTGTGTCTCCCTGTGTCGGCCGGAGTTGGCGCTTCAGCGCCTTACTCCGGGCCCATCGAAACAATCGATTCAAATTGAAATTTGAAACGTGCGTTCTTTTTCAGGATAAGAATGGAGTCGGTGATCGGGCAAGAGGCGAGTGTCGATAAACCCCTCTAAAAGTGTCCGACCGCGCGAGCCCTCGCAGACGACGCGGACAAAAAAGGCCGCTCCGAAACGAATCGGAGCGGCCTCGTATCTGCTGCATTGGCCCGGGCGCCGTCGCGCCCTTATGTTGAGTGTGCGGTTGGATATGCGGTGCGTGCGCTCAGTGCACCGTCGCCGCGACCTGTTCGGCAGATTGGGTCATATCTATGCCGCGCCGTTCGCGGCTGAACAGGATAAAGACGGCGATCACGACGGCCACGATGCCGATCACCGTCGCCATCACGGTCGCGTAGTCGTTGCCGTGCGCTTCGGCGATGCCCGCCTGGAGCGGCCCGTTCACCGACGCGATCAGGTTGCCAAGCTGGTAAACGAGTCCTGGAAAGGTCGCGCGAATTTCATCCGGCGAAATTTCGTTCAGATGCACCGGAATCACGCCCCATGCGCCTTGCACCGAAATCTGCATCAGGAATGCGCCCGCTGCGAGCAGCACGGGCGTCGACGAGAACGCCCACAGCGGCAGTACGGGCAGCGCGATCAGCGCGGCGATGCAGATAGCGCGCTTGCGGCCGATCCGCTCCGACAGCGCGCCGAAGAACAGGCCGCCGCAGATCGCGCCGATGTTCAGCACGATCGTGATCCATTGCACGGTATGGGCGTCGTGGTTGTGCTGCACGCGCAGGAAGGTCGGATACAGGTCTTGTGAGCCGTGCGAGAAGAAGTTGAACGCCGTCATCAGGATGATCGCGTAGACCGACAGCTTCCAGTTCTGCTTGAGCGTGGCCACGAGGCCGGGGCGGGTCTTCTTTTCGAGCGTCTTGAACGCGGGCGACTCGGGCACGTGCGCACGGATGTACAGCACGAGCAGTGCAGGCAGCACACCGATGAAGAACATGCCGCGCCAGCCGATATACTGGTACAACTGCCCGAACACGAGTCCCGCGAGCAGATAGCCGCTCGGATAGCCCGCCTGCAGCAGGCCGGAGACGAAGCCGCGTGCTTTGGGCGGCACGGTTTCCATCGTCAGTGCGCCGCCGACGCCCCATTCGCCGCCCATCGCGATGCCGAACAGGGCGCGCAGCACGAGCAGCGTAGTGAGATTCGGCGAGAGGCCGGACAACAGCTCCAGCAGCGAAAAGCACGCGATGTTGACCATCAGCGTGGGACGGCGGCCGAACTTGTCGGCGAGGTAGCCGAAGATGAGTGCGCCGACGGGCCGCATCATCAGGGTCAACATGATGGCGAACGAAACCGATTTGATATCGGTGCCGAATTCGCTTGCGATATCTTTCAGGACGAAAACCATTAGAAAGAAATCGAATGCGTCCAGAGTCCAGCCTAAATATGCCGCGATCGTGACGTTTCTCTGTTCCCGAGTCCAGCTCATTTCAATTGTTCTCCTGTCGATCGGAGTTGGCGCTTTAGCGCTTACTCTGATTTCATGCAACCTGGTTGCGGTCTCCAATAGTTCGTGCCATTCAATAATCGGTGAAAGACCTGGGATGGCACGGCGTGCCCCGTAGCTGAAGGCTTCGACGAGTGTACGCCGACCATTAAGCGGTTGCATGAAACAAGCCAGCTTTGTCAGTGCTTATCCCTAGATAATCGTTTTCGGAATGAGCAATAATGTTTGGCGAATGTAATTAATGTATTGATTTCGATTGAATGTGGTTTGTGATTCGTAATTTACGGGAATAACAATTGCTGCCTTCTTTCGCTTCGCAGAGGCTGGCTTTAAAGCCGCGCACGCTCGCCGATCTCGACGATTGCATCGCGATGGATCGTGATCCTGAGGTCACGCGGCATGTCGACGGTCCGTGGCATGAGCCGGATGCGCATCGGCGGTTTGTCGTGGATCGCATCACGCGCGCGTATCCGTATGGACTTCGGCTACTGGTCGATTTTCGAGAGCAGCGCGCCCGCGCGTTTTGTCGGTTGGGTGCTGCTGATTCCGGAAGACACACATGGGCCGGAGGTCGAGATCGGCTGGCGGCTCGTGCGCGATGCCTGGGGCAGAGGCATCGCCAGCGAGGCGGCGCGTATCGTTGTCGCGCATGCGTTTGGCACGGTTGGGCTGGAGTCGGTGGTTGCGGGTATCGCCGAGGGCAATGTCGCTTCGCAGCGCATCGCGCAGAAGCTGGGGATGAAGCGCGAGGGGAATGTGGACGGATATGTCCGGTTCAGGCTGGCGCGCGCTGACTTGGGCATCCGTCGTTCAAGCTGATGCGATGTTCGTACCGTATGAACACGCGAAATCACTGAACACGCAGGTCGTTCCGTTAAGGATCCAGCCCGCATGAGACCGATCAAAAACAAAAAACCCCGCAGGCTTATCGCTTTGCGGGGTCATTTGTTTGCAGCTTCGAGAGAGTGGTGCCCAGGAGAGGACTCGAACCTCCACGGTGTTGCCACCGCTAGGACCTGAACCTAGTGCGTCTACCAATTCCGCCACCTGGGCACGTCTCAAGCTAGACCGCTATTTTAACGAGAAGATTCTGCGTGTCAATCGGTATTTTGAAAGCGCTTCATCTTTTCGTCAGGTTGTTCGCGCATCAAATGACTCGACGATCAACCGTTACTGCAACTTCCTGCGTTGCTTCCTCGCGATCTTAAAACGGCCGCGAAGCGCAATGCACTCACAACAATGAAAAACCGCCCGAAGGCGGCTTTTCATTTGAATCTGGTGCCCAAGAGAGGACTCGAACCTCCACGGTGTTGCCACCGCTAGGACCTGAACCTAGTGCGTCTACCAATTTCGCCACCTGGGCAAGGTGCGTTTGAAGCAGCGACCGAGATTATAGCGGGTCGAAGAATCGTGTCAAGCATTTCGCGAAAACATTCGCACGACAGCCGCAACGCTCGCGCACGAGCACCGCGCGCGTCGCGCAATCGCCCGCCGGGCGGCGCGTAGCGGGCGAGACGGGTGTTAGAATCGCCGCAGTAGCAGGCTGGCGCCGGGCATCCGTCCGTGGTCCGCGTGACGGGCCGGCGGGGTCTCGGTCGAGGCCTCGCTCAGGGCCGCATTCGCGGCCGCACGGTTGTCGACGGTCAGAGAGCAGTCGCAGTCAACGAAGTCATCGAAGTCATCGAAGTCACAAGAGCAGCAGTTGCAGTTCAAGTTCAGTTAGAGCAGCGTCACCATCCGCCGACGTCCACGCAACGAGAACAATCATCGACAAGCCCTTGAGCAAATATCCGTATCCGATTCCAAGCCGCGAAGAAATCCTCGGCGTGCTGCGCACGAGTGAAACGCCGCTTGCAGCGAACGACATCGCCGAAGCGCTGTCGATCAAGCGCCAGGAGCGCGAAGGGTTTTTCAAGCGCCTTGCCGCGATGGAGCGTGATGGCCAGATCAGACTCGATCAGCGCGGCCATTATCAGCTGACTCATCCGTCGAACTTCGTCGCGGGCCGCGTGCAGGGCCATCGCGACGGCTACGGTTTTCTGATCCGCGACGACGGCCAGGACGACCTGTTCCTGCCGACGGGCGAAATGCAGAAGGTCATGCACAACGATCGCGTGCTGGCGCGCATCGTCGGCTATGACCGGCGCGGGCGCCCCGAAGGCCACATCGTCGAGGTGACGGACCGCGCGAACAAGCGCGTGATCGGCCGGTTGCTGAACGAGAACGGTGCGCTGATCGTCGCGCCCGAAGAAAAGCGCATTGGCCACGACATCCTGATTACGCAGAACACGAAGAAGGCGAAGGTCGGGCAAGTGGTGGTCGTCGAGCTGACGGACTTTCCGAGCCGCCATTCGCAGCCACTGGGGCGCGTCGTCGAAGTGCTCGGCGACATCGACGATCCCGGCATGGAAATCGAAATCGCCGTGCGCAAGTACGGTGTGCCGCACGAGTTCAGCCAGGCTGCCCTCGACGCCGCCGCAAAGCTGCCCGACGAAGTGCGGCCTGTCGATATGAAGCACCGCGTCGACCTGCGCGACGTGCCGCTCGTCACGATCGACGGCGAAGATGCGCGCGACTTCGACGACGCCGTCTACTGCGAGCCGGTGAAGGTCGGGCGCGGCGACGGTTTCCGGTTGATCGTCGCGATTGCCGACGTGTCGCACTATGTGCTGCCCGACGGCGGCCTCGATGTCGATGCGATCGAGCGCAGCACGTCGGTGTATTTCCCGCGCCGCGTGATCCCCATGCTGCCGGAAAAGCTGTCGAACGGACTGTGTTCGCTCAATCCGAACGTAGACCGGTGCGTGCTGGTGTGCGACATGGTCATCACCGCGCGCGGCGAGATCAAGGCGTATCAGTTCTACCCGGGCGTCATGCATTCGGCCGCGCGTCTCACGTACACGGAAGTCGCGGCCGTGCTGACCAACACGAAGGGTCCGGAAGCGACGCGCCGTGCCGCTTTGCTGCCGCAATTGCAGAATCTGTATGGCGTCTACAAGTCGCTCTTCGCCGCGCGCCAGAAGCGCGGTGCGATCGACTTCGATACGACGGAGACGTACATCGTCTGCAATGCGCAGGGCAAGATCGAGCAGATCGTGCCGCGTCATCGCAACGAAGCGCACAAGCTGATCGAAGAATGCATGCTGGCCGCGAACGTCTGCGCGGCCGACTTCATGAAGCGCAACAAGCATCCGGGTCTGTACCGCGTGCACGCGGGGCCGACGACGGAGCGCCTGGAGAATCTGCGCACGTTCCTGCGTGGCATGGGCCTGACGCTCGGCGGCGGCGACACGCCGCACGCCAGCGACTACGCCGCGCTGATGGCGCACATCCGCGATCGTCCCGACGCGCAGATGCTGCAGACGATGCTGTTGCGCTCGATGCAGCAGGCCGTCTACAGTCCGGACAATATCGGCCACTTCGGTCTGGCATATGAAGCGTACGCGCACTTCACGAGCCCGATTCGCCGCTATCCCGACCTGCTCACGCACCGCGCGATTTACGCGATCCTGCAGGGCCGCAAGTACGAGCCGAAGGCGCCGCATGGCGTCGAGCTGAACACGGCGCTGTCGCCGCGCGCCCGCGCGCTGCAGGCGGAAGACGAGAAGCGCGGCAATCGCCCCGACCGCGGCCGTCCGAACACGGCGATCTGGGAAGAGCTCGGCCTGCATTGCTCGGCGAACGAGCGCCGCGCGGACGAAGCATCGCGCGACGTTGAAGCGTGGCTCAAGTGCTACTTCATGCGCGACAAGCTCGGCGAAGAGTATGGCGGCATGGTGAGCGGCGTGACGTCGTTCGGCATCTTCGTACAACTCGATGCGCTCTTTATCGAAGGGCTCGTGCACGTGACCGAACTCGGCTCGGACTACTTCCAGTACGACGAGATCAAGAACGAGCTGCGCGGCGAGCGCACGGGCATCCGTTATCGTTTGTCGGATCGCGTGCGGGTGCAGGTGAGCCGCGTCGATCTCGACGCGCGCAAGATCGATTTCCGTCTGGTGCGCGACACGCCCGTGAAGTCGCAGTCGCATCGCGGGAACCCGGTGGACAAGGCGAGCGATCTCGGCGGCCCGCGCGTGCGTCCTGTCGACCGCGCGGCACAGGTCGACGGCGCGCGGCGCAAGAAAGCTGCGCCTGCGCAGACAGCGGCCGTAAAGGAGGCGCGTACGGCGCGCAAGGCGGCGGCGTCGAAGAAGCGCGCGGCGTCGAAGTCGACCGCGAAGCCGGTCCACAAGAAGCGTTGATTCTGTATTAACGCCGCGCGCGCGTCATGCGTGCGCGGCGCTCATTCTCATCGGGCGCGCCCTGACCGGTTCGATAGGTTCGATTGGTTCAGAAAGGCGCGCTCATTCAAAGGTTGTTCTAGTCATGTCACGTCTCAAGGTTCTCTACGGTTTTCATGCGGTGACGGCACGCTTGCGTCACGATTCATCGACGGTCGAAGAAATCTATTACGACCAGAGCCGCCGCGATCGCCGGATGAACGAGTTTCTGGCCGTGGCGAAAGAGGCGGGAGTCCGCCTGATTGCCGCCGACGAGACTCGGCTGTGGGGACTTGCGCATACGGAGCGGCACCAGGGCGTAGTGGCGCGCGCGGGCGATCTGCCTTTGGCGCAGAACCTTGCTGAACTGCTCGATGGTGTTCAGGGGCCGGCGTTGTTGCTGGTGCTCGATGGGATTACGGATCCGCACAATCTCGGCGCGTGTTTGCGGGTTGCCGATGCGGCGGGCGCGCATGCTGTGATTGCGCCGCGGGATCGGGCGGTTGGTTTGAATGCCACGGCGGCGAAAGTGGCCAGCGGTGCGGCTGATACGGTGCCGTATATCACTGTGACTAATCTCGCTCGCGCGTTGCGGGAGTTGAAGGATGCTGGGGTTTGGGTCGTTGGCACTGCCGGGGAAGCGACGGCGTCGCTGTACGAGACGAAGCTCGATGGGCCTGTTGCGATTGTTGTGGGTGCCGAAGGGGAAGGGATGCGGAGGCTTACCCGCGATACGTGTGATGAGGTGATGAATATTCCTATGGCTGGGTCTGTTGAAAGCCTTAACGTTTCTGTTGCATCAGGCGTTTGTCTTTTTGAAGCTGTGCGGCAGAGGGCTGTTAAGAAGTAGGTTTTTTGTCTGCGACGCTGAAGGGTGTTTAGGGGGCCTGTCATAGATTTTGTGTTCAAGGCATAACATGTAGCTCAAGGAGCATGTATGCCACGCAAACCCAAGACGACTACCGAAGCGCCGACAGTGTTACCGTCCATTCCGAAGGAACTGATCGACCAGTTCGTGAAGGGACCCATGACTGCCGAAGCGGTGCACGCCGCTTCAGCGGCATTCAAGAAGGCGCTGATCGAGCGGGCGCTGGGCGCCGAACTTGGACACCATCTGGGTTATCCGGCGGGTGCCGTGCGGCCCGAAGACGCGACCAACCAGCGCAACGGCAAGAGCGGCAAGACGGTGCTGACCGACGACGGTCCGCTGCGCCTGGCGATCCCTCGTGACCGCGACGGCAGCTTTGCCCCGATCCTGATTCCGAAGCACGAGCGACGTTTCACCGGCTTTGACGACAAGATCATCGCGATGTACGCCCGTGGCATGACGGTGCGCGAGATCCAGGGGTTTCTGGCTGAGCAGTACGGTACCGATGTGTCGCCGGAATTCATCAGCTCGGTGACCGATGCCGTGATGGACGAGGTGAGTATCTGGCAGGCGCGCCCGCTCGAGCCGATGTACCCGGTAGTGTTCTTTGACGCGCTACGCGTCAAGATCCGCGAGGAAGGGATGGTGCGCAACAAGGCGATCTATCTGGCGCTGGGCATCCTGCCGGACGGCACACGGGACATCCTGGGGCTGTGGATCGAGAACACGGAAGGCGCGAAGTTCTGGATGAAGGTATTCAGCGACCTGAAGGTGCGTGGCGTGCAGGACATCCTGATCGCGGTCACCGATGGACTGAAGGGCATGCCTGAAGCGCTGGGCGCGGTGTTTCCGGCCACCACGCTCCAGACGTGCATCGTGCACCTGATCCGCAACTCGCTGGACTACGCGAGCTGGAAAGACCGGCGGGGGCTGGCTGCTGCCCTCAAGCCGATCTATTCGGCAACGGGCGCTGAAGCTGCCCAGACCGAACTGGACGCGTTCGAACAGGGCGAGTGGGGCCAGAAATTCCCGACGGTGGTGGCCGCCTGGCGTCGGGCCTGGGATCGTGTGATTCCCTTCTTCGCGTTTCCGCCAGCGGTTCGCAAGGTGATCTACACGACTAATGCCATCGAAAGTGTCAATGCCCGGCTACGCAAGATCGTCAAGACGCGTGGACACTTCCCGACGGACGAGGCCGCGACCAAACTGCTATGGCTGGCCTTGCGCAATATCACGGCTGACTGGAGCCGTGCCGCGCATGACTGGAAAGCCGCGATGAACCAGTTCGCGATCCTCTACGAGGATCGCTTCACCAGGAATCATTTGTAGAATGCAATTGATGAGCCTGCCAGATCGCAGGCTTTTAGCTGCCTTGCACACAAAAATTCAGACACTCCCTGTTTAGGTTTGCGCTGGCATCCGAGTTATGTCTTTGGTGTTCAAGCGTCGCCCCGCACAGGGGCAACGCATGCGAACCAGAGACAAAACGCGGATGCCACCGCAAAGGCCAAAACACCGACCGGTGCAACCCGCGCCGCGAAGGCAAAAACCGCAAAGAGCCAGGAACCGAAAGACCCCAACAGCGATGAAACCCACCTCAATCAGCGCGGCAGCGCTAGCAGCAACGTTACTAACAACAGCCTGCACCTCGACCATCATCCACCACACCACCTACTACACAGACACATCGCACACAGCGCAATACCAGGACACCCGCATCCGCTTCCTCGTGATGCACTACACCGAGATCGATGAAAAACAGTCGCTAGACGTCCTGACGCATGAACAGGTCAGCGCCCACTACGTCATCCCCGATCATCCAAAAGAAAAAAACGGCGAACCAATCATCTGGCAACTGGTGCCCGAATCACAACGCGCCTGGCACGCAGGCCTAAGTTCCTGGCAAGGCACAACAGAACTGAACGCCGCCTCGATCGGCATCGAAAACGTGAACCTCGGCCCCATCGACACACCGCAGGGCCGCACCTGGCAACCCTATCCGCCGGAGCAGGTGAGCGCGATGATCCGCCTCGCAAAAGACATCGTCACGCGATATAACATTCCGCCGACGCGCATCGTCGGCCACAGCGACATCGCGCCGCAACGCAAGATCGACCCGGGCCCGCTCTTCCCGTGGAAGCAACTCTACGATGCAGGCGTCGGCGCATGGCCCGACGATGCGACCGTCGCAAAAGAACTCGCAGGCCGAGATCCGCATGCGCCTACAGACGTCCGCGCGCTCCAGCAAAAGCTCGCACGCTACGGCTATGAAGTCGCGACGGATGGCGTGCTCAACGACAGCACGCGCCGCGTGTTCGCCGCGTTCCAGGTGCATTTCCGTCCCGCCGACTACTCGGGTAATCCCGATGCGCAAACCGATGCGATCGCGCAGGCGCTGCTCGACAAGTACACGCAGGCCGCCCCGCCAGAACCGGCACGGCCCGCGCCATGAACGGCAAGCGCACGCTCAACACGTGCAATAAATCCGGCCCCGCGCCTCGACTCCGGTAAACTTGCATTTTTCCGTTTGCCCTGGCATTTCTCATCATGACTCAAGACGAACTCAAGCAACTGGTCGGCCAAGCCGCCGCCGACTACGTGATCGCAAACGTGCCCGAAGGCGCCATCATCGGCGTCGGCACCGGCTCGACGGCGAACTGCTTCATCGACGCGCTCGCCGCCCACAAGTCGCGCTATCGCGGCGCAGTGTCCAGCTCGGTCGCGACGACGGCGCGCCTGCAATCGCACGGCATCCAGGTGTTCGATCTGAACGACATCGAATCGCTGCCCGTTTATGTCGACGGCGCCGATGAAATAGATCACGGCGGCGCAATGATCAAGGGCGGCGGCGGCGCGCTCACGCGCGAGAAAATCGTCGCGTCGGTGTCGGAGAAGTTCGTCTGCATCGCGGACGCGAGCAAGGTCGTCGACGTGCTCGGCCAGTTTCCGCTCCCCATCGAAGTCGTACCGATGGCGCGCACGGCAATCGGCCGCCGCGTGACAGCGAAGGGCGGCGTGCCCGTCGTGCGCGTGACGAAGGACGGCTCGCCGTACATCACCGACAACGGCAACGAAATCCTCGACGTCAAGGGTCTGCGCATCAGCGATCCGCGTACAGTCGAAGCGCACATCAACGCGTGGCCGGGCGTCGTGACGGTCGGCCTGTTCGCGACGCGCGGCGCGGACCTGTGCCTGCTCGGCACGGACAAGGGCGTTGAAAGGATCGACTACTCACGCAGCTAATCACACCGCAATTCAAGCCTCAAAACGAACGCGCCGCCTCGCATGGTGCAAGGCGGCGCGTTTTGTTTTGCAGCACGCAATGTAGCGCAACGTTTGAAGGACGCACTGGATCGCAAGCAGCATGATTCGATTGTGCGTCCAGTGAGCGTGGCAAGCCCTTGCGTGGATGCGTGTGAACAGGCGATGCCCTTGTCGGCGACGAGTCTGCACAGCCGTTTGATGATCGTCAGCTGCGCGCGGCCTAAGTGATCGCGCGTGATGCGGCGCGTTTTTCGAAACGTCCCACACGCGTGCATTGCGCGCGAGCTTCACGCGCACGCCGAGCGCTTCGAGACGTTCGCGGAATGCGCCATCGGAGTGCAGCAGCACTTCGCCGCGCGATGCGCACGCCCGCACGAGCAGCAGCAGAACTCCGCGCCGCCGGGTTCGCCGCTTTGATCGACGAATAGCACGCTGCGCGGATCGGCGCTTGCTTCGTCGACGGCGACGCGAGCGCGCATTGACATGCGATCAGCAGCCGTTCGGTATCGGTGAGACCGGTCGGCGCCGAACAGCGCATTCAGTGCGCGTTCAGCGCGCCTGCGATGACGAATAGCGCATCCAAGCCGCGTGCGACGCTTTTGATACGGAACCCACCAACCTCTTCAGTTCACCGCTTCGACTTGATGCAGGCACCGCGGCAGCAGACGGTCGAACTCGCGCTTCACGAGGCCATAGCATTCGCAGGCGCGGGCTTCGAGGCCCTTGCGGTCGAGCACCTTGATATGGCCGCGGCTGTGATGAATCAGGCCTTCATCATGCAGCTTGCCGGCCGCTTCCGTGATGCCTTCGCGGCGCACGCCGAGCATATCGGCGATCAGCTGTTGCGTGACGGTCAGATCGTTCGAGGCGACGCGGTCCACTTCGATCAGCAGCCAGCGGCACAGCTGCTTGCTGAGCGAGTGATGGCGGTTGCATGCAGCCGTCTGCGCGACCTGCGTGAGCAGTGCGTGCATGTAGAGGAGCATCAGCCGGCGCAGCAGATCCGAGCGTTGCAGCTGCTGGCGCAGCGCCTGTGCGCTGATGCGGTAAGCGAAGCCTGAGCATTGCACCTGCACGCGGTTCGGCATGGTTTCACCGCCCGTGAGGATGGGCACGCCCGTCATGCCTTCGCGGCCTACCGCGGCAATCTCGACCGAGCCGCCGTCTTCCATCGTGGAGAGCAGCGAGATGATCGCACTCGTCGGGAAATACACGTGATGAATGCGCTGCCCGGAGTCGCACAGCAATTGCTCCGTGCGCAGATGAACGAGCTCAAGATGAGGGACGAGCGCCTGCCACTCATGGGGCGGCAGGGAGCCCAGCAAATGGTTGCCGTGCAGATCGGATTGAAGGGTCAACATGATCGGTCCTCGCATGAAGCCCGCGCATTGTGCGCATGGCTGTTTTTGTCCGTCTCTGCGTCGTTTGTTGTTCCGCCTGGCAAGCGGCGATACGCAGGGTCGGCCCCGTCCGGCTTTCCCGCGCCTTCACGATTCCGATTCGTGGGGGGGCGCTGTTGCCGTGCGCTACCTTTAGCGACAACCATGCCAATAACCCCGATAGCAAGCACCCATGCGGGCTTGCCTCGCGACGCCTGGTTTGAGAAATGGCAAAACGCGCAGTTTTGTTTCAAATATGCAAAACGGCTTTTTTTGCGCTGTACGACCGATTCTTCATTAAATACGATCTGCAAGTCGTTGATCAGATTGAAGTTTGAATAAGAAACTCGATGCGCGGGAGTGGCCCGTCAACGGCGCGGTACACGCCAAAAGTGTGTCACATAGACGTTTCGACGACTCGCCAGAATTGATTCAGATATGTTGCATGGCTTGAGTACGCTGCCGCACGGACGCGTGCTTTGGCGACGCGATTTCGTTGCTTGCGCAGTGAGTGTGTTCGACGCACGCCAACGTCACAGGGCCGGGTGTTTGCGCGAAGCCGCCCTTGCAACAAGGGCAATCCGGCTGTTTCGGCGCAAGCGCGGCGTATCGGCCATAGAAGGCGGGCGCGGTGCTGTTGATTCCATGCGCTTCGCCATTTGGCGTCAAGCCTGTAACACGCCCGGTGAGCGGAGTTAGCGAAATCGTTTGACGTCGACCGTGCAGCAGACGGAACAGCGTCGTGTCGAGCGCAGAGCGCGCCCTCCGGTCCATGTGAATGGCGCGCGGCACCGGCGTGACGGCTCGCTTCAGTGATCGTATTTGACGTATCCGGATGCTGGAGCGTCGGTGCGATTCCGCACGGAAATACGGAGGTCCTGGAAGTAATGTGTCGTCGTAACAAAGGGATCACGCTCGCCGCACTGTGCTCACCTGACCATAAGCCATAGGGGAAACGTGATGAACTGGAAGACGCTGGAGTTCGACCAACTCAGCGCGCGCGAGCTGTACCTGATCATGCGGGCGCGCAGCGCTGTGTTCGTCGTCGAACAATGGCACATCCATCTCGACGCGGACGGTCACGATGAAGGCGCGCTGCATCTGTTCGCCGCCGAGGACATGACCCGGCAGATGCCGATTCTCGCGTACGCGCGTATCCAGCCGGGCGACAGCGAAGACCCCGACGTGGTGATCGACAAGATCCTGACGAGTCCGGCCCGGCGCAGCGATGGCACAGCGCTTGCGCTGATCGAGCGCGCGCTGCATGACATCTGCAAGCGTTGGCCGGGACGCGCAGTGCGTGTGACGGCGCAGGTCGGGTTGCGCGGCTTCTACGAGCAGTTCGGCTTCAGGAAGACGGATGGTCCGTTTCTTGATCACGGCACGCCGTACATCGGGCTCAGATGGCAGCCGCGCACGGGCAGCCAAAGTCTGTTCGCGGCGCAGTGGCGCGAGCGTGAAGACGCGACACCCATCAACACGTTCGAGCTTCAATGACTGCGGAAGCGCGTCTTCCGCAGGGTCGGCTGCCGCGCCGCCGCTGATGCTCGTGATGTCGGCGCTGCTCTGTCTCATCTATTCGATTGCGATGCCTGACGGCGGCAGCCGCATGCGGATCATCGCGAGCGTGCTGCTGGCGTGCGGGCAATGTGTGTGGCGCGGCATCGTGAGCGGCTCTGTGTGTGCACGCACAGAACGGCAGCATAAAAGTCTGATTGAATGGCTGCATCGTGCTGGCATGTTCGAGTCGAGGCATGCAGCGGACGCAAGAAAGACATACACGTAAGGGATGGCGAATGAATGCGCGGACACCCGTCAGTGAAATCGATGTGAAACCCATGCCGTGCGCCTTCAATGAACAACGCTTTCGAATTGATGGACGACACACACTTCAGCGTAAGTGTTTTGTCGAACGAGCAGGAACCGCATTGCCGTCATTTCGCGGGCGAACCGTAAACATGGCTGGCACCCAGTTTTTCCGCCGCGGATGGGCTGCCGGGCGTGAGGCTGCTAGAGAGGGCAGTGGCACGCTTTGCAGCCCGTATCGTCGACCGTCATCCGTGCGGCGACCACAGGTTGTTCATAGGAGTGGAGTATTGGTCTTTTCGCTCGAGCAGGCGTCGCCTGATGTTTTTCGGCGGACGCTACGCTTGCGTGGCGGCGGACCGTTGTTGACGGAGGGATACGACGATCCAGGCGAATCGGAGCCGCGCGATTGATGAGCGGACCGTATAAATCATACGGGTCATATGCACGTATAAGAATGCGGACTGCTAATTGATTCGATCGGTAACAAACGTAACGAATGTAACCGCAAGGGATTATCGGACCTATGCGTGCAGTACTTTCGATGCAATTTTTCCCCATTGCGCAAACTTGTGGCGATGTGCTTCCAGATTCGCTTCACGACGCGTTATACGAAAGAAACAATTGATCGGAGGGAATACCCTGTCGAGTAATTTCCCGACTGGCGCATCCAGATAAAGCAACGCAACGTATTGTTCACAAAATAAAAAATGACACGAGGGCACGTGATCAACATTCATCGCAGGCGAGAAACGCCGCATCGGGGAGAAGGATGATGGAACAAACCAATAAAGAACGTTCCTTGGTTAGCAAGGTCATGGATGGTCTTGTGACCGGGATCGTCGAAGAGAAGTACGGTGCGGTGTTACCGCCGCAAGACGTATTGTCGAAGGAATTCGACGTCAGCCGCACGGTGATGCGCGAGGCACTGTCGATGCTGCTCGCCCGTCACATGCTCGACGTGCGGCCCAAGATCGGCACGCGTATCAGGCCGATGCACGACTGGCGCATGATCGACGAGGACGTCGTGAACTGGCGCTTTCGTGCGAAGCCCGATCCGATGTTCTTGCGCGACGTGATCGAGTTCCGCGTGCTGATCGAACCGCGCGCCGCTGCACAGGCGGCCACGCGCGGTAACGCCTCGGACATCGCCGCGATCCGCGATGCGTTCGAGGCTTTCCGCAACAGCCCGCCTGGCGAACCCGGGCATCAGACTGCGGATGAAGTACTGCATACGCGCATCGTGATTGCGAGCGGCAACCAGTTCTTCCAGCAGATGGCGGCGATTATTCGAGGTGCGCTATCCGCGTTGAAGCCGCTCGTCGATCTGCCGCACAGCGCATGGGAAGAAACGGTGCGGTTGCACTCGCGCGTGGTCGAGGCGATCGAGCGGCACGATGCGAAGGAAGCGGAAACGGCGTCGATTGCGTTGATCGATTTCTCGATGAGCCGCCTGAGCGGTGCCATGCCGGACGCTGCGGCATAGCAACAGGACGAGGCAGGGCAGCTCAGTTTCAACAGGTTTCAACAGGTTTCACCCGGCAACACCGGTAGCACCCCAGGCCGTGCGAAGGCGAGTCCGACGAAGTGATACGCGACATCGGCGACAATGTCGGCTGTCACTCACTGGATGGACACCCCTTTTTGCGACCGATGAATAACGCAGCAACCCACCACCATTCCGGGCATCTCGCGACATTACGCTGGGGCATCGTTGGCACAGGCCGCATCGCCCATCGTTTCGCGCAAA
Organism: Paraburkholderia hospita; assembly: GCF_002902965.1. GTDB lineage: Bacteria > Pseudomonadota > Gammaproteobacteria > Burkholderiales > Burkholderiaceae > Paraburkholderia > Paraburkholderia hospita. The sequence continues at coordinate 2,165,588 of NZ_CP026105.1, read as the reverse complement.
GCCTCGCGCATGTCCCCGACACGCGGCTGACAGCAGTCTGGTCCCGCCGCCGCGCTCCCGCTGAAACGTTTGCGCAGCAACATGGGGGACAGGCGCTCGACAGCTTCGACGCACTCCTTCAAAGCGGCATCGACGCGCTCTATATCGCGACGATGCAGGACAGCCACGCGCACTACGCGACGGCCGCGCTCGAAGCCGGTATTCATGTGCTGTGCGAAAAGCCCGCGACGGTCAACGCGGCGCAACTCGATCGCGTGATCGACAGCGCGCGCGCGTC